>NZ_AP027737.1:2703451-3006903 GCF_030296695.1 Agromyces mangrovi | reverse complement strand
ACTGCGGCATGACCGCGAGCACCGTGTCGTGGGTCGTGATCTCGGCGATGCGCGAGAGCGCGAGGTTCGACCAGAAGCAGTTCGCGTGCGTGAGCACGGCGCCCTTGGCGTTGCCGGTGGTGCCCGACGTGAAGATGATGAGCAGCGCGTCGTCGTCGGCGACCGGGCGTCGCTCCGGGGCATCCGCCCGCTCCCCGCTCGGAGCCGGCACGTCGGCCTCGACGCCGTGCGCACCTGGCGCCGCGTCGGCGAGCCGGCCCGGAAGCCGGTCGCGTGCGGCACGCGCGAGGGTCTGGAACTCCTCCTCGACCACGAGCAGCGCCGGGTCGGACGCCGCGAGCTGCTCGGCGAGCTCACGGGGCGTGAGCCGCCACGACAGGGGCACGAGCACGAGGCCCGCCTTCGCGCAGGCGAAGAACAGCACGACCTGGTCGGCGCTGTTGCCGGTGACCGTCGCGATGCGGTCGCCCACGCCGTACCCGGCGTCGAGCAGCCGCTCGGCGAGGCCCGCCGCGCGCTCATCGAGCTGCCGGTACGTGATCGCCACGCCCCGGTCGTCGACGGCCACGCGGTCGGGCGTCGCGATCGCGCGATCCCGGGTCCAGCGCCCCAGCGTGTGCAGCCCTGCGTCAGGCATCCACGGTCTCCTTCGACTCGAGCGCCGTCGAGCGTCGGTGCGTGCGGAGGCGCTGCGGGATGCCCGCGATGCCGCCCGGCAGGAACATGACGACGAGTATGAAGAGCGTACCGAGGATGAACAGCGGCTCCGAGAGCGGGATGCGCAGCACGTCGGGCAGGGCGGCGATCGCCTCCGAGCCGGCCAGCGCGGTGAGGCGCTGGTCGAGCAGCGTGTAGATCAGTCCGCCGATGATGGCGCCCCAGCGGTAGCCGACGCCGCCCAGCACCACGATGACGAGCAGCGTGAGCGTGAAGTCGGCGGTGGCGACGCGCGGGGCGGCGCCCGACTGGAGCAGCAGGTAGCCCATGCCCGCGACCGCGGCGAGCGCACCCGCCACCGTGAACACCAGCAGCTTCACCGGGTACGGGCGCACGCCGAGCACGCGCACGCGCAGCTCGTTCTCGCGGCCCGCGGCAGCGACATGGCCGGCGCGCGAGCGCTCGACCCACAGCACCACGAGGTACACGAAGACGAGCACGCCGAGCGCGAACCAGTAGAGGTTGCGCGTGTTCATCACGCCGATGAAGCCCTCGGGCACGTGCGTGATGTCGAGCGCGAGGCCCTCCTCGCCGCCGGTCGCGCCGCCCGGGTTGCGGCGGATCAGCACCGACCCGGCCTGCGCGAACGCGAGCGTCACCATGGCGAAGGAGATGCCGCCGACGCGGAGGGCCAGCGAGCCGACCGTGAGCGAGAGCACGATGCCGAACACGAGCGTGATGAGGATGGCGCCGATGAAGACGACCTCGCTCGGCAGCTCGGACGGGGCGAACCACTCGAGCACGACGCCCAGCCCGTAGGCGCCGGCCGCGAAGAACAGCGCGTGGCCGAACGAGAGCATGCCGGCCAGGCCGAACAGCAGCCGGTAGCTGAGCGCGAGCGCCGCGATGAGCATGGCGTACGCGAGCAGCTGGAGCGTGCCGGGCGTGTAGGTGGGGCCGGGGAACACCCCGGGGATCTCGATGGCGAGCAGCGGCAGGATGGCCGCGAGCACGATGATCGCGGCGGATCCGGCGATCCAGGCGATGCGGCGACGGTTCGTGGTGGTCATGCTGCTGCCTTCCCCATGAGTCCGCTCGGGCGGATGAGCAGTACCGCTGCGAGCGCGAGCACGACCGCGAGGTCGCCCGTGCCGCCGAGGTAGAAGTTGGCGAACTGCTGCAGCACCGCCACGAGCACCGACGCGATCGCCGCGCCCGCGAGGGAGCCGAGCCCGCCGATGACGGTCACGATGAAGGCGAAGATGAGCAGCGAGCTGCCGAGGTGCGCCGACACGTAGCCGTAGTAGACCGATGCGAGCACGCCGCCGAGGCCGGCCGCCGCGCCGCCGATCGCGAACACGAGGGTGAACGAGCGTCGCACGTCGATGCCGAGCGCGGTCACCATGTGCCGGTTCTCGACGCCGGCGCGGATGATGAGGCCGTACCTCGTGCCGCGCAGGAAGAGCACGATGCCGAGGAGCACCAGGACCGCGATGCCGATCAGCAGGAACCGGTCGTTCGGGATGCGCGCGCCGAGGATCTCCGTGGTCTCGGTGAGCCAGGCGGGCTTCGCCGTGTAGATCGGGTCGGTGCCCCAGATGCCCTCCATGAGGGCGACGCCGGCGAGCGCGAGACCCACCGTGACGAGCACCTGCTCGATGTGCCGCTCGTAGAGCCGACGAATCAGCAGGTACTCGGTGAGCGCCGCGACGATCGCGCCGACCACCGCGCCGACGAGCATCGAGAGCAGCAGGCCGCCCCAGGTGCCGTCGGAGACGCGACGGCCGACCTCCCAGCCGAGGAACGCGCCGATGGTGAGGAACACGCCGTGGGCGAAGTTCAGCACGTGCATGAGGCCGTAGATCAGCGACAGGCCGGATGCGACCAGGAAGTAGAGCGCGCCGAGGCCGAGGCCCGTGACGAGCAGCAGGATGACGGTGCTCATGCGCGACCCTCCTCGGTCGTGGTGTCGGTGGTGGCGGATGCCTCGGGCGCGGGCGCGCCCTCGGGGGCATCCGATTCGGCGTGGTCGCCGTGCACGCCCAGCAGGCGGTGCACCAGGTCGTCGTCGTCGAGGAACTCGGCGGCGCCGCCGGTGTGCACGACGCGGCCGCCGCTCAGCACGACGACGTCGGTCGCGAGCTGGCGCACCACGTGCAGGTTCTGCTCGACGAGCAGGATCGGCACCGTGTCGGCCACGGCCTCGAGCGCCTCGGCGACCTCGCCCACGATCTTGGGCGCGAGGCCCTTCGTGGGCTCGTCGACGAGGAGCACCCGGTTGTCGTTCAGCAGGGCGCGCGCGAGCGAGACCATCTGCTGCTGGCCGCCCGAGAGGGTGCCGGCGCGCTGGGCCTTGCGCTGCACGAGGTCGGGGAACAGCCGCTCGACGAGCTCGCGCCGCGGTTCGGCGTCGCGCTCGGCGAGGCGGAGGTTCTCGGCGACAGTCAGCCCCGCGAACACCTCGCGGTCCTCGGGCACGTAGCCGACGCCGCGCTGCACGATGCGGTGCGTGGGCAGCCGGTCGACCCGGTCGCCCGCCAGGCGCACGTCGCCCGTGCGGTCGATGAGGCCGAGCACGGCCTTGATGGTGCTCGTCTTGCCGACGCCGTTGCGCCCGAGGAGGGCGGTGACGCCGGAGGACGGCACGGTGAAGCTGACGTCCTCGACCACCTGCTGGCCCGCGATGCGGGCGTGGAGGCCCGAGACGGCCAGGATCGGCTCGCTCATACGGTCTCTCCCAGGTAGGCGGACTGGACGGTGGGGTCGGCCATGACGGCCTCGGGGGTGTCGCAGGCGAGCAGCTCGCCGTGGTGCATGACCGCGACCCGGTCGACGAGGCCGAGCACGACCTCCATGTGGTGCTCGACCATGAGCACCGTGCGCCCGCCCCGGTGCAGGCGGCGGATGACCTCGGACAGCGCGGGCACGTCGCCCGAGCCGACCCCGGCCATCGGTTCGTCGAGGAGGACCAGCTTCGGCTCGGTCGCGATGAGCATCGCGATCTCGAGCTTGCGCTTCTCGCCGTGCGCGAGGCCGGAAGCCTCGGCGTCGGCGCGGTGGCCCAGGTCGACCTCCTCGAGGGCCTCGCGGGCCCGGCGGGTGGCCGCGTCGGTGGCCCGCGGTACGCGGAACACCGACGCGGCCCGGCCCTCATGGGCCTGCGCCGCCAGGCGCACGTTCTCGAGCACGCTGAGTGCTCCGAACACGCTGGACGTCTGGAACGTCCGGCCGAGCCCGACTGCTGCGCGGCGATGGATGGGTTCCTTCGTGACGTCCTGTCCGTCGAGCTCGACCGATCCGGCGGTCGGCGCGAGCAGGCCGGAGACCACGTTGAAGAGCGTGGTCTTGCCGGCGCCGTTCGGGCCGATGACGCCGAGCATCTCGCCGTGGGGGACGCTGAGCGTCACCTCGTGCAGGATGCGGGCACCGCCGATGGTCAGGCCGACCCCGTTCAGGGACAGCATCGCGTGTTCGCTCATGTTGCGGGACTAACCGGCGACGGGAGGTGCGACGGCCTCGGCGTCGACCGACTCGATCAGCTCGGGCACCCAGGCGCCGCCGTCGTCGACCAGGCTGACCTGGTACATCTCCTGGACCACCGCGTGGTCCTCGGCGCGTACGGTGACCTCGCCCTTGACGGAGTCGAAGGACGCACCCTCGAGCGCGGCGATCATGTCATCGACCGAGTCGCCTGCGCGGACGGCCTCGACGATCATCTGCGCGGCGAGGAAGCCGTCGGGCGAGAACAGGTCGCCGACCATGCCCTCCGCCTCGAGGTACTCGAGCATCGCGGCCTCGGCGTCGCTGCCGCTCGCGCCCGCGAAGTAGTGGTTCAGGAAGCTGATGTCGCCCGACGCGTCGCCGTAGGCGCCGTAGGTCGCGACATCGCCGAGGCCGGTGACGACCGGGGCCACGTCGAACACGCCCTGCTGCTGCAGCGCGGTCCACATCGCGCCCGAGCTCGCACCCGCCCAGGCCACGAAGATCAGGTCGGGCTCGGCGTCGATGAGCTGCTGCGCGAACGGGGTGAACTCGGTCGCGTCCTCGGCGACGAGCACGCCGTCGACGGTCGCGCCCTGGCCGCCGAGCACGGCCTCGACGCCGGCGAGGTTGCCCTGGCCGAACGCGGTGTCCTGCGCGAAGACCACGACGCTCTTGCCCGCGGCGTCGCCGATGAAGGTGCCGGCGGTCGCGACGTCCTGGTAGGTCTGGCGACCCGAGCGGAAGGTGTACTCGTTGACGCCGGTGATCGCGTCGGCCGCTGCCGGACCGGAGATGTAGAGCACCTGGTTCTGCGCGGCCTGCTCGGCGAGCGCGGTGGCGATGCCCGACGAGACGGTGCCCGCGAGGATGGTGGTGCCCTGGCCGATGAGGTCCTTGGCCTTGGAGACGGCCGTGTCGGGGTTGCCCTGGTCGTCCTCCCAGGTGATGTCGAGCTCGCGGCCGTCGACCTCACCGGTGCCGTCGGTCGCGTAGTCGAGGCCGGCCTCGAAGCCGGCCGTGTAGGCCTCGCCGTAGGCGGCGAGCGGTCCCGTCTGGGACGTGATCATGCCGATGCTGACCGGGGCGAGCTCTTCCCCGGTCGTGTCGTCTCCGCCGTCGGCGGCGGTCGGCGCACAGCCGACCAGGGCGAACGCCGACGCGGCGAGAACGCCGACGGCAAGGTACTTCTTCGTAACCCGCATTGGTATGCCTCTCAAGGAAGGTGTGACTGCAGTGTCGGTTGAAACCTGACAGGTGGTTCAGGTTTCAGAAATGTACACTAGGCGGCAGTGGGCGAGTGCGCAACTCGCTCTCCACAACCCGGACGAAGGAGTCACGAACGCGATGAGCAGCACCCCCAACGACGTCGTCATCATCGGCGGCGCACGCACCCCGCAGGGCCGCGTCAACGGCGCGTTCGCCCGCCTGTCGGCCGTCGAGCTCGGCACCGCCGCGATCCGCGGCGCCCTCGAGCGCACCGGGGTCTCCCCCGACGACGTCGACGCCGTGCTCATGGGCCAGGTGCTGCAGGCGGGTGCCGGCCAGAACCCCGCGAAGCAGAGCGCGAACGCCGCCGGCATCCCCTGGCGCGTGCCCGCGATGACCCTCAACAAGGTGTGCCTGTCGGGCCTCGCCGCGGTCGTCGATGCAGCCCGCATGATCCGCCTCGGCGAGGCATCCGTCGTCGTCGCCGGCGGCCAGGAGTCGATGACCAACGCACCCCACCTGCTGCCCGGCTCGCGTCGCGGCTGGCCCTACGGGAGCGTCACCATGCTCGACCACGCCGCGCACGACGGCCTCACCGACGCGTTCGACGGCGACTCGATGGGCGCGTCGACCGAGCGGGTCAACGGCCGACTCGGCCTCGGCCGCGCGGAGCAGGACGAGATCGCCGCCGCGTCGCACCAGCGCGCCGCCGCGGCGCAGGCCGCCGGCGTGTTCGACGACGAGATCGTGCCGGTCGACGTGCCGCAGCGGAAGGGCGACCCGGTCACCGTCGCCGCCGACGAGGGCGTGCGCGGGGACTCGACCGTCGAGGTGCTCGCGCGCCTCCGCCCCGCGTTCGCCGCCGAGGGCACGATCACCGCCGGCAACTCGTCGCCGCTCAGCGACGGCGCCTCGGCGCTCGTGGTCGCATCGCGCGCGTGGGCCGAGGAGCACGGACTCCCCTGGCTCGCGGTCGTCGAGTCGTCGGGCCACGTCGCCGGACCCGACAACTCGCTGCACTCGCAGCCCGCGAACGCCATCGCGGCGGCCCTCGCGCGACACGGATGGGAGGTCTCCGACCTCGACCACATCGAGATCAACGAGGCGTTCGCGGCCGTGTCGCTGCAGTCGTCGCGCGACCTCGGCGTGGACGCCGACATCGTCAACCCCGACGGCGGCGCCATCTCGCTCGGACATCCGATCGGGGCATCCGGCGCCCGTCTCGCCCTGCACGCGGCACTCGCGCTCTCGCGTCGCGGCTCGGGCCGCGCGGCGGTCGCGCTGTGCGGCGGCGGCGGCCAGGGCGACGCGCTGCTCCTCTCCCGCTGATCACGGGCGGCGCTGACGCGGCCGTCAGTCGGCGGAGGTCCAGGGCAGGCGGGCGCGCACGCGCGCGCCGCCGAACGGCGACACGATGAACTCGAGCGTGCCCCCGAGCGCTGCGGCGCGCTCGCGCATGCCGCGCATGCCGGCGCCGGGCTCCGCGTCGCCGAAGCCCGGGCCGTCGTCGTCGACCACGACGTCGAGCACGTCGCCGGTGCGGGCGAGCGAGACGAACGCCGAGGCGGCCGCGTGCCGCACCGCGTTCGTCAGCGCCTCCTGCACGATGGCGTAGGCGGCCAGCTGCACCGGCGCCGCCGGCGGGGTCGCGAGGCGGTCGTGCAACTCGACGTCGAGCCCGGCACCGGCGAACCCGTCGATCAGGCCCGGCAGCGCGGAGAGGTCGGCCCGGGGGTCGAGCCGGCCCACCGGGCTGTCGCCGCCGAGCGCGCCGAGCACCTCGCGCACGTCGTCGAGGGCGGTACGGCTCGTGATCGTGATGCTCGCGAGTGCCGCGCGAGCGCGCTCGGGATCGTGTTCGGCCTCGTCGAGCGCTGCGCCCGACTCCCGGTTGATGCGCACCAGCGAGCGAGCGAGCACGTCGTGCAGCTCCCGGGCGATGCGCACGCGCTCGGCACGCTCGGCACGACGCTGCCGTCGCTCCGCCTCGACCCGCAGCCGTGCGAGTCGGGCCCGCCGGCGCCCGAGGAGGGCGCCGAACGCGACGCACAGCGCCAGCACCGCGGTGACGGCGGCGATCCGCAGCGGATGCCACGCCAGGCCCAGCTCCGCCCCGAGCGCCAGGCACGCGAGCCACGCGGCCGCGAGCGAGGCGAGCGTCCACGCGGTCGCGCCGCGCGCCACGCCGAGCACGACCGCGAACGCCAGTGCCACGTACGGCACGCCCGCGTCGGGCGCGAGGAGCAGGTCGAGCGCGGCCAGCGCGGCCACCACGGCGACGGTCGGCCCCGGCAGGCGCCGCGATGCGAGCAGCGCGGTCGGGCCCGCGATCGCCAGCAGCACCGCCAGCGCCCCGGCGAGCGGCGACTCGGCGACCCGCAGGGCGACCCAGAGCGCCGCGGGCACCTGCACGAGCGCGCTCAGCACGACCGGCGCGAGCAGGCCCAGCAGGTCGCCGCGACGCCCGGCGGCACCGACGGCCGGTGCGGGCGAGAGCGGGCGGGCCGCGCCGCCCCGGGGCATCCGCTCGTGGGAGGAGGCCCTGGTCGGTGGCGACGTGACGCTCACGTCGGTGGATCGGTACGGCACGTCAGAGGATCGAGATGGGCTTGACGATGTCGGCGTAGATGAGCAGGGCGCTCATGGCGCCGAGCACCACCACGACCGCGAGGGTCACGGGCATGAACTTGGCCATGTCGACGGGGCCGGGGTCGGGCCGGCGGAACAGCTTGGCGAAGCCGCGCCGCACCGCCTCCCAGAGCGCGCCGGCGACGTGGCCGCCGTCGAGCGGCAGCAGCGGGATGAGGTTGAACACGAAGAGGGCGACGTTGAGCGACGCGAGGATGCCGATGAGGCCGGCCGCCTTGTTCGCGATCGGGATCTCGTCGATGCTCGCGATCTCCCCCGCGACGCGACCGACGCCGACCACGCTGATCGGCCCGTTCGGGTCGCGCTCCTCGGTGCCGAACGCGGCCTGCGCCACGTCGACCATGCGCTGGGGCAGGTTGAGGATGATGCCGCCGACCGCCTGGACGTTGTCGCCCACCGCGGGCAGCACGGCGGTGACCGGCTGCTGCACGGTCTCCGACGCCGGGCCGACGCCCACGAAGCCCACCTCCTCGGTGATGGCCTCGCCGCTCGCGTCCTCGCGGATCGAGCCGTCGTCGGCGTAGACGTAGCGCTCGGTGAGCCGCGGCGTCACGGTCAGGGTGGTCTCGGCCCCGTCGCGCTCGACCACGAGCGCCAGCGGCTGGCCCGCGTTCGCCCGCACGACCTCGGTGAATCCGGTCCAGCTCTCGATCGGCTCCCCCGCGATCGACACCAGCCGGTCGCCGGGCTGCACGCCCGCGTCGGCGCCCGGGGCGGCCGCGTCGCCCGGCTCGCACTCCTGGCTGGCGCTGGTCGCCGGCACCACGCACTCCGACACCGAGCCGATCGTCGTGCTGGGCTGCGCGATCCCGAAGCCCATCAGCAGCACGGCGTAGAGCACCACCGCGAGCAGCAGGTTCATGAACGGCCCGCCGAGCATGATGACGATGCGCTTCCAGACCGGCAGCTTGTAGAACGCGCGGTCCTCCTCGCCGGGGCCGATCGTGTCGGCGCTCGCGCTGCGCGCGTCCTCCGCGAGCGACTGGAAGAACCCGGTGCTGCCGTTGCGGGCACTGGATGCCCCGACGGGCATGCGTCGGGGAGCGGCGGTCGCGTCCGCCGTCTGCGCTTCCGACTCGCCCAGGTCGGCCAGCGGGCCGACGTCGGTCGCGGCATCCGCCGGTCGGTGCTTCTCGGGCGGGAACATGCCGATCATCGAGATGTAGCCGCCGAGCGGGATGGCCTTGACGCCGTACTCGGTCTCGCCGCGACGCGTCGACCACATGGTCGGGCCGAAGCCGATCATGTACTGCGTGACCTTGACCTTGAACAGCTTCGCGGGCAGCAGGTGCCCGATCTCGTGCAGGCCGATGGACACGGCGAGCCCGAGGGCGATGATGACGACGCCCAGGATGAAGGCCAGCACGGAGTCCACCGACACAGCGTATCCCCGCTGCGCTGTGAACCGGCTGGTCGTCGGCCCCTGGTCGGGGCCTCGTCAGGCGGCGGCGATGCGCGCGTCGGCGGCGCGCCGGGCCTCCGCCTCCGCTGCGGCGAGCGACTCGACGGTCAGCGCGCCGGGCCCCGGTTCGAACGCGTCGACGACGGCCTGCACGGTGTCGACGATGCCGGTGAAGCCGATGCGCCCCGCGTGGAACGCGGCGACCGCCTGCTCGTTCGCGGCGTTGAACACCGCGGGGTACGCGCCACCCGCGCGGCCGACCGACTTCGCGAGCGCCACCGCCGGGAATGCGGTCTCGTCGAGCGGCTCGAACGCCCACGACTGCGCGGTCGTGAAGTCGAGCGGGCGCCCCACCCCAGCGACGCGGTGCGGCCAGTCCAGCCCGAGCGAGATCGGCAGTCGCATGTCGGGCGGCGAGGCCTGCGCGATGGTGGAGCCGTCGACGAACTCGACCATCGAGTGCACGATCGACTGCGGGTGCACGACCACGTCGATGCGGTCGTAGTCCACGTCGAACAGCAGGTGCGCCTCGATGACCTCGAGGCCCTTGTTCACGAGCGTGGCGGAGTTCGTGGTGACCACGAGACCCATGTCCCAGGTGGGGTGCGCGAGCGCGTCGGCCGGCGTCACGTCGGCGAGCTCGGCGCGGGTGCGCCCGCGGAACGGCCCGCCCGAGGCGGTGAGCACGAGCCGGCGGATCTCGTCGTGCGTGCCGGCGTGCAGCGCCTGCGCGATGGCGCTGTGCTCGGAGTCGACCGGCACGATCTGGCCGGGGGCGGCGATGCCGGTGACGAGCTCGCCGCCGACGATGAGCGACTCCTTGTTCGCGAGCGCGAGCGTGCGGCCCTCCTCGAGCGCGGCGAGGGTCGGCGCCAGCCCGACCGAGCCCGTGATGCCGTTCAGCACCACGTCGGCCTCGACGTCGCGCACGAGCGCGACCGCCTCGTCGACGCCGACCGCGGTGTGCTCGACGCCGAACCGCTCGGCCTGGGCGGCGAGCCCGTCGACGTCGCTGCCGACGCCCAGGCCGACCACCCGGAAGCGATCCGGCGCGCCCGCGATGACGTCGAGCGCCTGCGTGCCGATGGAGCCGGTGGAACCGAGGATGAGGACGCTGCGCACGACCCCACCCTACGGGTCGGTCGGGTCGGCGGGCCGGCGCGCCCGCGGGCCGGCGCGCGTCAGCCGAGCACGGCGACGGCGGCCACCCAGCCGCCGCCGACCGGCACGCCGTGGAACTCGGGCGCGGCGCCGAGCGCGTCGAACTCGGGCACCGAGCGCTCCATGCGCCCCGGCGCGTCGTCGGGCAGCGAGAGCGCGATGCGCGCGGGCTCGAGGAACCGCGTGTGCCCGACCGCGCGCAGCAGTGCTGCCTTGCGCGCCCAGAGCGCGGCGCGCGCGACCCGCCGCTCCTCGTCGTCCATCGCGTCGAGGGCGGTGCGCTCGCTCGGATGGAACGCGGCGAGGTCGATCGCCGGCGCGTCGACGAGGTCGACCGGCTCGATCGCGAGGCCGACCGTGCGGCGTCGGTCGACGACCGCCACCCCCAGTCCGGGCGCGGCCGCGGCGTCGGCGTACCAGCGCCCGCCGGACGCGGTGGTCGGATAGCCGACGACGGGCGCCGCATGGCGCGCGCCGCACGCCGCGCACGACCAGTCGAGCTCGATGTCGTCGGACGGCACCTCGGCGCGGTCGGCGAGCAGCGCGCGCAGCACCGCCGTGGCCGACGGCGCCCGCCGCGCGGTGCGATGCACGAACACGCTCGGCCCGCGCTCGCCGAGCTCGAACCGATCACCGTCCTGCGTCGCATCCATCGCTCCATGATGCCGTGTCGCGGCGCCCACGCCCGCGCGCCCGCTCTCCACGGCATGGCGGGCAGCGCATGCGCCCGCGGGTAGGGTCGTCGCGTGACCGCCCCGAGCGCGCGCCGCGCCACCCGACCCGGACTCGTCTACTACGTGGTGCGCGGCATCCTGCGACCGCTGGCGCTGCTGCTCTACCGCCCGACGATCACGGGCCGCGAGCACGTGCCCCGCACCGGCGCGGTCATCATCGCGAGCAACCACCTCTCGCTGATCGACAGCATCGTCATCCCCCTGGTCGCGCCCCGACCGGTGCAGTTCCTCACGAAGTCGGACTACTTCACCGGCACGGGGTTCTCGGGCTGGGTCTCGCGCACGTTCTTCGAGGCGATCGGCGCGGTCGCGGTCGAGCGCGGCGCGGGCAGCCAGGCGCAGGCGGCGCTCGACCGCGGGCGAGACGTGCTCGAGTCGGGCAGCGCGTTCGCGATCTACCCCGAGGGCACCCGCTCGACCGACGGGCTGCTCTACCGCGGCCGCACGGGCGTCGCCTGGCTCTCGCTCGCCACGGGCGCACCGGTCGTGCCGGTCGGGCTCATCGGCACCGAGGCGATCCAGCCCGTGGGCACACGGTGGCCCCGCGTGCGCCCGGTCGCCGTGCACTTCGGAGCGCCCATCGCGCCCGACCCCGACGCGCCGGCGACCTCGGGCCGGGCCCGCCGCGAGCTCACCGAGCAGGTCATGGCGGGCATCCACGCGCTCTCCGGGCAGGAGCTCGCGGGCCGCTACAACGACCGCCCCCTGGTCGACGGCTGATTCACGGCCGGCTCACGGTGCCCGCGCGTAGGGTTCGCACGATGCCGCTCAGATCGCTCGTCGTCGCAGCCGCCGCCGTGGTGGTGCTGCTCGCGACCGCCGGATGCACCGCGGAGGAGCCCGAACCGCCGCCGGTGCCGCGCTACGCGAGCCTGCTGCCCGACCCCGACCCGGACGACTTCGACCCGGGCCTCATCGTCAGCGACGACAGCTTCTACAACGCCGACGCGATGACCGCGACGCAGGTGCAGCACTTCTTCGAGTCGCGCCGCTGCACGCCGAGCGACGGCGTGCCGTGCCTCGCCGACTACCGCGAGGACACGCCCGACAAGGCGGCCGAGGAGGACGGCCACTGCGACGCCTACGAGGGCACCCGCCGCGAGCTGGCGTCGACGATCATCGCGAAGGTCGCGCAGGCGTGCGGGGTCAGCCCGCGCGCGCTGCTCGTGCTGCTGCAGAAGGAGCAGTCGCTCGTGACGCACCCGTCGGCGTACGGCTACGACCGCGCCACCGGCTACGCGTGCCCCGACGGCGCCGACTGCGACACGCGCTACTTCGGGTTCTTCAACCAGGTCTACGCGGCCGCGTGGCAGTTCCGGCAGTACACGCAGTACACCGAGCGCCGGTACGAGGTGGGTGCGAACGACGTGCAGTTCCACCCGGATCCCGGCTGCGGCGCGGCATCCGTCGTCATTCGCAACCAGGCGACGGCCGGGCTCTACAACTACACGCCGTACCAGCCGAACGAGGCGACGCTCGACGATCCCGGGTCGGGCGACGGATGCTCCGCCTGGGGCAACTTCAACTTCTGGCGCATCTGGCACCGATGGTTCGGCGACCCGCTCGCGGAGCGCTTCGACGCGTTCTTCCCGCCGTGCGCGAACCTCGCCGACGGGCAGGCCTGCCCGGTCGAGCCGGCCTGGCCGCTGGGCACCGCCGGGCGCGGCTGAGCTCCTGCCGGCCGCGATCAGTCCGCGACGACGACCTCCGGCTCGTGGTGCACGGGGAAGGCGACGGATGCCGCGATGAAGCACTTCTCCGCCGCCTCGGCGTGCAGCGTGGCGGCCAGGTCGGCCATTCCTGCGTCGCGCACGACCACGCGCGGGTGCAGCGTCACCTCGGTGAACGCCCCTCCGCCGCGGCCGTCCTCGCGCATCGTGCCCGTCGCCCGGTCGGTGTAGCCGACGACGACCACGCCGTGGTTGGTGGCGACGTGCAGGTACGAGAGCATGTGGCACTGGCTGAGCGCCCCGACGAGCAGCTCCTCGGGGTTCCAGCGCTCGCGGTCGCCGTGGAAGACGCGGTCGGACGAGCCCTCGATCGGATGCAGCTTGCCGGCCGCCTCCAGCCGGTGCGCACGCCCGTAGGCGCGGTAGTTCGCGGTGCCCTCGCCCCGGTTCCCCAGCCAGTCGAGCTCCACCTCGTAGGAGTGCACGTCCCTCATCGGGCCATCCTCGCACGCGCGTGCGCGCCCGCGCCGGTGGCCGGTGCGCGACGCACCCGGCGGTAGGCTGGGCGCACCATGACCCACACGATCAACGCGCCCGCCTCCGGGGCCGCGGCACCCGTCTTCACCATCCCGCAGGAGCGGCGGATCGTCACCGCGATCCCCGGCCCGAAGTCGCAGGAGCTGCACGCCCGACGCGTCGAGGTCGTCTCGGCCGGCGTCTCCTCGGTGCTGCCCGTCTACATCGCACGCGCGAACGGCGCGGTGCTCGAGGACGTCGACGGCAACCGATTCCTCGACTTCGGCGCGGGCATCGGCGTGACGACGATCGGGCACACCGAGGCATCCGTCGTGGCCGCCGCGGCCGACCAACTGCAGGACGTCATCCACACCCTCTTCACCATCACGCCGTACGAGGAGTACGTGCGGGTCGCCGAGTGGCTCGCGAAGCTCACTCCCGGCGACTTCGCCAAGCGCTCGGTGCTCGTGAACTCGGGCGCCGAGGCGGTCGAGAACGGCGTGAAGATCGCCCGGCGATTCACGCGCAAGCGGGCCGTCGCGGTGCTCGACCACGCCTACCACGGCCGCACCAACCTCACGATGGCAATGAACTACAAGGCGCACCCGTACGCGACCGGGTACGGCCCGCTCGCCGGCGACGTGTACCACGCACCCGGCTCCTACCCCTACCGCGACGGGCTGAGCGGGGCGGATGCCGCGGCGCGCACGATCTCCTACCTCGAGAAGGCCGTCGGGGCCGACGACCTCGCGTGCCTCGTGGTCGAGCCCATCCAGGGCGAGGGCGGCTTCATGGTGCCGGCCGACGGCTACCTGCCGGCGCTGCAGGAGTGGTGCACGGCCAACGACGTGGTCATGATCGCCGACGAGATCCAGAGCGGCATGGCGCGCACGGGTCGCGTGTTCGCGAGCGAGCACTTCGGCTTGGTGCCCGACCTCGTGCTCTCGGCCAAGGGCATCGCGGGCGGGCTGCCGCTCGCGGCCGTCACGGGCCGCGCCGAGATCATGGACGCGTCGCAGCCCGGCGGGCTCGGCGGCACCTTCGGCGGCAACCCCGTCGCGTGCGCGGCGGCCGTCGCCGTGTTCGAGGCGATCGACCGCGGCGAGCTGCTCGCGGCCGGGCAGCGCATCGAGGCCGCGCTGACGGCCGGACTCGAGCGGCTGCGCGAGCGCTACGACATCATCGGCGACGTGCGCGGCCGCGGTGCGATGCAGGCCATCGAGCTCGTGCGCCCGGGCACCGCGGAGAACACGAAGGAGCCGAACCCCGAGGCCGTGCAGGCGCTCGTCGCATTCGCCGCGCAGCGGGGCGTGCTGTTCCTCTCGGCGGGCACGTTCGGCAACGTGCTGCGGTTCCTGCCGAGCCTGGCCGTCACCGACGAGCTCATCGCCGACGCGCTGTCGGTGCTCGACGACGCCTTCGCGTCGCTGGACTGAGCCGTGACCGGTACCTTCGGCGTCGCCGACGCGGTCGAACTGGCCGTGGTCGAGCGCAACGGATTCGTCGAGTCCCGCCACGCGGGTTCGGCGCTCGTGCTCTCGCCCGACGGCGAGGTCGTCCGCACGCTCGGCGACGTCACGACGCCGATCCTGCCCCGCTCGAGCCTCAAGCCGTTCCAGGCGGTCGCGGTCATGTCGACCGGGGTGAGCCTGCGCGGCGAGGACGCGGCGATCGCCACCGCCAGCCACAGCGGCACGGCGGGGCACGTCGCACTGGTGCGCGGGCTGCTCGGCCGCGCGGGCATCCCCGCGTCGATGCTCGCCTGCCCGCCCGAGAAGCCGTCCGACCGGGATGCGCGCGAGCGCCTCGCACGTGCCGGCGGCGGTGCGGAGCGCATCACCATGAACTGCTCGGGCAAGCACGCCGCCATGCTGCTCGCGTGCGCGGCGAACGACTGGCCGCTCGAGGGCTACCTCGACCCTGAGCACCCCGTGCAGCGCCGCATCCTCGACGTGGTCGAGCGGCTCACCGGCGAGCGGCCGGCGGCGACGGCGATCGACGGCTGCGGCGCACCCGTGCACGCGCTCTCGCTCGAGGCGCTCGGGCGGGGCGTGCAGCGCATCACGACCGCGCAGGCCTCGTCGCCGTTCGCGCTGTACCGCGAGGCGAGCGCATTGACCGAGGCCGTGCGCGCGAACGGATGGGTCGTCGCGGGGCCCGGTCGGCCCGACACCATCGCGATCGACCGGCTCGGCGTGTTCGCCAAGCACGGCGCGGAGGGCGTCATGGTCATGACCGCGCCCGACGGCACGACCGTCGCG
Source organism: Agromyces mangrovi (assembly GCF_030296695.1). Lineage (NCBI taxonomy): Bacteria > Bacillati > Actinomycetota > Actinomycetes > Micrococcales > Microbacteriaceae > Agromyces > Agromyces mangrovi (ex Wang et al. 2018). The sequence continues at coordinate 2,991,164 of NZ_AP027737.1, read as the reverse complement.
CTCAAGGTCCTCGACGGCAGCGGCCGGGCGGCGCCCGTCGTCGCGCTGCGACTGCTCGCGGGAGCGGGCGCACTCGCCGCCGACGCCGTCGACGACGTGGTCGAGGAGCTCGACCTGCGCGTGCTCGGCGGCGGCGTCCGCGTCGGCGGCATCCGCGCGACCGTCTGACGGGCCGCGGCTCAGCCCGGCCAGCCGCACCGGCGGGTCTCGCGCCCGGGCTCGCGGCTCCAGAACGTGTCGGAGCCGGCGTCGAGCAGCGGTGGCAGCTCGCGGTCGCCGGTGAGGGCGCGCAGGTTCGCCGGGACGCCGTCGGCCAGCAGCGTCGCCGACTCGCGCTGCGCGGCCACGACGCTCCAGCTCGAGGCCCACGCCGCCGCGTCGCCGACGACGAGGAGGGGCCCGGCAGGGTCGGAGCGCGGGCCCGCGGCAGCGGTGCGCGCGGCGACGGCCTGCCGCGCGCCGGGATCCGCGGGGTCGAGCAGCAGCGCCTCGCCACCGGTGGCGCAGCGCCACCGCTCGGCGAACGCGCGCGGCGACGCGCTGCACCCGAGCGCCACGCCGGCGCGCGGGAGCGGCACGGGCGGGACGCCCGATGCCGGGTCGCCGGTGCCGCGGGATCGGACGTGCCGTCCCTGCGGCCGAGGCTCGGCCCGCAGGGCGCGGAACCGCAGCCCGTGCCACTGGCCCGACCCCGGCGGGTCGTCGTGCGCCCAGAGCTCGGGGTCGCCGCCCGCCGCGCGCACGTCCTGGGCGCTCGGCTGCCGCAGCAGCACGGTCTCGCGGAACATCGCGCCGACCCTCGACGCGCCGAGCGTCGCGGGCCGGCGCGTGCTCGCCGCCACCGCGACCCCGCGCGTGCGCAGCAGGCGCTCGACCGCCAGTTGCGCCTCCGCCCGGTACTCCTCGCCCCAGCCGTCGAACAGGTCGTCGAGGTCGTCGATCACGACGCCCAGCGGCCCCCGCTCCCCGGCCCTCGCAGCACGTCCCAGACGAGGCTGCGCGGAGCGGCGGGCGACAGCTCGACCACCGTGCGGCCGATGCGCAGGCCGGCGGCGACGGCGGCCAGCAACGACGAGCGACCGCTGCCGACGCCGCCGGCGACCAGCAGCGCGCCGGCCGACGGGTCCCAGCAGGCGGCGACGTGACGCTGGCCATCGACGTCGTCGGCGAGGCCGAGCGGGATGCGGTCGGGCCCGGCGGGTCCGCCGGGCACCGCCGTGACGAGCGCCGGCGTCACCTCGACCGGCAGCGGGGGCGCCCAGGGCGGCGGCGGCACCGGGGCATCCTCGTGCCTGCGCGCGATCGCCTCGAGGTCGGCCTCGCCGACCAGGGCGCAGCGGAACGGCGCGACCGTGCCGTCGCCGCCGTCGACGAGCCCGCTGCCGGGTGCGCCCACGGGGATGCGGGCCGCGTCGGGCGTGCCGAGCATCGCGATGCTCTCCGACGACTGCAGCACCCGCAGGCACGCGCGCACGCCCGCGTTCGCGCGAATCGCCTCGCCGATCGCGGCGCTCGGGCGCTGGGTGCCGAGCACGAGGTGCATGCCGAGCGACCGGCCGCGCGACGACAGGTCGGCGAAGACGGCGGCGACCCCGGGGATGCGGCGCGCGAACTCCTGGTACTCGTCGACGACCACCACGAGTCGCGGGAGTGCCCCCGGCGGGAGGGCGTCGACGGTCGGGACCCCGGCGTCGCGCAGCAGCGCCTCGCGCCGGCGCACCTCCGCGGGCAGGCTGCGGACCAGTCGGCGCGCGGCCGGTTCGTCGAGGTCGGTGAACACGCCCGCCACGTGCGGCAGCCGCTCGAGCGGGGCGAACGCCGCGGCGCCCTTGAAGTCGACGAGCACGAGGGCGAGCTCCTCGGGCGTGCGCGACGCGGCCATGGCGGCCGCCCACGCGACCAGGAACCCGCTCTTGCCGCTGCCGGTCGTGCCCGCGACCAGCGCGTGCGGACCCGCGGCCAGGTCGAGCAGCGCAGGGCCGGCCCCGGAGGCGCCGACGCACGCGGTCAGGCCGGGCCCGCCCGCCTGGCCGGCGTCGAACGCCACCGGTCCGGGTGCCGCGGCCACCGGTGCGGCGGCACGAGCGGCCGCCTCGCGCGCCCACGACCGCGCCTCCGGTTCGCCGAGCAGCACGGGCGCGCACGTCGCGACCTCCCCGTCGGCGTGGGACACGCGGGCCGTCCCGGGGCCGTCGAGCTCCACGACCGCGCCGACCCGCGCGACGAGCCGGTCGCGGCGGTCGGCGAGCACGAGCGTCGCGCCGGTGGCGGCGCCGGGCCCCGGGGCATCCGCCCCGCCCTCGAGCACGCGGAGCGACCGGTCGGCGGACGAGCCCAAGTGCGGGAGTGCCCCGGCCCAGGACCACGACGGTCCGCCCGGCACGTGGACCGCGACCTCGTCGGGCGCGGCGGCGTGGCACGCCTGCACCAGGATGCCGCGGGCGAGCGCCCGCCCGAGCGCCGCGGGCCCCACGATGCCGACGCCCCGGGACGCGTCCACCACCACGGGTGCGCGCGGCAGCCGCCCCGCCTCGCGGACGATCGTGATCGCCGCGTCGTCGACGGCCTCGCCCTCGAGCCGCACCGTGCTGTGCACCTCGCCGACGCCCACCACGACCCGCATCGGGTCGGGGCCCGTCCACGGCAGCCGCGCCACCGAGCCGTCGACGATCGCACGCGGGCCCGGGTCGGCCCGCCACCCCGCGGCCCGCTCCAGGTCGTGCGCAGCGGCGACCTCGTCCCGGAGCCGCTCGAGCGCGCTCCGTCGCTCGGCGTCGGCGCGACGCGACGCGCGTCGTGCGCCCCGGCGGCGATCGAGCACGCCCGCCATCGCGACGAGCGGGCCGAGCAGCGCGAACACGAGTGCGAACGGCGAGCCCGTGACCAGCCAGAGCACGACCGAGCCGACGACGGGGGCGACGGTCGCGAGCACGGGGAACGGGGCTCGCGCGGGCGGGCTGACGGGCGGTGGCAGGCGCAGTCCGTGGTCGGTCACGCCCCCAGTGCACCCCGGGCCAGGCGCGTCCGGCCGGTCGGGACGATCCGTCGCATCCGCACCGCTCGTCGGCACGCTGTGGAGGAGCGGCGTCACTGCTCCCGTCGGCCGCGCGCCTCGCGCGTGAAGCTCGACAGCGACACTGCCGCCCGCAGTCGCCGCCAGCGGCCGCGACGCGCCGAGATGCGCCCGCGCGCCTCGTCGACCACGCCCCAGACGGCCGTCGCCTGCTCGTCGTCCGGGCCGCCGGGCGCGAACAGCGACCGCTCCACCGCCGACGCGAGCACCAGGGCCTGCATGCCGCCGACCGCGGCCGCCTGCTCGGAGCGCGTCGCCTCGGCCGGAACCGCGTAGCCGTGGTCGGTCGCCGCATCGGCGAACTCGTTCCAGCCGCCCGCGATGCGCGCCTCGGGAGTCGACGCCGATCGCCGCAGCCGGCGCCGGCGCAGCTTCGCCGCGATCACCGCGAGGAACGGGCTCACCAGCAGGGCGAGCGCGAGGAGCACCCACCCGGCCGCGCGGAGCACGGCGAGCAGCGCCTCGACGAACGGCGACAGCACGTCGTCGGACGTGTCGTCGGCCGCCTCGGGCTCGGGCACCGTGCGCTCGACCGGCGTGCGCTCGGCGGGCGGGGGCAGCACCGACTGCGGCCGCGAGACGACGGTCGGCTCGTCGGGCTCGGCCTCGGGAACGGGCCGCGGCTCGGGGTTCGGGTCGATCGCGAGCCACGTGCCGTCGGCGTCCTGCACCTCGATCCAGGCCGACATGTCGCCGCCGGTCACGACGACCGCGCCGTCGGCGGCGGGCGCGTCGTCACCCGGGTCGAACCCCATGACGACGCGGGCGGGGAAGCCGATCTCGCGCGCGAGGAGCGCTGCCGCGACCGCGTACTGCTCGGCGTCGCCGAGCATCGGGCGATCGGTCGCGAGCTGCGTCATGCGGTCGGCCGAGTGTCCCGAGCGGCTCGGGGGCTCGTCGTCCGCGCCGTGGCTGACGTAGCCGTCGGCGCGGAGCCCCTCGATGACGCCGGCGAGTCGTGCACCCGGCGTCTCCGACGCGGGGGCCCAGCGATCGAGCAGCCGGTCGAGCCCCTCGGGCAGGGGTGCCGTCGCCGGCAGCACCGCCTGGCCGGGCCGCAGGTCCGCCAGATCGTCGGCGTCGGGCACTGCGACGGCGACGACCGCGTACTCGTCGTCGTCGCGCAGGCCCTCCGCGACCGCCGCGGTGCCCGTGGCGTCGTTGTAGAAGAACGACGCGCCGAGGGCCTCGGCGCGGTCGCCGCCGAACGCGATCGACTCGATCCGGCCCACGCCGGGCAGCCAGATGCCCTCGTAGCCGAGCACGCGCACCCGGATCTCGCGCTCGAGCCCGGGCTGCGCGTCCTGGTCGAGCCGGTACGGCAGCCGGGTGAACGAGCCGGACGCCTCCGCGCCGTCGGGTCCGCCCACCGAGTAGACGATGCCGTCGTAGGTGTCGAGCACGGCCACGCGCAGGCGCTCGCCGGGCGCGAGGCCCCGCACGGCGAGCATCGGCGCCTCCGACCGCTCGACGCGATGCCACGCGCGGAAGCCCGCGAGCGGGCTGTCGGCCTCCCGCGGGTCGAACGGCTGCTGCACGTAGGCGCGCACGACCTCGCGCTCCGTGACCGGGGCGAACGCGACCGCGGCGCCCGCGCCGACGAGCACCGCGACGAGCGCGACCCCCAGCGCGCCGAGCACGCGGCGCGCCGAGACCGCGCGACGCGGCGCATCCGGGGTGTGCGGCAGCCGCCGCACGGCGACCAGCCAGGCGAGGGTCGCGGCGACCATCGCGACGCCGCCGACGATCCCCCAGGCCGACTCGCGCGGACCGAGCAGGATGCCGGCGAGGAACATCCCGACCGGCGGGAGCACCGCGAGCACGGGCCGACGGGTGCGCAGGGCGATGCTCGCGGCACCGGCCGACGCGGCGAGCGTGCTGGCGAGCACCGGCACGAGGAGCGCCTGGTAGGTGCCCACCGGGAGCACGATGGTCACGAGCCGCGGCCAGGAGAGGGCGGTGCCGGCGAGGAGCTCGACGAGTCCGCCCGGGGTCGGCAGCACGCCCGACCAGGCGGCCCCGGGCACCGCGAGCGGGACGCCGACGACGAGGTATGCGGCGACGCAGGCCAGCAGCACGAGCCAGGCGGGCCAGCCGCGCACGGCGCCCACCGTGGCGACGGCGAAGCCGACGACGGCGCCGACCCCGACGACCACGAGCAGGTGCAGGGCCTCGTGGATCGGCCACCACGGCACCGCCGCCGCGGCGACGGCGAACGCCAGCAGCGGGAACACCCACCACCGCACCCCGCGCCTGCTCGCAGCCGTGTCGCTCATGCGGCCGCCGACCGTGCCAGGATCGCCCGCAGGTCGTCGAGCTGTCCGATCGAGAGCACCTGCAGGCCGCCGACCCGGCGATTCGCGGGCGCGGCGCCGCGGTGGCAGACGACGCCGACGACCTCGACGCCCGGACGCGCCTGCGCCGAGGCGGCGCGGAGCGCGCCCACGCCCGCGGCGGACCCGGTCACGACGAAGGCCAGCGAGATGCCGAGCACGGCCTCCGCGGTCATGCGCATCGCATCGACCAGCTGCGGGGCACGCGCGTCCCGCTCGACGGCGCAGAGCGCGTCCAGCAGGCGGTCGCGCGAGACCGTGGCGAGGTCGAGCAGTCCGCGCATGCCCGCGCGCGCAGGAGTCGGCGCGGAGGTCGGCACGATGACCGACGCGCCGCGGGCGTCGCGGATCGCGCGGACGCCGAGCGAGCCGACCGCGCTCACCGCGAGCTCGAACTCGTCGGGATCGGCGTAGTGCGCCGGCTCGGCGTCGAGCACGATCATCATGTGGCTGCGCCGGGTCTCCTCGAACTGGCGCACCATGAAGGTGCCGGTCTTGGCCGAGCTGCGCCAGTGGATGTGCCGCCGGTCGTCGCCCGGCACGTACTCGCGGAGGGCGTGGAACGCCACGTCGCTCGCCGTCAGGTCGCGGGTGGGCGAGCCCTCCAGGTCGCGCACGAATCCCGTGCTGATCGCCGGGATGGGGATGGTGCGCGGATGCACGTAGAGGCGCGACTGCTCGGCCCACACGACCTCGCGCCGCACGAGCCCGATCGGGTCGGCGCGCACGGTGCGCACGGGGCCGAGCTCGACGACGCCGCGGTGGCTGGTCGGGATCTCGACCGCACGTCGCTCGGCGACGCCCGCGGCGAGGTGCGCGACCGAGAGCGCGATGGTGCCGGCGCCCACCTGCACCTCGACGCCGACGCCGACCGCGCGGCGCCGGCCCGCGTTGGTCACGACCACGGCGGCCTCGGCGGGATCCCCGACGACCACGCGCGGCTCGGGCAGCTCGAGCCCGACGACGAACGCGCTCCGGCCGACGAGGTACAGGAAGGCGCCGGCCATCGCGACGACGAGGGCCCAGCCGATCACGACGGCCTCGAGCCAGCCGAGCAGGTAGCCCGCGACGAGCGCGCCGACCGCGACCGCCGCGACGCACCAGCCGGTGGTGGTCACGACCTGCCGCACGGCCGCGGCCGCGCGCGCCAGCCCCGATCGGGTCGACTGGCCGGCGCCGACGACCGCGCCGACGGCCTCGGCGAGCGCGCCGTCGCGCCCGCGGGCCTCGGCGGTCGGAGCCGGTTCGGTCGTCACACGGCCTGCCTCGTGTTCGGCGGCGGCGTCTCGAGCAGCACCTGGGCGACGACGCTCGACGCGTTCACGCCGTCGAACTCGGCCTCCGCCTCGAGGATGAGTCGGTGCGCGAGCACCGGCTCGGCGAGGGCCTTGACGTCGTCCGGCACCACGAAGTGGCGTCCCCGGCTCGCCGCGTGGGTCTTCGCCGCGCGGATGAGCCCGAGCGCGCCGCGCACGCTCGCGCCGAGCCGCACCTCGACCGCCGAGCGGGTCGCGTCGACCAGGCGGGAGACGTAGTCGTGGATGGTCGCGTCGACGTACACCTGGCGCGCCTGCGCGGCGAGCTCGATCACCTCGTCGGCCCGCACGATGCCGCGCACCGCCTGCTCGTGCGCGCGGTGGTCCGCGCCCTCGAGGATGCGGATGGTCGAGGCGTGGTCGGGATACCCGATGGAGGTGCGCAGCAGGAAGCGGTCGAGCTGCGCCTCGGGCAGCCGGTAGGTGCCGGCCTGCTCGATCGGGTTCTGCGTGGCGATCACCATGAACGGCGCCGCGACCGGATGGGTCACACCGTCGACGGTGACCTGCCGCTCCTCCATGACCTCGAGCAGCGCCGACTGCGTCTTCGGGCTCGCGCGGTTGATCTCGTCGGCGAGCACGATGTTGGCGAACACCGGGCCGCCGTGGAACTCGAACGCGCCCGATCGCTGGTCGTAGACGCTCATGCCCGTGATATCGCCCGGCAGCAGGTCGGGGGTGAACTGCACGCGGTTGCTCGACCCGGCGACCGACTGGGCCATCGCCCGTGCGAGCGACGTCTTGCCCGTGCCGGGCACGTCCTCCAGCAGCAGGTGGCCCTCGGTGAGCAGCGCGGTGAACGCCAGCCGGATCACGTGGCTCTTGCCGAGGAGCACCTGCTCCACGCCCGCGACGAGGCGGTCGAAGGTGTCGGCGAACTCGGTGGCCTGCTCGGGTGTCATCGTCATCTGCGTGCTCCTCGCATGATCAGTCGCTCTCGTATCGTTTCGTGACGCCGCCGACGGTGACGTCGAGCCAGGCGCTGCCGGACCCGCCGCCGGTGACGGTGCAACTGGTCTCCGCCTCGGCGGCCGTGCCGTTGCCGTTCCCGCTGCCGCAGCGGAACGTGGCCGCGAGCGACCCGTTGTCGGGCGCGTTGGTCCAGGTCCAGCGCCGTGCGCCCTCGTCCCAGCGGCGGCTGGGCAGGGCGAAGTCGAGCGACGGCTCGGCGGATGCCGGCTGCACCTCGCTCCACGGACCGCAGCTGCCCCACGGGGCGCAGGCCCGCAGCTGGAACCGCACGGCCTCGCCGAACGGCCGGCCGAGGATCTCGCGGGGCCACCCGGAGCCGCCGAACGACTGCACGGTTCCGGCGAGCTGCACGCCCGCGGCGTCGACCGCGACGATCTCGTAGCGGCTCGCCCGGGGGTCACCGAACTCACCCGGTAGTCCCAGGCGAGCCCGTCGCCGGTCCAGCGCATCTCGCCGCGCACCTCGTCGATGACGCGGTCGAACGGTCGCGGGGTGACGACGAGCACGGGACTCGACGCGCAGCCCGCCCGGTTGTAGCCCCAGACCACGAACGCGTACTCGGTGTTCTCGGCCGAGAGCCCCTCGAACCGGGTCGAGCGCGCGTCGGGGCCGAGCGCGCGGGTCTCCTCGACGCCGGCGCCGTTGGTCGGCGCCTGCACGGTGCCCGGGGCCGGCGAGCTGACGGTGCAGGCCTGCGGTCCGGTCGGCAGCGTGCGGCTGCCCACCGCGAGCCGCTGCACGAAGTAGCCCCGGATCGCGTCGCCGTTGCCGTCGAAGCCGCTCCAGGTGACGGTGACGGCGCCCGCGTTCGCGTCGCCGACCGCGTCGGCGCCCGCGGCGCGCGGTGCGCCGAAGGGCGTGCCGGTGACGGATGCCTCGCGCCAGGTCGACAGCGCGGGGTACGCATCGTTGCGCGGGCTGATCGCCACGGGCACCGCGCTGCCGTTGGCGAGGCCGCCGCGGTCGAGCACGCACGCCGTCGCGGAGCAGATGGACGCGGCGGAGACCTCGCCGATCTGGCCGGCGAAGGCGATCACGTACCGCGTCACGGGCGTCCCGCCCCCGTCGGGCACGACCGGCGTCCACGTGACGCGCAGCCCGCCGTCGAGGGGCGCGGCCCGCAGGTCGCCCGGCGCGCCCGGCACCACGTCGGACCAGATCGGCTCGGGCAGCCGGGCCGCGTCGGAGAGGCCGACGCCGTTGCGGGCGCGCACTTCGACGACCACCTGGTTGGCGCGGCCGTTGCCGGGCGTCGGGACGGTGCAGTCGGTGGCCGCGCAGGAGTGGGTCGCGAGCACGTCGCCGCTGCCGGGCGCGCGCAGCCGCACCTCGTAGTCGGTGATGGGCGAGTTGTTCGCCGCCCCGGGCACGAAGCCGATGCTGATCGAGCGATCGCCGAACCCGGTCGCGCGCACCTCCGCGACGGGCTCGGGGCGGTCCTGCACCGAGATCGTCACGACGCCCCAGGCGTACCGACCGGCGTCGCCCGTGGCATCCGCCACCTGATACTGGATCGTGCTGTTCACGGGCTCGGCGCCCTCGTCGACCGTGACCCGCAGCGAGGAGCGGTCGGCGCTCGGCACGACTCGCACGCCGGCCGGCAGGCTCGCGTCGTCGGCGCCGCGCACGCGGACGACCCGCAGCGGCACATCGGGGAACGGGTTGGTCGCCTCGTCGTTGGCGAGCACGTCGATCACGGTCGTGGAGCCGCGCGGCGCGACCGCCCGGTCGGCGGCCGGCACCGCAATCGGGCGGGTGGACGGCACGACCCGCAGCTCGATGCGCCCGGCGCGCCCGTCGCCCGCGGCATCCTGCACCGCGATCGTGACGGCGGCCCGGGTGCCCGCCAGCGTTCCCGCGCCGGTCGAGACGCGCAGCTGCGTGTCGTCGAGCGAGACGTCGAAGCCCTCCGGCAGGGGTTCGACGAGCCGGTACCCGAGCTGGTCGAGGTCGGCCGGGTACGGATAGCTGGTCAGGCGCAGCAGGTCGATCTCGCGCTCCTGGCCGGGCTCGAACTCGATGAGCCCACCGGTGAACGACGGCGGCTGGTTCTCGCGGGGCAGCACCGTGATCGGCAGCACGATGGTCGCGGTGCGCGCGTCGGGGTCGTCGGCGGAGGAGCCGTCGGTGACGACGAACGAGACGGACGCCGGACCGAAGTACTCGTCCGCGCTGCGGAAGCGCACGGTGTCGGCGTCGACCACGAGCTCGCCGCCGTCGCCGTTCGACGCGCGCACGGTCGCCTCGTCGGTGATCCGCACGGGGCGCCCGCCGACCGCGACCACGTGCTCGTTGATCTCGATGAGCACCTCCTGCTCGCTCTGCACGATGATCGGCGGGGCGTCCAGGCGCAGCTGCGGGAGGGCGTCCTCGAAGCCGGGCACGCGGATGAAGGCGTAGGCGTCGAGCTCCGGGTCGTCGGGGTGCACCACGCGGAACGGGATGATCTGCTGCCGGTCTGCGAGCGTGACGCGGATCGTCCCGTCGCTGCGCACCACGGCGCCCGACTCCCAGCCGGGCACGAGCGACACCCCGAGCAGCTCCGACGGGCCGTCGGCGAAGAAGACGTTCTCGCGCACGTCGACGTCGACCCAGGACCGGTCGAGGATGTCGGAGAGCGAGAGCACCGTGTCGCCGGCCTCGGGCCGTGCCAGCGGCGCCTCGGCGCTCACCTCGACGACGAGGAAGTTCGAGTCGATCGCCTGGCCCTCGTTGCGGATCGTGTACACGAACGTGTGCCGCCCCTCGGCGTTCGGCACCGCGACGCGCACGACGTCGCCGTCGACGGTCGCCTCGGCCGACCCGTTCGTGAGCTCCACGTCGACGATCGTGAGCGGCCCGCCGTCGGGATCGGAGTCGTTGTCGAGCACGCGCACCGCGATCTCGCCGCCCGGTCGCGCCCGCACCTCGTCCTCCACCGCGATCGGCGCGCGCACCCCGTCGAGCCGCGGGGCGATGCCGACGCGCACGGTGCCCGTCGCCCGCGCGCCCAGCGCGTCGACCACCGCGTAGCGGAACGTGTCGGTGCCCGCCGAGTACTCGCCGGCCTGATACTCGATCCAGTCGACGCCCGTGCGCACCACGATGCCCCGCTCGGGCGGGGTCTCCTGTCCGATCAGCTGCACCGAGTCACCCTCGGGATCGATGCCGACGAGCGGGATGCGGATGCGCACCGTCTCCCCCGCGAGCACGCGGGAGTCGACCACGCGCGGCACGGGCGCCGCGTTGTCGTCGGCGTCGACGTCGTTGACGGCGATCCGCACGGTCGCGGTGTCGAACTGCCCGTCGGGCGCCTCGACCCGGTAGACGGCGCTGACCGTGCCCGGCCGCTCGGGCGCCAGGAAGCGCAGCACGTCGCCGGACGAGAACAGGAGCCCCTCGCCGTCGGCCGGCGGCTCGACCAGCTCGGCGGCCAGCGCGATCGGCTCGTCGTCGGGGTGCCGGTCGTTCACGAGCACCGGGATGTCGATGACGTCGCCGACGCGCACCGAGACCGTGTCGTCGTTCGCCACGGGGGCCTGGACGAGCTCGGGATCGGGGATGCCGATGACCCGCACGGTGCCGGTCGCCTCCGCCCGGCCGTTGCTCACCGTGTAGTCGAAGTCGGCAGTGCCGTCCTCGAGCGGGTCCGTGAGGGTCACGCGCAGCACCCGGTGCTCGATCACCTCGACCCGCAGGCCCGGGGTGTCGTCGTCCGCGCCCGTGATGACGAGCACCCCGCCGGTCGGGTCGATGTCGGTCGCGAGCACGTCGACGTCGGCGGGCTTGCCGACGCGCAGGAAGGCGGTGTGCGGCACGGTCACGGGGGTGGTGTCCGCGTCGGGCGGCGCCGCGACGTCGACCCGGACCACGCCGACCGCGGTCTGGTCGCCGTCGGCCACCGTGTACTCGAGGTAGTGCGTGCCCACCGCGTCGCTCGTGAACCGGAAGGTGCCGCGATCGAAGTCCGGCACCAGCTCCACGTCGGGCTTCTGGGGCACGGCCGTGAGCCGCGGCGAGCCGCTGCCGCCGCGTACGTGCTGGAGCGGCGAGATGGTGCGCTCCTCCCCGCCGCGGCGAGCACGGCGAACGGCTCGGCCACGAGCGGCACCGAGCCGGGCGCGCGCACCGCCACCGTCAGGGTGCCGGCGCCGATCGCCCGGCCGTCGGACACCGACAGCCCCACGGTGCGGACCGGACCGCGCCCGCCGCGCTCGGTGAACACGACCTCGCCACCCGGCGTGAACGTCGCCGCGTCGGGCTCGGCCGTCGACGCGCCGGACAGGTAGAAGGGGTCGCCGTCGGGGTCGTACCAGTCGGCCAGCACGTCGGTGGCGACCCGCCCGCCTGCCTCCACGACGGCCGACGCGCCGCGCGCCTGCACGGGCGGCGCGTTCTCGTCGTCGCCGCGCACGGTGATGCGCACGACCGCGGACGCGCTGCCGCCGCGGCCGTCGTCGATCGTGTAGTCGAGCGCGATCGTGCCCGCCGCGTCGCCCGGCAGCGTCACCTGGAGCTGCTGGTCGTTGCTCACCAGGTCGACCTCGACGTCGTCCGGCACGGCGCCCACCGACGCGATCGACAGCACGTCGCCGTTGGCGTCGTAGTCGTTCAGCAGCACCGGCAGGATCGTCGTGCGCAGCGGCCGGGCGCCGAACTCGTCGTCCACCGCGACCGGGGGCACCTGCACGCGCTCGAGCGTGGGCGGCGTGGACGGATCGTTCTCCTCGACCACGCGCTCGTCGGTCTCCACGCGCACGAGCGCGTCCCAGTCGTCGACGAGCGCCCAGCCGTCGCGCACCGACCACGAGCGGCCCGAGCCGGCGTCGTTGAGCACGAGTGCGTCGCCGTTGCTGCGGAAGGCGAGGCCGGTCGTCGCGCCGCCCTCGAGCACGGCATCGGCCGGCCCGCACGACGTCCAGCCCGAGGCATCCGCCCAGGCCGCGAAGCTGCAGTCGTCGGATGCCACGGGCGCGGCGGGCTCCCCGACCGCCCCTCGACCAGCACGACGGGTTCGCCCGCGTCGAACGGCACCGAGAGCAGCCCGCCGCGGTGGGCGACGAGCACCGCGTCGCCCGACACGGCCGGCTCCTGGAGCACGACCCCGCCGCCCGCGGCCACGAGCCCACCGAGCGGGACCGCGCCGCCCTCGACGTGCAGCACCCCGTTCGTGGCGTCGAGCAGCGCCCAGTGGCCGCCGACCGTCGTGACCGACCAGTCCGCGTCGGCCGGCACGTCGCCCGCGACCTGCCAGGTGCCCTCGACCGCCGTCCCGCCGCTCGCGTCGATGCGTGCGACGCGGGCGGTCGACGGCGTGAACGCGACCAGCATGCCGTCGGCGTCGGTGGCGGTGACGGTGCCGGCGCCGAACGTGAGATCGGGGTCGCGCTGGCTGTCGAACTCGGCGAACTCGTCGATCGGCGTCGACCAGACGTCGCCGTCCGAGGCGATGACGACCCGCTCGCCCGCGAGCGACACCTCTGGTCGCACGGGCGGGATCGCGACGCTCCCGGCGATCGTCGCGGTCGCCGGGTCGAGCACGTCGAGGTTCGCGCGCTCGGCGTCGACGACCAGCACGGTCCCGCCGCGCTGGACGAGCTCGGGCGCCGCGACCCCGGTCTCGACGGCGGTGTCGAGCTCGCGCACGGCGGTGTTGAGGCGCCCGACCGACTCGAGGCCGCCGTTGGCCACCCAGACGGACGCGTCGCCGAGGTCGACGCGCTGCGACCTGTAGCCGCCGCTCGCGAGCGCGACGCCCGCCACGAGCGCGACGGTCGCCGTGCTCGCCGCCGCCGTGAGCACGCCGGAGCGGTGCGCGCGGAACCAGTCGGCGATCACGGAGTCGGCTCCGGGAGGACCTCCACGCACCGCTCGGCGCTCGGGTCGCCCACGCGGCCCGCGCGCGTGACCGTGACGGTGGCGCACACGACCGACTGCTCACCGGCGTCGAGCCGGTACTCGGTCGCGACCTGCATGCTCGACGGCCGTCCGTCGACCGTGACGACGTAGGCGTCGTCGTCGGTCACGCCCGGGTCGTCCCAGCGGAACACGACGGTGCCGTCGTCGACCGATGCGCGCACGTCGGTCACCTGCGGGATCTCGGTCTGGGCGGGCGGGCGTGGCACGAGGAGCACCGCCGCGATCGCCGCCGCGGCGCCCGCGGCGAGCACGCCGCCGACCGTCCACCACGCGGCGCGCCGCCGCCGGGAGCCGCGTCGGGCGGCTGCGGTCGCCGCCGCGACGGCCTCGCCCGGCGCGCGCAGCGCGGTGCGGTCGTCGACGTCGATCGCGGTGGCCTGCGCCCACTCGTCCATGCGCGCCTCGATCGGCGTCTGCGGCAGCTCGAGCTCGGCCTCGACCTCCTGCAGCTCGCGCAGCAGCTCCTCGACGCTCGCCTGCCGGTCGGCGGGCCTGCGCGACATCGAGCGGCGCAGCACCGCCTCGAGCGCGTCGGGCACGTCGGCGCGGCCGATCGGGGCCGGCGACGCCGCGGAGATGCGCTGGACGAGCTCGTAGGCGGAGTTGTCTCCGCCCGGCACCTCGAACGGCGAACGGCCAGCGAGCAGCGAGTAGACGGTCGCTCCGAGCGACCACACCTCGGAGGCGACGCTGCCGCCGTCCTCGTCGGCGAGCACCTCGGGCGCCGACCACGGCACCGAGACGCCGATCGACTCGTCGTCGTCGGCCTCCCCGCGCGTCGCCGCGATGCCGAAATCGCTCAGCACGGGGTGCCCGAAGGCGGTCATCAGGATGTTCGACGGCTTGATGTCGCGGTGCAGCACGCCCTCGCGGTGCGCGCTCTCGATCGCGGAGCCGATGCGGATGCCCACCTCGAGCGCCTCGGCGACGGGCAGCGGGTCGGCGCGGTAGCGCTGGGCCATCGCGGACGAGCAGTACTCCATGACGAGGTAGGGCCGGCCGTCGGCGGCGACGCTCGCGGCGTAGACCGTGAGCACGGCGGGGTGCGAGCTCAGCCGCGCCATCAGGTTGGCCTCGGCGCGGAACATGCGCCGCAGCTGCTCGTTGACGACCTCGGCGAGCAGCACCTTCACGGCGACGGGGCGCTTCGGCAGCTGCTGCTCGTAGAGGAACACGTCGGCGAAGCCGCCCGTGCCGAGCACGCGGACGAACGCGAATCCCGGGATCGTCGGCGGCGTCGAGGGCAGGCGCCTGGTCACGCGACCTCCTCGGTCCCCGCCGCCGCCGGCGTCACCGGCGTGCCTCCGGCGGGTTCCGCACCCATTCTAGGGTCGCCTGCCGCCGCGGAACGGCTCGCGACGACGGGCGGTGGATGCCTCGGTCAGCCCGCGTCCGGGGACGACTCGCCGGGCTCGCCGGCACGGATGCGGAGCACGTCGAGCACGACGACCGTGACGTTGTCGCGTCCGCCGTTGCCCAGCGCCGCGTCCATCAGCGCCCGCGCCGCCGCCTCGGGCTTCGGCGAGCCGAGCAGGAAGTGCCGGATGCCGTACGGGGTGAGCTCCTTCGTGAGCCCGTCGGAGCAGGCGAGCAGCCGCATGCCCTCGACGAGCGGCACCGTGCGGTAGTCGGGCACGGGAGTCTCGTGGAAGCCGACCGCACGCGTGATCACGTTGCTGTGCGGGTGCACCTCCGCCTCCTCCTGCGTGATGTGCCCGGCGTCGACGAGCTCCTGCACGATCGAGTGGTCGACCGTGAGCTGCTCGAGCTCGCCCTCGAGGAGGCGGTAGACCCGCGAGTCCCCGATGTTGAACACGGACCAGGCGGGCGCGCCCTCGTCGGTCATCAGCGCGACGCCCGTGACGGTGGTGCCGCTCCCCTCGTCGGTGACGCCGATGCTGCGCTCCATGTCGCCGACCGCGGCGGTCAGCGAACGCCCGATCTCGGCGGGCAGCACCGTGCTGCGCCCGCCGTGCTCGGCGAGCCGGGTGACGACGGCCGCGCTCGCGAAGTCGCCGGCCGCGTGGCCGCCCATGCCGTCCGCGACGGCGAACACCGGCGGGCGGGCGACGAACGAGTCCTCGTTGACCTCCCGGCGCAGGCCGGTGTCGGTCAGCGCGGCCCAGGCGAGGGTGACCTCGGTGCCGTTCGGCAGGGTCACCGTCGTTCCGGGGTTGCCGTGTCCGATCTGCGTCACGTGCCTGGTCCTTCGTCGGTGAGGGGCTCGCGGACTCGGTCCTCCGCGACTGCGAGGATCTCGACCACTGTACCGCCGATGTCGAGGCGCGACCCGGCGCCCACGACGACCGACTCGCCGCCGCGGAGCCGCCGCCTGGCACCCGCCGCGCCGATCACGGTGGTGCCGTTGCGCGAGTGCAGGTCGGTGACCACGACGGTGCGGCCGACGGGGCGGAGCTCCACGTGCGTCGACGACACGGCCGGCAGCGCGGCCGGCACCGCGTAGAGCCGGGGCGCGTCCCCGCTCGGGATGCGCGGCGGACTCGGGCGGCGGCCGACATAGACGGGGCCGTCGAGGGGCTCGGATGCCCCGTCGCCGATGCGGAACGCCGTGGCGGACGTGCGCGCCGGCACGACCGGTTCGATGCCGCCCGCGGGGGTGTCGGGCGCCGGCGGCGCGGGGATGGGCAGGACGAGCTGCGTGTCGGTCGTCGGCGCGCGGCGCGCACGGGTCTCCTCGTCGACGTCGGCCGCCGCGTGCGCGGCATCGCACGCCCAGCCGATGATCGACGCACGCGCCGTCGCGCCCGGTCCGCCCACCGGCTCGCCGTCGCGCGGTCCGTCGAGGCCGGCGGACGACGAGCGGATCACGAGGCTCGTGACGTCGCCGAACTCGGCGAGGTGGAACGGCCGGATGCCGCGGTCGTCGAACCGGCGGCTGCCGCCGGGCGAGCGCAGGTCGACCGCCGCGTCGCCGCGCACGACGACGGTCGCGCGGCGCGGCCCGGCACCGTCGTCGTCGAAGCGCACGAGCGCGAAGCCCGCGGCATCCGCAGCACCCGTCGGCAGCGCGCCGACCAGTTCCTCGACCAGCGCACCCGGGTCGTCGGCGAGCCGCCGCAGGCCAGCGAGCGTGCGATCGTCCGCGGGCGCGGCGACGGCGGCGACGAACACGCGCCCGACGACGACGTCCCAGTCCGGGAGCCCGTCGGCGGTGCCGGTGAAGACCCGCGACTCGCCCATCACCCCAGTCTGTCACCGACCGGCGCCGGAACGGCTCAGGCGCCGATGTAGCTCATGACGTGCTTGACGCGCGTGTAGTCCTCGAAGCCGTACTGCGAGAGGTCCTTGCCGTAGCCGGAGTGCTTGAACCCGCCGTGCGGCATCTCGGCGACGATCGGGATGTGCGTGTTGATCCACACGCAGCCGAAGTCGAGGTGCTTGGCGAACCGCATCGCGCGGCCGTGGTCCTTCGTCCAGACGCTCGACGCGAGCCCGTACTGCACGCCGTTCGCCCACTCGAGCGCCTGCGCCTCGTCGGTGAACTTCTGGACGGTGATGACCGGGCCGAAGATCTCGCGCTGGATCGCCTCGTCGTCCTGGCGCAGGCCCGACACGACGGTGGCCTCCCAGTAGTAGCCGCGGTCGCCCTGGCGCCGCCCGCCGAGCGCGATGTCGGCGTGGTCGGGCAGGCGCTCGATGAAGCCCGAGACCTGGGCGAGCTGGTTCGCGTTGTTGACCGGGCCGTAGTACACGCCGTCCTCGCGCGGCGCGCCGGTGCGGGCGTTGACCCGTGCGTGCTCGGCCAGCGCGGCGACGAACTCGTCGTGGATGCCCGCCTGCACGAGGACGCGGGTCGCGGCCGTGCAGTCCTGGCCGGCGTTGAAGTAGCCGGCCGCGGCGATGCCCTCGACCGCGGCGGGGATGTCGGCGTCGTCGAACACCACCACGGGGGCCTTGCCGCCGAGCTCGAGGTGCACGCGCTTGAGGTCGGATGCCGCTTCGCGGGCGACCTCCATGCCGGCGCGCACCGAACCGGTGATGGCCACCATCTGGGGCGTCGGATGCTGCAGCAGCGCAGCGCCCGTGCCCCGGTCGCCGGTGACGACGTTCAGCACGCCGGCCGGGAGGAACTCGGCCGCGACCTCCGCGAGCAGGAGCGTCGCGAGCGGCGTCGTGTCGGACGGCTTCAGCACGATGGCGTTGCCCGCGGCGATGGCGGGCGCGACCTTCCAGACCGCCATGTTGAGCGGGTAGTTCCAGGGGGTGACCTGCCCGATGACGCCGATCGGCTCGCGGCGGATGAACGAGGTGTGGTCGGGCATGTACTCGGCACCCGCGCGGCCCTCGAGGTTGCGCGCCGCGCCGGCGAAGAAGCGGAGCTGGTCGACCGACAGCAGGATCTCGTCCTCGACGAGGCTCGCGCGCGGCTTGCCCGTGTCCTGCGACTCGAGGTCGGCGAACTCCTCCGCCCGCGCCTCCATCGCGTCCGCGATGCGGAACAGCGCGAGCTGCCGCTCGGCGGGCGTCGTCTGGCCCCACCCGGCGAACGCCGTCGAGGCGGCGTCGTAGGCGGCGTCGATGTCGGCGGCCGTCGAGATCGGGCTCGTCGCGTAGACGTCCTCGGTCGCGGGGTCGACGAGGTCGAGCGCCCCGTCGCCGCGGGCGTCGACGAACTCGCCGCCGATGAAGTTGCGCAGCTCACGCACGGACATGGAAGGGCCTCCTCGGGATCGCGTGCGGCCCATGCTAACGGCCGAACGCGGCATCCGAAACCCGGAATCACCATTGAATCCGTTGCAGATTCGTGAAATCACGACGGAATCGCTTGCCGGAGGCATCCGTCACTGACAGAATCGACGCATGACGAACGCGGGGCGCAACCACGGCGGCCGGCCGGTGCTGCTCGACGAGGTCTCCAAGAAGATCATCGAGCAGCTGCAGGCCGACGGCCGTCGCTCGTACGCCGACATCGGCAAGGCCGTCGGACTCTCCGAGGCCGCGGTGCGCCAGCGGGTGCAGAAGCTCACCGAGGCGGGCGTCATGCAGATCGTCGCGGTGACCGACCCCATGCAGCTCGGGTTCACCCGGCAGGCCATGATCGGCATCCGCGCCTCCGGCGACACCCGGGAGCTGGCCGACCGGCTCGCCGAGATCCCCGAGATCGACTACGTCGTGCTGACCGCGGGCAGCTTCGACCTGCTCGCCGAGGTCGTCTGCGAGGACGACGACGAGCTGATCGAGCTGCTGAACACCAGCATCCGCAACCTCGACGGCGTCCTCACCACCGAGACGTTCGTCTACCTGAAGCTCCGCAAGCAGTTCTACAACTGGGGAACACGATAGGAAATGAGCACCATGACCCGTACCGTCGCCGATGTCGACGTCGCCGCGCTGCAGCAGAAGGCGAAGGACCACCTCTGGATGCACTTCTCGCGCCAGTCGACCATGGAGCAGGGCGTCCCGATCATCACCCGTGGTGAGGGACACCACATCTGGGACGCGCAGGGCAAGCGGTACATCGACGGCCTCTCCGGCCTGTTCGTGGTGAACGCCGGGCACGGCCGCGCCCGCCTCGCCGAGGTCGCGCGCAAGCAGGCCGAGGAGCTCGCCTTCTTCCCGATCTGGTCGTACGCGCACCCGTCGGCGATCGAGCTCGCCGACCGGCTCGCCGACTACGCGCCCGGCGAGCTGAACCGCGTCTTCTTCTCCACCGGCGGCGGCGAGGCAGTCGAGACGGCGTTCAAGCTCGCGAAGTACTACTGGAAGCTCAAGGGACGCCCCACCAAGCACAAGGTCATCTCGCGCTCGGTGGCGTACCACGGCACCCCCAGGGCGCACTCGCCATCACGGGCATCCCCGCCATGAAGGAGATGTTCGAGCCCGTCACCCCCGGCGGCTTCCGCGTGCCGAACACCAACTTCTACCGCGCCGCCGAGATGGGCGGACCGAGCGACGACCTCGAGGCGTTCGGCCTCTGGGCCGCGAACCGCATCGAGGAGATGATCGAGTTCGAGGGCCCCGAGACGGTCGCCGCGGTCTTCCTCGAGCCGGTGCAGAACTCGGGCGGATGCTTCCCGCCGCCGCCCGGCTACTTCCAGCGCGTGCGCGAGATCTGCGACAAGCACGACGTGCTGCTCGTCTCCGATGAGGTCATCTGCGCGTTCGGGCGCCTGGGCTCGATGTTCGCGTGCGAGCAGTACGGCTACCAGCCCGACATGATCACCTGCGCGAAGGCCATGACGAGCGGCTACTCCCCCATCGGCGCGACCATCGTGAGCGAGGAGATCTACGAGCCGTTCAAGCACGGCGACACGTCGTTCTACCACGGCTACACGTTCGCCGGGCACCCGGTCTCGGCCGCCGTCGCGCTCGAGAACCTCGACATCTTCGAGGAGGAGGGCCTGAACGAGCGCGTACGCGAGAACTCCCCGCTCTTCCGCGCCGAGCTCGAGCAGCTGCTCGACCTGCCGATCGTCGGCGACGTGCGCGGCGACGGGTACTTCTTCGGCATCGAGCTGGTCAAGGACAAGGCGACCAAGGAGACCTTCGACGAGGACGAGTCGGAGCGCCTCCTGCGCGGCTTCCTCTCCAAGGCACTGTTCGACGCCGGGCTCTACTGCCGTGCCGACGACCGCGGCGACCCCGTGATCCAGCTCGCGCCGCCGCTGACCATCGGGCCGAGCGAGTTCGCGGAGATCGGGCAGATCCTGCGCGGCGTGCTCACCGAGGCCGGCAACCGGCTCTGATGGCGGACGCGTTCGCGGCGGTCGGCGATGCGCCGTACCGCGGCGTGAGCTTCTGGCTCGACGCACTCGTCGAGCAGGGCCTCGACGACCTGACGCCGCGGCCGAGCCTCGAGGGCGACCTCGACGCCGACGTGTGCGTGATCGGCGGCGGGCTCACCGGGCTCTGGTCGGCGTACTACCTGTCGCAGCTTCGCCCGGACCTGTCGATCGTCGTCGTCGAGCGGGAGATCGCGGGCTTCGGGGCCTCCGGCCGCAACGGCGGCTGGTGCTCGGCGCTGTTCCCGCAGTCGAGCGCCGCGCTCGAGCGCCGGCACGGCCGCGAGGCGGCCGTCGCGATGCGACACGCGATGATCGACACGGTCGACGAGGTCGGCCGCGTCGCGGACGCGGAGGGCATCGACTGCGACTTCGTCCGCGGCGGCACGGTCGTGTTCGCCCGCGGCGAGGCGCAGGCGCGGAGCGCACGGGCCGACGTCGCCGAGGCCGCACGCTTCGGCACCGACCCCGTCGAGCTCTGGGAGGGCGACCGCCTCGACCGGTTCGGCGTGAGCGGCCTGTCGGGCGGCAGCGCGGACGCGGCGGTGTTCGACCCGTCGTGCGCGCGCGTGCAGCCCGCCAAGCTCGTCCGTGGGCTCGCCCGCGTGGTCGAGGAGCGCGGCGTCCGCATCGCCGAGCGCACCGAGGTCGTCGACTGGGAGCCCGGCCGCGTGCGGTTCCGAGCCTCGGACGGGGCGACCGGCACCGTCCGGGCCCGGCACGTGCTCGTGGCGACCGAGGGGTACGGCGCAGCGCTGCCGCACGTCGGTCGCCGCATCCTGCCGCTGTACTCGCTCATGATCGCGACCGAGCCGCTGCCGGCGGAGGTCTGGGACGAGATCGGGCTCGCGCACGGCGAGACCTTCAGCGACTACCGCCACCTGCTGATCTACGGGCAGCGCACCGCCGACGACCGCATCGCGTTCGGCGGTCGCGGCGCCCGCTACCACTGGGGCAGCGCTGTCAAGCCGGAGTTCGATCGCGACGACCGGGTGTTCGCGCACCTCGCCGAGGCGCTCGCCGACCTGATGCCCGCAGCCGCCGACGCCCGCATCACGCACCGCTGGGGCGGGCCGCTCGGCGTGCCCCGCGACTGGCACGCGTCGGCCTCGTACAACCCCGCCAACGGCGTCGGCTTCGCGGGCGGGTACGTCGGCGACGGGCTCAGCACCACGAACCTCGCCGGGCGCACGCTCGCCGACCTCGTGCTCGGCCGCGACACCGACCTGACACGGTTGCCCTGGGTCGGGCACCGTTCGCCCCGCTGGGAGCCCGAGCCGCTGCGCTTCCTGGGCGCCAACCTCGGGCTCACCGGCATCGGGCTCGGCGACGTCGAGGAACGGGTCACCGGGCGGCCGTCGGTCGCGGCGAAGCTGCTCGGTCCGCTGATCGGGGCCTGACCGCGCGCGTCCACGCGACCGCGCGGCTCAGGCCGAGCGCACGAGGTCGTCGTCGGGCTCGAGGTACGACCAGTCGGGCACGCGCCCCGAACCGATGAGCGCACCGAGCAGTTCGGTCATGCCGTGCGCGGGGTCGATGTCTCGCGCGCGGTCGAGGTAGGCGCCCGCGAGGGATCCTCGTCCGCGAGCCCACGCCAGCCACGCCAGCACGCAGTACGGGTCGACCCGGTCCTCGGGTTCGGCGCATGCCGTGACCACGCGGAGCACCTCGGCAGCTGCGTCGATGCGGCCGGCGTCGGGCACGCGTTCGCCCACTCCGACCAGCAGCTCGTGCAGCTCGATGTCGTCGACGTGCGACCCGTGCGCGAGCTCCTCGGCGATCAGGTCGTCCATCGAGCGCCCGCTGACGAGCTGGCGGAGCGCGTGCACCTCCTGCCGGTCGGCTGCCAGGAGCCCCACCTCGAGTCCGAACGCGATCTGGAGCAGCACCACGTCGCGATGGACGGGCAGCTGCAGCACCGCCAGCAGCCGGCCCAGCCGCTCCGGGTCGACCTCGTCGGGCCGCCACCCGACGAGCTCCTCCGCGATCGTCACCGGGTCCGGGAACGCCGCGGCGTCGTCGGCCTCCGCAGCGGGGCCGAACGCCGCGCCGCGCGGGTGGCGGAGCGCGGCGATCGCGGCATCGCACGACTGCCTCACCGCGCCGGCGAAGCCCGGGTCGACGTGCGGCGGCACGGCGAGCGTGCCGGCCGTGTACGCCGACCGCACGGTCTGCCGCTCGGCGAGCGGGGACGCGTCGATCGCGTCGATCGGACGCCCCTCCCTGGGGCATCCGTCGTCGAGGTAGCTGCCCCAGCCGTCGGCGGCCGCGCAGAGCACGTCGACGACCGGATGCCCCGCCCGGTCGAGCGCCGCGAACACGGACCGGCCGAGCGTGGGACGCGGGATGCCCCGTTCCGACGCGAACGTCTCCGGTGCGTACACGATGACGACGACGGCCCGGGCCTCGCCGACGCGACGCAGCATGGTGTCGAGGGCCCGCGCCACCGCGACCTCGCCCGCTCGTCGCCGGGCGTCGGGCGGGAGGTCGAAGCGCATCGTGGCGGTGCGGCGATCGCCGCGCGTGGCGATGCAGACGACGCTGCGCTCGGGGCGGAAGCCGATGAGCTCGGCGGCGACGGCGAGGAGATCCTGGGGCTGGCGGATGCGGAAGTCGGGCTCGGTCATGCCGACAGCGTCGCGGCCTCGGCGCGTGCGATGGCGGCCGCATCCGACCGTCACTGCCGCAGCACCGGCGCCGGGCGCTGTGGAGGAGCCGTCAGGCGAAGATCTCCGAGACGGCGCGCACGTCGTCGGGCGTCGGCGCCCACGCGGTCGCGGCGGCGGCATTCTGGCGCACCTGTTCGGGGCGCGTCGCCCCCGCGATCACGCTGCCCATGGCGGGCTCGGCGAGCATCCACCCGATCGTGGCGTCGAGCATCGTGACGTCGCGCTCGGCGCAGAACGCCGCGTACGCGTCGAGGCGATCCCACGGCGCCTGCTCCACAAGGTGCGGCCGCTGGCGCATGATGCGGGAGTCGTCGGGCCCGCCCGAACGGGTGAACTTGCCCGTGAGCAGGCCGTTCGCGAGGGGGAAGAACGGCAGGAGGCCCACGCCGAAGTGGCGGGCGGCCGGCAGCAGCTCCGCCTCAGCGTCGCGGGCCAGGAGGCTGTACTCGTTCTGGGCCGAGACGAAGCGGTCGGTGCCGAGCTCGCGCGCGACCAGCTCGGCCTCGGCCAGCTGCCAGCCGCTGAGGTTCGAGTGGCCGAGGTAGCGCACCTTTCCCTCGTCGACGAGCTCGTCCAGCGCCGCGAGGGTCTCGGCGATCGGCGTCAGCGGGTCGGGTTCGTGGATCTGGTACAGGTCGATCCAGTCGGTCTGCAGCCGTCGGAGGGAAGCCTCGACGGCGAGCCGCACGTACCTGCGAGACCCCTTCGCGCCCCACGACGGCACACCCACGTCGACCTTCGTGTGCCCGAACTTCGTGGCGAGCACGACCTCGTCGCGGCGACCGCGGAGTGACTGCCCGAGCAGCTCCTCGCTGCGACCGGCACCGCCGTAGATGTCGGCCGTGTCGATCAGGGTGACGCCGGCGTCGAGCGCGGCGTCGATCACCGCATCCGTTCCCGCCTGGTCCTCGGTCGCCGTGCCCTGGCGGCCGAAGTTGTTCCCGCCCAGGCCGACCGCCGAGACGCGAAGACCTGATCCACCGAGGCTGCGATACTCCATGCCACCAGCCTAGGGCGGCCGGAGGCCGCGCCCCGGCACGGTCCCCTCCTCCACAACCGCCTCCCCGTGCACCGGGTACGGCGTGTCCGATTCCCGCCGGTCGGGGTGGGCGGCCGCGACTAGCCTCGGAGCATGACCACCACCCACGTCATCCGGGTCGACTCCCCCGTCGGCCGCATCGAGGTCGTCGCGAACGACACCGCGATCACCGCCCTCGCCATCGAATGCGACGGCGCGCTCCCGCACGACGGACTCCCCGAATCCGAGGTGCCCGTGCTCGCCGAGGCGCGACGGCAGCTCGACGAGTACTTCTCCGGTGCGCGCATCGCGTTCGACCTCCCGCTCGAGCTGCGGGGCACGCCGTTCCAGCGCGACGTGTGGCGCGAGCTCCGGCGCCTCGACTGGGGCGAGGCCATCTCCTACGGCGCCCTCGCGACCGCCGTCGGCCGGCCCGGCTCCGCGCGCGCCATCGGCGGCGCGGTCGGCGCGAACCCGGTCCCCATCATCATCGGCTGCCACCGGGTGCTCGCCTCCGACGGCCGCATCACGGGCTACAGCGGCGGACAGGGCGTGCCGACGAAGATGTGGCTGCTCGGCCACGAGCGCATCGGCTTCGCCGCGTGAGCGGCGCGGATGCCCCGGGTGCCCCGGATCCGTCGGCGGCACCCGTCGACGCCGACGGCGTCGCCCGCTGCGGCTGGGCCACCGGCGACGAGGAGTACCGGCGCTACCACGACGAGGAGTGGGGCGTGCCGCAGCGCGATCCGCGCGCGCTCTACGAGAAGCTGTGCCTGGAGGGCTTCCAGGCCGGGCTGTCGTGGATCACGATCCTGCGGCGTCGGGAGGGTTTCCGCACCGCCTTCCACGGCTTCGAGCCCGAGCGCGTCGCCCGGATGGACGGCCACGACGTCGAGCGCCTGCTCGCGGACACCGGCATCATCCGCAATCGCGCGAAGATCGAGGCAACCATCGGCAACGCCCGTGCGCTGCTCGAGCTCGAAGGGCCACTCGACGAGCTCATGTGGCGCTTCGCCCCTGAGCCCGGACGCCGGCCGTCGAGCATGTCGGAGGTCCCCGCGACGACCGCGGAGTCGACCGCGCTCAGCCGTGAACTGCGCCGGCGCGGCTTCCGCTTCGTCGGGCCGACCACCGTCTACGCCCTCATGCAGTCGACCGGCATGGTCGACGACCACGTGACGGCCTGCTTCCGGGCCGCCGGCTCACACCAGCAGTTCGACCTCCGCGACCCCGCCGGGCCCGACGCGCGTCGTGCGCGCGAAGCGATGCCCATGCGCGTCGCCCCAGTCGAGCAGTCCGTCGACGTCGTCGATCCGGGCGCGCGATGACACGAGCGCGGCCACGAGGTGGCCCTTCGCCTGCTTGTTGAAGTGCGCGAGTGCGCGCCGCGTGCCGTCGCCGTCCTCCGTGACCACGCGCACGTACGCGGCGTTCGCCGACGCGACGACCGGTCCGAGCGCCGCGTAGCCCTCCGAGCGGAGGTCGATCAGCAGTCCGGACGACTCCGCCAGCACGGCACCCGCGGCCGATGACCAGTGCGCACGCAGCCGCAGCCCGGGGACCCGGGAGTCGTGCGACAGCCGGTACGCGGGAATGGCGTCGAGCGCCGCGATCGGCCCGAACAGCGCCGACTGGACGAGCACATGCTCGTGCGCGAACGCCCGATCCTCCGCCGACCATCCGTCGGCCGCGAGCCCGTCGTAGAGCACGCCCGTGTAGCGATCGATCGCCGGCATGGTCGGCGCCGTCCGCAGGGCGGCGTTGCGCGCGATCTCGCCGAGCTGGGTGCGCCCGAGCTTGAGCGCCCGCACCGACGCGTCCTCGTCGGCCGACAGGGCGACGAGCGCGTCCAGCACCGCATCGCGCCGCTCGCCCAGCTCCGGGAAGGCGAGCGTCGACACGTCGAGCGCCCGATCGTGCCCTCCGTCGCGCTTGGTCTCGGAGGGCGGCAGGACGACTCGCATCAGTCGTCGAGGAAGGCGAACGCCTGGTCGACGTTCACGCCGAGCGCATCGACCGTGTCGAGCGTCACGCGCGGCAGCGCAGCGGCCGGCCCGCCCCAGGGCTGGTAGCCGTCGACGCTCTGCTCGACCGCCCGCCAGGTCACCTCGTCGAGATGCGGGAGGTTCCTCGTGCGCTTCGCGAGTCGCTCCCGGTGCAGGTCCGCGTCGGAGCAGACCACCTCGATCACGCGCAGCGCGACACCGCTCCGGGCGGCCAGGTCGCGCCACTGCAGGCGCGCCGCCTCGACGGCGTTTACCGCGTCGACGATCACCGTGCGGCCCGATGCGAGCACGCCCTCGGCGATCGTCTCGGCGACGAGGTACGCGGCGAGGCCGGTCGGCTCCTCGGAGGAGATGCCCGCCCGCAGGATCGCCGACTCGATCGGGTCGACCGACACCACCGGCGCGCCCAGACGCCCGCCGAGGACCTCGGCGATCGTGGACTTGCCGGCGCCCGGCAGGCCCGCCATCGCGATGAGCCGTGGCACCCGGAGCTCGTCGAACTGGCGCTCCCCGGGCACCTCGGCCGCATTCGTCATCGTGTCAGGAGAGCTCGACCCGCGAGGCGACGACGCGGACCGTGTTCTCCTCGACGGAGAGGAAGCCCTCGTCGGCGTGCGCGGTGATGCGCTCGCCGTCCGCGACCGTCACGCGCACCTCGCCCTTGGCGAGGATCGCGAGCATCGGCTCGTGACCGGGCAGGATGCCGATCTCGCCCTCGACGGTCTTCGCGACCACCATCGTCGCGTCGTCGCTCGCCCAGACCTCGCGGTCGGCCGAGACGACGCGCACTCGGAACGGTTCGGCCATGACTAGCCGTTCTCCTTCTGGATGCGCGCCCAGTTCTCCTCGACGTCCGAGATCGGGCCCACGTTGAAGAACGCCTGCTCGGCCACGTGGTCGAAGTCGCCGCGGACGATCGCGTCGAACGACTCGATGGTGTCCTTCAGCGGGACGGTCGAGCCCTCGACGCCCGTGAACTTCTTCGCCATGTAGGTGTTCTGCGAGAGGAACTGCTGGATGCGGCGGGCACGGGCGACCGTGACCTTGTCCTCCTCCGAGAGCTCGTCGACACCGAGGATCGCGATGATCTCCTGGAGCTCCTTGTTCTTCTGCAGGATCGCCTTGACGCTCGTGGCCACGCGGTAGTGGTCCTCGCCCAGGTAGCGGGGGTCGAGGATGCGGCTGGTCGAGGTCAGCGGGTCGACTGCCGGGTACAGGCCCTTCGAGGCGATTTCACGGGAGAGCTCCGTGGTCGCGTCGAGGTGCGCGAACGTGGTCGCGGGCGCCGGGTCGGTGTAGTCGTCGGCCGGCACGTAGATCGCCTGCAGCGAGGTGATCGAGTGACCGCGCGTCGAGGTGATGCGCTCCTGCAGGATGCCCATCTCGTCGGCCAGGTTCGGCTGGTAGCCCACCGCGGACGGCATGCGGCCCAGCAGGGTCGACACCTCGGAACCCGCCTGCGTGAAGCGGAAGATGTTGTCGATGAACAGCAGCACGTCCTGCTTCTGCACGTCGCGGAAGTACTCCGCCATCGTCAGGGCCGACAGCGCGACGCGGAGACGGGTCCCCGGCGGCTCGTCCATCTGGCCGAAGACGAGCGCGGTCTTGTCGAAGACGCCCGCCTCGTCCATCTCGTGGATGAGGTCGTTGCCCTCACGGGTGCGCTCGCCGACGCCGGCGAACACCGAGACACCACCGTGGTCCTGCGCCACACGCTGGATCATCTCCTGGATGAGGACCGTCTTGCCGACGCCCGCACCGCCGAAGAGGCCGATCTTGCCACCCTGCACGTACGGGGTCAGCAGGTCGATGACCTTGATGCCCGTCTCGAACAGCTGGGTCTTCGACTCGAGCTGGTCGAAGGCCGGGGGCTTGCGGTGGATCGGCCAGCGCTCGGTGACCTCGATGGTCTCACCGGGCTCGGCGTTCAGCACGTCGCCGGTGACGTTGAAGACCTTGCCCTTGGTGACGTCGCCGACGGGCACCGAGATCGGCGCGCCGGTGTCGGTGACCTCCTGGCCGCGGACGAGGCCGTCGGTCGGCTTCAGCGCGATGGCGCGCACGAGGTCGTCGCCCAGGTGCTGCGCGACCTCGAGCGTGAGCACGAGGGTCTCGTCGCCGAGGACGATCTCGGTCTTCAGCGCGTTGTAGATGTCGGGGATCGAGTCGTGCGGGAACTCGATGTCGACGACCGGGCCCGTGACCCGGGCGATGCGGCCGACGGCGCCGGCCACAGGCGCGGCCGCAGCCGGTGCGGTAGCGGTGTCAGTCATGGGATTCTCTTCCTTCTGGTGGCGTGTTACTTGGACGACGACAGCGCGTCTGCGCCGCCCACGATCTCGGCGATCTGCTGGGTGATCTCGGACTGGCGCGCGTTGTTCGCCAGTCGCTGGTAGTCGAGGATGAGCTTGTCGGCGTTGTCGCTCGCCGACTTCATCGCCTTCTGCGTTGCGGCGTGCTTGGCCGCGGCGGACTCGAGCAGGGTCGCGAAGATGCGGCTCTCGAGGTAGACGGGCAGCAGCGCGTCGAGCACCGTCTCGGCGTCGGGCTCGAACTCGTAGAGCGGGTACACCGTGGACGGACCCGCGTCGGGCTCCTCGTCGACCAGGCGGATCGGCAGGAGGCGTCGCACCTCGGGCGTCTGCGTGATCATGCTGACGAAGCGGTTGAAGACGAGGTGGATCTCGTCGACGCCGCCGTCCTCGGCGTCGCGCAGGAACGCCTCGAGCACCGCGTCGGAGATCTCCTTGGCGAGCTCGTACTCGGGGTTGTCGGTGCTGCCGGTCCACGACCGCTCCGACGCGCGGCGGCGGAACGTGAAGTAACCGGCCGCCTTGCGGCCCACGAGGAAGTACGCGACCTCCTTGCCCTCGCTGCGCAGCAGCTCGGAGAGGCGGTCGGCCTCGCGCAGCACCTGCGAGTTGAAGGCGCCGGCGAGCCCGCGGTCGGACGCGAAGATCACGACCGCGGCGCGCTTGACCGTCTCGGGCTCGGTGGTGAGCACGTGGTCGACCTTCGAGTGCGTGGCGACCGCCGCCACCGCGCGCCCGATGGCGTGCGCGTACGGCGTCGACGCCTTCACGCGGCCGAGTGCCTTCTGGATGCGCGAGGCGGAGATCAGCTCCATGGCACGGGTGATCTTCTTCGTCGTCTGCGCCGTCTTGATCTTCTGACGGTAGACCCGGAGTTGCGCTCCCATGTGTCTCCTGTGTGTCCTGTCCTGTGGCGGGGATCGTCGAGCAGCGCGTCAGCGCTTGCCGCGGACGATCTCCTCCTGGTTGACCTCGGACTTGTCGGCGGCCTCGTGCGACTCGCTGCCCGGCTCGACCAGCGAGTGGCCCTCCTCCGAGCGGAACTCGAGCTTGAACTTGTCGACCTCGGACTCGAGGGTCGCGAGGGTGTCGTCGTCGAGCACGTTGGTCTCGCGCAGCGTCGAGAGCACCTCGGTGTTGCGACCGAGGTGGTCGAGCAGCTCGCGCTCGAACCGGAGCACGTCCTCGACGGGGACGTCGTCGAGCTTGCCGTTCGTGCCGGCCCAGATCGAGACGACCTGCTCCTCGACGGGGTACGGCGAGTACTGCGGCTGCTTGAGCAGCTCGGTCAGGCGCGCGCCGCGGGCGAGCTGGCGGCGGCTGGCCGCGTCGAGGTCGGACGCGAACATCGCGAACGCCTCGAGCGAGCGGTACTGGGCGAGCTCGAGCTTGAGCGTTCCCGAAACCTTCTTGATCGACTTGACCTGGGCGTCGCCGCCGACTCGGGACACCGAGATGCCGACGTCGACCGCGGGACGCTGGTTCGCGTTGAACAGGTCGGACTGGAGGAAGATCTGGCCGTCGGTGATCGAGATCACGTTGGTCGGGATGTACGCCGAGACGTCGTTCGCCTTCGTCTCGATGATCGGCAGGCCGGTCATCGAGCCGGCACCGAGCTCGTCCGAGAGCTTCGCGCAACGCTCGAGCAGGCGCGAGTGCAGGTAGAAGACGTCACCGGGGTACGCCTCGCGGCCCGGCGGGCGACGCAGCAGCAGCGACACGGCGCGGTAGGCCTCGGCCTGCTTCGACAGGTCGTCGAAGATGATCAGCACGTGCTTGCCGCCGTACATCCAGTGCTGGCCGATGGCCGAGCCGGTGTAGGGGGCGAGGTACTTGAAGCCCGCCGGGTCGGATGCGGGAGCGGCGACGATGGTCGTGTACTCCATCGCACCGGCGTCCTCGAGGGCGCCCTTCACCGAGGCGATGGTCGAGCCCTTCTGGCCGATCGCGACGTAGATGCAGCGCACCTGCTTGGTGGGGTCGCCCGACTCCCAGTTCGCCTTCTGGTTGATGATCGTGTCGATCGCGATGGCGGTCTTGCCCGTCTGGCGGTCGCCGATGATCAGCTGGCGCTGGCCACGGCCGATCGGGATCATGGCGTCGATCGCCTTGATGCCGGTCTGCATGGGCTCGTGCACGCTCTTGCGCTGCATGACGCCCGGGGCCTGGAGCTCGAGGGCGCGTCGACCCTCGGTGGCGATCTCGCCGAGGCCGTCGATGGGCGCGCCCAGCGGGTCCACCACGCGGCCGAGGTAGCCGTCGCCGACCGGGACGGAGAGGACCTCGCCCGTGCGGGTCACCTCCATGCCCTCCTCGATGCCGCCGAACTCACCGAGCACGACCACGCCGATCTCGTCCTCGTCGAGGTTCAGCGCGAGGCCGAGCGTGCCGTCGGCGAAGCGCAGGAGCTCGTTCGCCATGGCCGAGGGCAGGCCCTCGACGTGGGCGATGCCGTCCGCGGCATCCGTGACGTAGCCGACCTCGGTCTTCTCGCCCGAGCTCGGCTCGTAGGACGAGACGAACTCGGAGAGAGCCGAACGGATCTCATCTGGGCTGATGGTGAGTTCTGCCATTTGTCTGTTCCTTCTTCTGCACCGGGTCGGTGCCGGTGGGACGCTGTCGGGCCTTGGGTCGGCCGGGGTGGGGCCGGCCTCAGCCGGCGAGCTTCTGCCTCAGGTCGGTGAGGCGGGCGGACACGCTGCCGTCGATGACGTCGTCACCGATCTGGATGCGGAGTCCGCCGACGAGGGACGGGTCGATCACGAGGTTGAACCGGACGTCGCGGCCGTACTGGCTCGCGAGCTGGCGCTCGAGCCGCTGCAGCTGTGCGGCGGTGAGCGGGCCGGCCGAGGTGACGGTCGCGACCGCGTAGCCGCGCTCGTCGGCCACGATCGATGCGGCGCCGCGGAGCAGCTCGCCGATGCGGCGGCCACGCGGCTGCTCGACCAGGTGGCGCACGATCGCCGCGGCCTGCGGCGACGCGTTGCCGGTGAGCAGGCGGTCGGCGAGGGCGACCTTCGACGCGGTCGGGCTGAGCTTGCTGCCGAGCGCGAGCTCGAGCTCGGCGTTCGAGGTGACGATGCGCCCGAACTCGAAGAGCTCCGACTCGACCGGCGTCGCACCGGCCGAGCGCGCGGCGGCGCGCAGGCCGAGCTCCTCGATGCCCTGCAGCAGGTCATCCCCGCTCGACCAGCGGCTCACGGCGATGCCGCCGAGCAGCTCGAGCGCGGTCGCGCCGATCCGGCCGCCGAACACGCCCTGCACGAGCGCGCGCGTGCGGGTGGCGTCCGCGTCCGGGTCGGTCAGCGCCGACCGCAGCTGCGCGGAGCGCCCCACGACGCGGCCGGCCGCGAACAGGTCCTCCGCGACCTGGAGGTCGACGGTGCGCTGCGCGGCGAGCGCCGCCTTGGCGGCGGCGGTCGCTTCCTCGTGGCACTGCCCATGGGCTACTTCTTCTCCCCTGCGGCTTCCGACGCCTCGAGGTCCGCGAGGAAGCGGTCCACGAGCGCGCTGGCCTTCGCGTCGTCGGAGAGGCTCTCGCCGATCACGCCCGACGCGAGGTCGATCGCGAGCGTGCCGACGTCGCTGCGGAGCGACACGAGCGCCGCCTGGCGCTCGGCCTCGATCTGCGACTGCGCCGACGCGGTGACCCGCGCGGCCTCGGCGGTCGCCTGCTCCTTCGCCTCCGCGACGATCTTCTTGCCGTCCTCACGGGCGGTCTCGCGGATGCTGCCCGCCTCGGCGCGCGCCTCGGCGAGCTGGGCGGTGTACTGCTCGAGCGCGGCCTCGGCCTTGCGCTGCGCCTCGTCGGCCTTGGCGATGTTGCCCTCGATGGCCTCCGCGCGCTCGTCGAGCAGCTTCTGCATGCGCGGGAGCACGTTGAACCAGAAGAAGACGAGGATGATGACGAAGCAGACCGCCGACCAGACGATGTCGTACGTCGCCGGGAGCAGCGGGTTCTGCGTCTCGGCAGACTCCTCCGCAGCCCTGACTAGTGCCTGAAGCACAGTGGCCTCCTAATTGCCGGCGGGACGGATCAGACGAAGATGAAGTACGTCGCGATGCCGATGAAGGCGAGCGCCTCGGTGAAGGCGATACCGATCCACATCAGCACCTGGAGACGACCGGCCAGCTCGGGCTGGCGGGCGACGCCCTCGATCGTCTTGCCGACGACGATGCCGACGCCGATCGCCGGGCCGATGGCGGCCAGGCCGTAGCCGACGGTCGCGATGTTTCCGTTGATCTCGGCGAGAACGGTGGTTGCGTCCACGTTGGGGTTTCCTTTCCTAGGGTTCCGTACGGGCGGGGGCGCCCGGGGTCAGTGCTCTTCGGCGACGGCCAGCTGGATGTAGACGGCCGTGAGGAGTGCGAAGACGTAGGCCTGCAGCACGGCGACGAGGATCTCGAACACCGTGAAGACGAAGCCGAACGCGAGCGTGCCGACACCGAGTGCGGTGTACCAGCCGCCGAGCGTGAAGATGAAGAACTGCGTCGCGGCGAAGAACAGCACGAGCAGCAGGTGCCCGACGACCATGTTCATGAGCAGTCGCAGGGTGAGCGTCACCGGGCGGATCACGAAGGTCGAGATGAGCTCGATCGGCGTGACGATGATGTACACCGGCCACGGCACGCCCGCCGGGAAGAGCGAGTTCTTGAAGAAGTTCTTGGGGCTCTTCTTGATGCCGGCGTAGATGAACGTCACGTACGAGACGATCGCGAGCACGAGGGGCACGCCGATGACCGATGTGCCGGCGATGTTCAGGAACGGGATGATGCCCGTCAGGTTCATGAACAGCACCATGAAGAAGATGGTGGTGAGCAGCGGCAGGAATCGACGACCGTCGGTCTTGCCGAGCAGGTCCTCCGCGACGTTGACGCGCACGAAGTCGAGGCCCATCTCGACGACCGACTGGAAGCGGCCGGGCACGACGCGCATGCGGCGCGTGCCGAGCCAGAAGACCAGGATCAGTGCCGCGACCGCGATGAAGCGGACGAGCATGATGCGGTTGATCTCGAATGGCGTTCCCTCGAAGAGGAACCCGGGCGGGAAGAACTCTGCGATCGACGGACCGTGGAACTCGCCATCTTCGGCAGCGGTCGGAACCAGCAGGTTCACAGCGTGTACTAGCAGCGCTATCTCCTGTTTCGGGGCGTCGAGCAGGTGCTCTCGCGTCGACGAACATTCAGCGGAATCTCGGCACACCTGTGGCGCGTCGAGAACCGGGGGATCGGTCATGATCCTAGCAAGAGAACGGCGATCCGGGCGAATCCGAGACGCTCCGGTCCGATCGGATGCCTCCAGCGGCACGTATCCGCCGCGGGCGGCGCCTCAGTCGTCGGTCGGCGCCTTCGGCAGTTCGACGTCGCTCGCGTACGGCACCCGCGAGCGCAGCACGACGACCACGTCGACGACCAGCGAGGCGATGACGCCCGCGACGATCGCGAGGAAGAGCACGGTGGGGTCGAGCCACGGCTGCTCGCGGAGCAGCACCACGAGCACGATGAAGAGCACGAACTTCAGCAGCCAGCCGCCGAGCACGATGCCGAAGAAGGCGCCGACGAACAGGTCGCTCGCGGCGAACCGGTTGGCCAGCAGGATGCTCGCCGCGGTGATGCCCATGAACCCGATCGCGATCACGGTGCCGAGCAGCGCGCTCGTCAGCCCGACCGTGCCTGCGAAGAGCCAGCCGAGCAGGCCTCCCACGACCGCGATCACGAGGGCGCACACGCCGCCCCACTTCAATGCCTCCCGGAGCACGGGTCCCGAGGTCGGCTGCCGGCGGTCGGCGGGGCGGTCTGCGGGCGGGCGTGCGTCGTTCATCGGTCTCCAGTGGGGTGCGTCGAGAGTCTACCGTCGCGCGCCTCGGCGTCGTCTGGGAGCTCCTCGTCGCCCGCGAGGTCGTCGCGGAGCGCCCCGCGGCGTCGTCTCGTGAGCGGTGCCAGCGTGAGCGCCGCGCAGGCCACGAAGCCGACGCCGAGGAAGACGAACGCCCAGGCGCGGTCGAGTTCGGTGTACGCCGGCAGCACGAAGCTCAGCAGGAATCCGACCGAGGCGACGCCGGTCCACGCGTACAGGATGAGGACGGCGTGCAGGTGCGTGTGCCCCATGTCGAGGAGCCGGTGGTGCAGGTGCCCGCGGTCGGCGGAGAACGGCGACTTGCCGGCGCGGAGGCGCCGGATCACCGCGAGCGTGAAGTCGAGCAGCGGGATCACGAGCACCGCGAACGGCAGGATCACGGGGATGAACGCCGGGAAGAGGTCGCCGGCGCCGATCGAGCCGGGGTTGATCTGACCGGTAACGGCGATGGCCGACGTGGCCATCAGCAGGCCGATGAGCAGCGCCCCGGCGTCGCCCATGAAGAGCTTGGCGGGGTGCCAGTTGAGCGGCAGGAACCCGGCGCAGGCGCCGACGACGAGCACGGCGATGAGCGAGGCGAGGTTGA
Organism: Agromyces mangrovi; assembly: GCF_030296695.1. Taxonomy (NCBI): domain Bacteria; kingdom Bacillati; phylum Actinomycetota; class Actinomycetes; order Micrococcales; family Microbacteriaceae; genus Agromyces; species Agromyces mangrovi (ex Wang et al. 2018). The sequence continues at coordinate 2,956,381 of NZ_AP027737.1, read as the reverse complement.
AGTAGTTGGTCGGCGAGGTCTGCTGCACCAGCAGGTACGTGTACACGAAGAAGGTGCCGTTGGCGATGAGCGCCACGCCCGCGACCAGGCCGTCGAGCCCGTCGATGAAGTTGACCGCGTTCATCACGAGCACGATCGCGAAGACCGTGACGGCGGCCGAGAGCCACGACGACCCCACGGTCACGCCGCCGATCGGCAGCGAGAGGATCGACACGCCCTGCCACGCGACGAGCCCCGCCGCGAGGAACTGGCCGGCGAGCTTGGTCAGCCAGTCGAGGTCCCAGATGTCGTCGGCGACGCCGAGCAGCACGATCAGCAGCGCTGCGCCGAGGATCGCCAGGATCTGGCTGCGGTCGGCGAACACGATGGCGAGCGGCGCGATCGAGGACGAGACGAGGGATGCCACGCCGAACGCCGTCACGATTCCGAGGAACATGGCGATGCCGCCGAGCCGCGGTGTGGGGCGCGTGTGCACGTCGCGCTCGCGGATCTTCGGGTAGAGCCGGTACCGCAGGCTGAGCTTCCAGATGACGATCGACAGGACGAGCGTCACCACGGCGGTGACGAGCGCGAGCCCGAGGAACGCCCTCATGCGGTGTCGGCCTCCGGGGCGGCATCCGCCTCGGCCGTCGCAGCAGCGTCCGCGGCGGGTGCCTCAGCGTCGGCGGTGACGACCGCGACCGGTTCCATCAGGTCCTCGCTCACGACCTCCGCGATCTGCTCGCGCGTGATGACCCCGGCGCGCACGATGCGGAGCCGGCCGTCGGTGCGCGACAGTCCGGTCGCGTCGACGATGGTCGACGACAGGTCGCCCGGCCGCTCCCCCACCGCCTCGTACCCGGCGCCCGACGTGCCGCCGTCGAGGTACACCTCGACCGACTCGCCCAGCATCTCCTCGGCCGCCTGCGCGGTGGTGGCGGCCGGCTGCCCCGAGAGGTTCGCCGACGACACCGCGAGCGGGCCGGTCTCGGCGAGCAGCTCGAGCGCGATGGGGTGGTCGGGCATGCGGAGCGCGACGGTACCGCGGGTCTCCCCCAAGTCCCAGCGGAGCGACGGCTGCGCCTCGAGGATCACCGTCAGCCCGCCGGGCCAGAACGCCTCCACCAGCGCGCGCACGGGGGCGGGCACGTCGGCGGCGAGCGCATCGAGCGTGGGGATGCCGGGGATGAGCACGGGCGGCGGGGCGGTGCGGTCGCGGCCCTTGGCGTCGAGCAGCCGCTGCACCGCGTTCGCGTCGAACGCGTCGGCGGCGACGCCGTACACGGTGTCGGTCGGCAGCACGACGAGCTGCCCCCGGCCGAGGGCCTGTCGGGCCAGCCGCATGCCGGTCATCAGGCCGGTGCCGACCGAGGTGTCGTGGATGCGTGTCATGACCGCACGAGTCTAATGGAGCGGACGGGGATCCTTCGCAGCTCGCCCCCGGGCTGGGATACTGGTCGCGTGGCGACGGTGCTCTACCTGTTCGACTTCGACAAGACGCTCTACGCGTACGACTTCCGCGAGCGCCTGCCCGCCCTCGCGCGCCTGACCGGCACGAGCGAGTACCACCTCGCCAAGTCGTGGTGGTCCGAGGGCCACGAGGCCGCCGCGGAGGCCGGCGAGTACGCGACGACCGACGAGTACCTCGAGGCGTTCGGCGAGGTCACCGGCACCCGCCTCACGCTCGAGCAGTGGGTGGACGCCCGCCGGGCCGCGATGACGCCCATCCCGGCGTCGATCGCGGTGCTGCGGCGCGCGGCGGAGCTCGGCACCGTGTCGCTGCTGTCGAACAACCCGATCATCTTCCGCGACGCGCTGCCCGTGCTCGCGCCCGAGGTGCACGAGATCCTCGGCGGCAACGACCTCGTCTCGGCGGCCCTCGGCGCCCGCAAGCCCGAGCGGCGCATCTACACGCGCGCCTGCGACCGCTTCGGCGTGCCGCCCGAGCGCGCGTTCTTCGTGGACGACTCGGGCGCGAACGTGCGCGGCGCGGTCGACGCGGGGCTCGAGGCGTTCGAGTTCCTCCCCATCGGCCACGGCTACAACACCGAGCACCTGCTCGAGGCGGTCGAGTCGTTCGCGACGGCCTGAGCGGGCGGATGCCCCCGGTCAGCGCAGCGCGGTCGTGGCGCGGTCGCGCCCGGTGAGGTCGCGGTGGTGCGCGACCGCCCGCCAGCCGTCGGCGGCGAGCAGGGCCCCGATCGCGGCGGACTGCTGCTCGCCGTGCTCGATCACGAGCAGGCCGCCGGGGCGCAGCAGTCGGTGCCCCGTGCGCGAGACGTCGCGCACGACGTCGAGCCCGTCGGCACCGCCGTAGAGCGCCGCCTCGGGGTCGTGCAGGCGCACCTCGGGGTCGCGCGGCAGCGCGTCGTCGGGGATGTACGGCGGGTTCGAGATGACGACCGAGACGGTGCCGTCGAGCTGGGTGAGCGCGTCGGCGAGGTCGCCGAAGACGAGCTCGAGGTTCGCGGCGCCGATGCGGCGCACGTTCGCGCGCGCCCAGCGGAAGGCGGCCGGGGACTTCTCGACGGCCCACACCCGCGCGTGCGGCACCTCGGTGGCCATCGCGAGCGCGATCGCGCCGGTGCCCGTGCCGAGGTCGACCGCGCGCGGCTCCGGGTCGGCGACCGCCCGCAGCGCGTCGATCGCGTGCTGGGCCACCTGCTCGGTCTCGGGCCGCGGCACGAACACGCCGGGGCCCACCTCGAGCTCGAGCGACCGGAACGCGGCCCGGCCGGTCAGGTGCTGCAGCGGCTCGCGCGCCGCGCGCCGGGCGACGAGGGACTCCAGCGCAGCGGCATCCGCCTCGCCCAGCCCACCGCCGAGCACCATGCGGGCCTGCACCTCGCCGCGGCCGAGCCCGAGCACGTGGCCGATCAGCAGGTCGGCGTCGACCTCGGCATCCGCGATGCCGGCGAGCAGCAGTCGCTGCGCCACGTCGTCGCGCACCGCGCGCAGGTCGCGGGCGTCGTTCGGCCAGGTCGCATCCACGAGGGTCGAATGTAACGCACTCGCCCGGGAACCGGCCGCCCCCGTATGCTCGGATGCGGCGCGCGACGACGCGCACGAGCGAGAGGACGGGCACCATGGGACAGGTCTACGGCAGCATCACCGAGGCGTTCGGGAAGACCCCGCTCGTGCGCCTGAACCGGGTCACCGACGGCGCGGCCGCCGAGGTGCTCGGCAAGCTCGAGTTCTACAACCCGTCGGCGAGCGTCAAGGACCGCCTCGGCATCGCCATCGTCGACGCCGCCGAGGCGTCGGGCGAGCTGCAGCCCGGCGGCACCATCGTCGAGGCGACGAGCGGCAACACCGGCATCGCGCTCGCCATGGTCGGCGCGGCGCGCGGCTACCGGGTCATCCTCACGATGCCCGAGACCATGAGCATCGAGCGGCGCCAGCTGCTGAAGGCGTACGGCGCCGAGCTCGTGCTGACCCCGGGCCCCGTGGGCGTGAAGGGTGCGGTCGAGAAGTCCGAGGAGATCGCCGCCGGCATCGAGGGCGCGGTGCTCGCCCGCCAGTTCGAGAACGAGGCGAACCCGGCCATCCACCGCCGCACCACCGCCGAGGAGGTCTGGGACGACACCGACGGCGGCGTCGACATCTTCGTCTCGGGCATCGGCACGGGCGGCACCATCACGGGCGTCGGCCAGGTGCTGAAGGAGCGCAAGCCGGGCGTGCAGGTCATCGGCGTCGAGCCGGCCGAGTCGCCGATCCTGAACGGCGGGTCCCCGGCGCCGCAGAAGATCCAGGGCATCGGCCCGAACTTCATCCCGCCGATCCTCGACCGCGAGGTCTACGACGAGATCTTCGACGTGAACATCGACCAGGCCGTCGCCATGGCGCGCCGGCTCGGCATGGAGGAGGGCATCCTCGGCGGGCTCAGCTCGGGCGCGACCGTGCACGCCGCCGTCGAGATCGCCAAGCGCCCGGAGAACGCCGGCAAGACGATCGTCGTGATCCTCGCCAGCTACGGCGAGCGCTACCTCTCGACCGTGCTGTACGAGGGCCTGCTGGACGAGGGCTGAGCGTTCCCTCAGGAGCGGTCTGATTGGATGGGCCGGTGAAGCTCGTCTCCCGTGTCCGCGAGGACCTCGCCACCGCACGCGCCCACGACCCCGCGTCGCGCAGCGCGTTCGAGATCTTCCTCGCCTACTCGGGCGTGCACGCCGTCTGGGGCCACCGGGTCGCGCACGCGCTCTGGCGGCGCGGCTTCCGGCTGCTCGCACGCGTGCTCTCGCAGCTGAACCGCTTCCTCACCGGCATCGAGATCCACCCCGGCGCGACCATCGGCCGCCGCTTCTTCATCGACCACGGCATGGGCGTCGTGATCGGCGAGACGGCCGTGCTCGGCGACGACGTCATGCTGTACCACGGGGTGACGCTCGGCGGGAAGGCGAAGCGCGGCGCGGGACGCGGCACCAAGCGGCATCCGACGCTCGAGGACGGCGTGACCGTCGGCGCCGGCGCGAAGCTGCTGGGCGACATCACCATCGGCGCGGGATCGACGGTCGGCGCCAACGCGGTCGTGACGCACGACGCTCCCCCGCACTCGCTCGTCGTGGGCATCCCGGCGCAGTTCCGGCCACTGGCGGATGCTACGGCCGACGCGGCGCGCGGCGTGCACGACTGACGACGGGATCGGCTAGGACTCGTCGCCGATCTGGGCCAGCCTGGCCTCCTCGTCGGCCTGCACGGCCGACTCGATGACCGGGTCGAGCGCGCCGTTCATGACGTGGTCGAGGTTGTACGCCTTGTAGCCCGTGCGGTGATCGGCGATGCGGTTCTCGGGGAAGTTGTAGGTGCGGATGCGCTCGGAGCGGTCCATCGAGCGGATCTGCGACTTGCGGGCGTCGGACGCGGCCGCCGCGAGCTCCTCCTGCTGGCGCGCGAGCAGGCGGGCGCGCAGCACGCGCATCCCGGCCTCGCGGTTCTGCAGCTGCGACTTCTCGTTCTGCATCGACACCACGATGCCGGTCGGCAGGTGCGTGATGCGCACGGCCGAGTCGGTCGTGTTCACCGACTGCCCGCCCGGGCCCGACGAGCGGTAGACGTCGATCTTGAGGTCGTTCTGGTTGATGTCGACCTCCTCGGGCTCGTCCACCTCGGGGAACACGAGCACGCCCGTGGTCGACGTGTGGATGCGGCCCTGCGCCTCGGTGACCGGCACGCGCTGCACGCGGTGCACGCCGCCCTCGTACTTCAGGTGCGCCCAGACGCCCTCCGACGGGTCGGAGGCGTTCGACTTGATGGCGACCTGCACGTTCTTGTAGCCGCCCAGGTCGGACTCGTCGGACTCGAGCAGCTCGGTCTTCCAGCCCTTCGCCGCGGCGTACTGCAGGTACATGCGCAGCAGGTCGGCCGCGAACAGCGCGCTCTCGGCGCCGCCCTCGCCGCCCTTGATCTCCATGATCACGTCGCGGCCGTCGTCGGGGTCGCGCGGGATGAGCAGTCGCCGCAGGTGCTCCTGCGACTCGGCGAGCTGCGCCTCGAGGCCCGGCACCTCCTCGGCGAACGCCTCGTCCTCCGCGGCCAGCTCGCGGGCGGCCTCGAGGTCGTCGTTCGCCTGGGTCCACGCATCGTGCGCGGCCACGATGCGGCTGAGCTCTGCGTAGCGGCGGTTGACCTTGCGCGAGCGCGCGGGGTCGGCGTGCAGCGCCGGGTCGGCCAGCTCCTCCTGGAGCTGGCCGTGCTCGGCGCGCAGCGCCTGGACGGACTCGAACACCGGCGTCAGCGGTGGTCGTTCTCGTGGCCGTGGCGGTGGGCCTCGCCGTGGCCGTTGCCCGCGACCGGAGCCGACTTCTGCATGAGCAGCAGGAACTCGGTGTTCGACTGGGTCTCCTTGAGCCGGCCGAGCACCGCCTCGAGCGCCTGCTGCGGCTCGAGCCCGGCGAGCGCACGACGCAGCTTCCAGGTGATCTTGACCTCGTCGTTCGAGAGCAGCATCTCCTCGCGGCGCGTCGACGACGCGTTCACGTCGACCGCCGGGAAGATGCGCTTGTCGGCGAGCTGGCGCGACAGGCGCAGCTCGGAGTTGCCGGTGCCCTTGAACTCCTCGAAGATCACCTCGTCCATCTTCGACCCGGTCTCGACGAGCGCCGTGGCGAGGATGGTGAGCGAGCCGCCGTTCTCGATGTTGCGGGCCGCGCCGAAGAAGCGCTTCGGCGGGTACAGCGCGCTCGCGTCGACGCCACCCGAGAGGATGCGGCCGGAGGCCGGCGCCGCGAGGTTGTACGCGCGACCCAGGCGCGTGATCGAATCGAGCAGCACGACGACGTCGTGGCCCAGCTCGACGAGGCGCTTCGCGCGCTCGATGGCGAGCTCGGCAACCGTCGTGTGGTCCTCGGCGGGGCGGTCAAAGGTCGAGGCGATGACCTCGCCCTTCACCGTGCGCTGCATGTCGGTGACCTCCTCGGGGCGCTCGTCGACGAGCACGACCATGAGGTGGACCTCGGGGTTGTTCTGCGAGATCGCGTTGGCGATCTGCTGCAGCACGATCGTCTTGCCCGCCTTCGGCGGCGCCACGATCAGGCCGCGCTGGCCCTTGCCGATGGGCGCGACCAGGTCGATGATGCGCTGCGTGAGCTTCGTGGGCTCGGTCTCCAGGCGCAGGCGGTCCTGCGGGTAGAGCGGGGTCAGCTTCTGGAAGTCGACGCGCTCGCCCGAGGCATCCGGTGCCTGGCCGTTGATCGAGTCGACCTTCACCAGGGCGTTGTACTTCTGGCGGCTGTTGCCCTCGCCCTCGCGCGGCTGCTTGATGGCGCCGACGACCGCGTCGCCCTTGCGCAGGTGGTACTTCTTCACCTGGCCGAGCGAGACGTACACGTCGCTCGGGCCGGGGAGGTAGCCGGTCGTGCGCACGAACGCGTAGTTGTCGAGCACGTCGAGGATGCCCGCGACGGGGATGAGCACGTCGTCGTCGAGGATCTCGGGCTCGGCCTCGTCGCCGCCGCCACCGCCGCGACGCTTGCGGTCGCGGTACCGGCTGCGCCGGCCGCCCTCGCCCTCGCCCTGGTCGGCGTTGCCGCCGCGGCCGCCCTGGCCCTGCTGGCCCTGCTGGCCCTTCTGCCGGCCGCCGTCGTCCTGCGCGTCGTCCTGCTTCTGCTGGCGCTGGGCGTTGCCCTGGCCCTTGCCGCCCTGGCCCTGCTGGCCCTTCTGGCGGCCGCCGTCGTTCTTCTGCGCCTGCCCGCCGTCGTCGCCGGACTCGCCGTCGCGCTGGTCGCCGGACGCTGCCTGCTGGTCGCCGCCGCCACCGCCGCGGTTGCGACGGTTGCGGCTCCGGCTGCGGCCGGAGCGCTGCTGCCCGTCGCCGGAGTCCTTGCCGGAGCGGTCGTCGGCGTCGGACTGCTCGGCGCCCGACTCGCCGGACTGCTTCCGGTCGGCCTGCTGCTCGGCCGACTGCTCGTCGGTCCGCTTCTCGTCGGTCCGCTTCTCGTCGGTCCGCTTGTCGTCAGCAGGCTTCTCGTCGGCCCGCTGCTCGGCGGGCCGCTCGTCGGCCGGCTTCCGGTCCGCCTCGGGGGCCGGCGCGGACGCGTCGGCCGGGACGAGGCTGTCGAGGCCGGTGTCGCCCGAGTTGACGTGGGCGCCGGCGGCGGTGCCGGCGCTCGTCGCACGTCGGGAGGCGCGGCGCGGGGCGCCCTCGCCGGAGGCCGAACCCGAGGCCGAGGCCGAGCCGCGGCGGTCGGAGATCGCCTCGACGAGCTCGCCCTTGCGGAGCTTGTTCGCGCCCGCGATGCCGAGGTCGGTGGCGAGCTGCTGCAGCTCCGCGACCTTGAGACCGGACAGGGGGCGCCGTTGGCCACGCCCGAGGCGTGGTCGGTTGCGTTGGTCACTGGGTATGTTTCCTTTCCCCCGGCGTTCGGGAATGGGCCGGGAGAGCTGATGCGCCCGCACGCGCCGAGTCCTGCGCTGGAGCGCGGATGCACGCATGGGCGTGAGCAATGAGTTGCTGAAGAATCGCACGATGCGGCCGGTTCGCGGTTCCCGCGTGCCTGCCGGGTGCTGCCTGCGAGTTTACCACCGCGAACGGGGTGCCCCGGCACCTGTGGACTGCGTGTCAGTCCTCGGCGACCGCCGTCGCGCCCCGGAAGTCGACCGCCGGCATGAGCGCCTGCCACGGCGAGTCCGCCTCGCGCTCGACCAGTCCGGCCGCGTCGAGCCGCTCCGCGGGGTTGCTCGCGAGCACCAGGATCGACGGGCCGGCACCCGACACGACCGCCGCGTGGCCCGCCTCGCGGAGCACTCGGATGAGGCGCTCCGTCTCGGGCATCGCCGAGGCACGGTAGCTCTGGTGGAGCTTGTCCTCGGTGGCGGCGAGCAGCAGTTCGGGGCTCTGGGTCAGGGCCGCGACGAGCAACGCCGAACGCGACAGGTTGAAGACCGCGTCCTCGTGCGGCACGTGCTTGGGCTGCAGCGACCGGGCGAGCGCCGTCGACATGACGTGCTCGGGCACCAGGACGAGCGGGGACACGCCGCGGTGCACGATGAGCTTCTTGTGCTGCGGCCCCTGCTCGGTGGTCCAGGCGATCGTGAGCCCGCCGAACAGCGCCGGCGCGACGTTGTCGGGGTGCCCCTCGAGGTCGGTCGCGAGGGCGAGCAGGGTCGCCGAGTCGAGCTCGACGGTGCCCTCGAGCAGGCCCTTCGCGGCCATGACGCCCGCGACGACCGCGGCGCCCGAGGAGCCCAGGCCGCGGCTGTGCGGGATGGTGTTGTGCGCGTGCAGCCGGATCGGCGGGAGCGCATAGCCCTGCGTCGCGAGGCTGTGCGCCATGGAGCGGACCACGAGGTGCGACTCGTCGAGCGGCACCTCGCCCTCGCCCACGCCCTCGACGACGATCTCGAGACCGGGGTGGTCGAGCACCGTGATGTCGAGGTCGTCGTACAGCGCGAGCCCGAGGCCGAGGGTGTCGAAGCCGGGGCCGAGGTTCGCGGTGGTCGCGGGCACCTTGACGTGCACGGTCGTGCCCGGTTCCAGGTCGAGCGCGCGCAGGCTCCCCACGACGGCCTCCGTCATGACGCCAGCCCGAGCACGTCGGCGATCGCGGCGGTGTCGACCGGCACGACCGTCGGGCTCACGTCGGAGCCGTCGGCGGCGCGGAGCGCCCACTGGGGTCCTTCAGGCCGTGGCCGGTCACGGTCAGCACCACGGTCGAGCCCGCCGGGATCGCACCGGCCTCGGAACGCTCGAGCAGGCCGGCGACGCTGATCGCCGACGCCGGCTCGACGAACACCCCGACCTCGGCCGAGAGGATGCGGTGCGCCTCGAGGATCTTCTCGTCGGTGATCGCGCCGAAGTAGCCGTCGCTGTCGTCGCGGGCCGACAGGGCGAGTTCCCACGAGGCGGGGTTTCCGATGCGGATGGCGCTCGCGATCGTGTCGGGGTCGCGCACGGGCTCGCCGCGCACGATGGGCGCCGAGCCCGCCGCCTGGAAGCCGAACATGCGCGGCAGCCGCGTCGACTCGCCGCGCTCGACCTCCTCGCGGTAGCCGCGGTGGTAGGCGGTGTAGTTGCCGGCGTTGCCGACCGGCACCAAGTGGAAGTCGGGTGCGTCGCCGAGCGCCTCGACGACCTCGAACGCGGCCGTCTTCTGCCCCTCGATGCGGTCGTTGTTCACCGAGTTCACGAGGTGCACGGGGTAGTTCGCCGACAGGTCGCGGGCGATGTCGAGGCAGTCGTCGAAGTTGCCCTGCACCTGCAGCAGCTCGGCGCCGTGGGCGATCGCCTGCGCGAGCTTGCCCATGGCGATCTTGCCCTCGGGCACGAGCACCGCCGACTGGATGCCCGCGTGCGTCGCGTACGCCGCGGCGCTGGCCGAGGTGTTGCCGGTCGACGCGCAGATGACGACCTTCGCGCCGTGCTCGACCGCCTTGGACACGGCCATGGTCATGCCGCGGTCCTTGAACGAGCCCGTCGGGTTCATGCCCTCGAACTTCACCCAGACGTTCGCGCCCGTGCGGTCCGACAGCGCCCGGGCCGGGATGAGCGGCGTGCCGCCCTCGCCGAGGGTCACGATCGGGGTGGCATCCGAGACGTCGAGCCGGTCCGCGTACTCGCGGATGACCCCGCGCCACTGGCGGGAGTTCGGCTTCGGAGTGGGGTGTTCCACTATGCTCCTTCGACTCGGAGGACGGACGTGACCTGGTCGACCACGGGATCTGCGGCGAGCGCCGCGACGGTGTCGGCCAGGGAGGACTCGCGTGCCTCGTGGGTGCCGATCACAAGGGTAGCCCGCCCGGCGTCGTCGCTGAGCGTCTGCTCGAGCTGCTCGACGGAGACGCCGTGGGCGGCGAAGATCTGCGCGATCGCGGCGAGCACGCCGGGCTGGTCGAGCACCTCGATGGTGACCGCGTAGCGGGTCGTGACCTGGCCGATGTCGAGCACGGGCAGTTCGGCGTGGGTCGACTCGGCGATGCCGGGGCCGCCCGCGACGTGACGCCGCACGACGGCCACCAGGTCGCCCAGCACGGCCGACGCGGTCTCGGCCCCGCCGGCGCCCGCGCCGTAGAACATGAGGTCGCCGGCGGCGGATGCCTCGACGAAGACCGCGTTGTTCGCCCCGTGCACGGCCGCGAGCGGGTGCGCCCGGTCGACCATCGCCGGATAGACGCGGGCCGAGACGGCCTCGTCGCCCGTGTCGGGGTCGCGCAGGCGCTCGCAGATCGCCAGGAGCTTCACGACGTACCCGGCCTTCCTCGCCGACTCGACCTGAGCGGCGGTGACGCCCGTGATGCCCTCGCGGTGCACCTGCTCGACGGGCACGAGGGTGTGGAACGCGAGGCTCGCGAGGATCGCGGCCTTCTGCGCGGCGTCGTAGCCCTCGATGTCGGCGGTCGGGTCGGCCTCGGCGTAGCCGAGCGCGGTCGCCGCGGCGAGCGCCGACTCGAGGCTGTCGCCGGTCGTGTCCATGCGGTCGAGGATGTAGTTGGTCGTGCCGTTCACGATGCCGAGGATGCGGTCGACCGTGTCGCCGGCCATGCTGTCACGGAGCGGCCGGATGATCGGGATCGCCCCGCCGACGGCCGCCTCGTACGCGAGCTGCGCGCCGACCTGCTCGGCCGCCTCGAACAGCTCCGGGCCATGTGTGGCCAGGAGCGCCTTGTTCGCGGTGACCACGTCGGCGCCCGAGTTGATCGCCTGCAGCACGAGGGTGCGCGCGGGCTCGAGGCCGCCGATGAGCTCGACGACGATGTCGGCCCCGAGGATCAGCGACGAGGCATCCGTCGTGAACAGGTCGTGCGGCAGGTCGACGTCGCGCTTGGCGTCGACGTCGCGCACGGCGATGCCCGTGAGCTCGATGCGTGCGCCCGCGCGCGCGGCGAGCTCGTCGGAGTGTTCGAGCAGCAGCCTCGCGACCTGCGAGCCCACCGTGCCGCCGCCCAGCAGGGCGACGCGCAGGGAACGGTATTCGATCATGCGATCCTCATCCGTGTCAGCGGCCTTCCGTGATTCCGGCATCGCGCGCGAGGAGGTCCGCCTCGGTCTCGCCGCGCACGATGACCCGTGCCTCGCCGCCGTCGACGGCCACCACGGCCGGGCGCGCGAGCAGGTTGTAGTTGCTGGAGAGCGCCCAGCAGTAGGCGCCGGTCGCGGCGACCGCGACCAGGTCGCCCGATCGCACGTCGCCGGGCAGGTAGTCGGCATCGACGAGGATGTCGCCCGACTCGCAGTGCTTGCCGGCGAGGCGCACGAGCACGGGGTCCGCGTCGGACGTGCGCGAGGCCAGGCGCACCGTGTAGTCGGCGCCGTAGAGCGACGGCCTGGCGTTGTCGCTCATGCCGCCGTCGACGGCGACGTAGCGGCGGATGCCCCCGAGACGGGCACGTCCTTGATGGCGCCGACCTCGTACAGGGTGACGCCGGGCGGGCCGACGATGGAGCGGCCGGGCTCGAACGCGAGCACCGGCACGGGGATGCCGAGCGCGGCGCAGCGCTCGGCGACCGCGGCGACGATGCCGCGCGCGAGCACCTCGACGGGCGTCGGGTCGTCGGCACTCGTGTACGCGATGCCGAAGCCGCCGCCGAGGTTCAGCTCGGGCACGTCGCCGCCGACGAGCAGCTCGGCGTGCACGGCGAGGAGCCGTTCGGCCGACTCGGCGAATCCGCCGGCGTCGAAGATCTGCGAGCCGATGTGGCAGTGCAGGCCGAGGAAGCGGAGCGAGCCGCACCCGCGGATCGCGGCGACGACGCCGGCCGCATCGGCCAGGGGCACGCCGAACTTCTGGTCGTCGTGCGCGGTCGCGAGGAACTCGTGGGTGTGCGCGTGCACGCCGCTGTTCACGCGCAGGCGCACCGCCTGCACGACGCCCGCACGCGCGGCCGCGTCGGCGACGCGGTCGACCTCGGCGCGGCTGTCGAGCACGATCGAGCCGACGCCCGCGGCGATCGCGCGCGCGATCTCGGCGTCGGACTTGTTGTTGCCGTGGAAGCCGATCGCCGCTGCGGGCACGCCCGCGGCCAGCGCGACCGCGAGCTCTCCCCGCTCGCGACGTCGACGCGCAGTCCGGCCTCGACGACCCAGCGCGCGACCTCGGCGGAGAGGAACGCCTTGCCGGCGTAGTAGACGTGCGCGTCGGACCCGGCGGCGCGGGCCTCGGACCCGAACGCGTCGCGCGCGGCGGCGGCGCGTGCGCGCACGTCGGCCTCGTCGAGCACGTAGAGGGGGTGCCGAAGCGCGCCGCGAGCTCGGTCGCGGCGACGCCGCCCACCGTGAGCACGCCGTCGTCGTCGCGGTGCGCCGAGGCCGGCCAGACGCGCGCGTCGAGCGCGTCGGCGTCGGTCGGGACGCGCAACCACGCCGGGGCGATGACGTCGGTGGCCACGATGGGAACCTCACGGAATGCGGAACGGTGGATCGCTGCGCGGCGAGCGAACCCGGATTGGTTCCTGAAGCCGGCCTGCAAGGGGGTGCGCCGGCGGGGGCCGGGCAGGCCCGACCATGCTATCGGGGCGCCCGAGCGGCGGCCAATCGCGTGACACGGGCCGTCACGGGCGGCCCGGAACGGCGTCGGAGCGTCAGTCGCAGGAGCCGGTGCGCTCCAGCAGCGCCTCGTCGAGCACGAGGTCCTCGCCCTCGAGCACGACGGTCACGACGCCGCCCTCCCAGGCGAGCTCGTCCACCTGGGCGCCGTCGGGCAGGAACTGCGCCACGCAGACCGGGATGGGGTCGATGCGCAGCAGGTCCTCCGCGATGCCGCCGAGCTCGAACTCGGCCGAGCCGCCGACGATGCGCACCGACTCCGGGGTGATGAACACGGTGTCGCCGTCGGCCTCGACGGTCGCGTCGGCGCGGTACTCGATCGGGAAGCCGAGGATCTCGACCGTGCCGGTGTACGCGACCCGCCCGTCCTCGAAGCGCAGGCCGTCGCCCACGCCCGGGATCGGGATGAGCTCCGACACGGCCGCCTCGCTCAGGGCGATGGTCGCCGTGGCACGATCGGTCGGCAGGGAGCGGTCACGGGGCGTGCCCTCGAGCACGACCTCGACGTCGAGGACCGCGCCGTTGACGTCGAGTTCGGGTGCGCTCACCTGCACCCGGTCGAACCGGCCGATGAAGAGCTGCCAGAGCATGCTCGCACCGCCGATCGTCACCTCGACGTCACCGGAGACGCCCTCGGGCAGCTCCTGCTCGATCTGGGCGGCGACCTGCCGCTCGCTCGCTCCGCGCAGCCAGACGTCCGTCACGACGGTCGCGATCGCGAGCACCAGCAGCGACGCGGCGACGATCGCGCCGACCAGCAGTCCGCGGCGCGGACGGCGCTCGGGCGGGGCATCCGACTGCTGCTCCATCGGCGGGATCGGCTGCGTGTCCGAGGCATCCGCTCGCCCGTGCAGCTCCTCGTCGCCGTAGGGCCGGGTGTCGCCCGGCCCGTGCTCGCCCTGCCGATCGTCGGTCATGTCACATCCGTTCGGGCGCGGAGACGCCGATGAGGCCCAGGCCGTTGCGGAGCACGGTGCCCGTGGCGTCGTTCAGCCAGAGGCGCGTGCGCTGGAGGTCGCCCACGGGCTCGTCGCCGAGCGGCAGCACGCGGCAGGTGTCGTACCAGCGGTGGAACAGGCCCGAGAGCTCCTCGATGTAGCGCGCGATGCGGTGCGGCTCGCGCAGCTCGGCGGCCTGCGCGACGATGCGCGGGAACTCCTGGAGCGCACCGAGCAGCGCCGACTCCGACTCGTGGTCGAGCAGCTCGGGCACGAAGCTCGAACGGTCGACGCCGACGGATGCCGCATTGCGGGCCACGGCCGCGGTGCGGGCGTGCGCGTACTGCACGTAGAAGACGGGATTGTCGTTGGTGCGCCGCTGCAGCACCTCGGGGTCGATCGCCAGCGGCGAGTCGGCCGGGAAGCGCGCGAGCGTGTAGCGGAGCGCGTCGGTGCCGAGCCAGGCCTGCAGGTCGTCGAGCTCGATGATGTTGCCCGCGCGCTTGGAGAGCCGGGCGCCGTTGACGCTCACGAGCTGGCCGATGAGCACCTCGATGTCGCGGTCGGGGTCGTCGCCCGCCGCGCCCGCGAGCGCCTTCAGTCGGTGCACGTAGCCGTGGTGGTCGGCGCCGAGCAGGTAGATCTTGTGCTCGAAGCCGCGGTCGCCCTTGTCGAGGTAGTAGGCGGCGTCGGCCGCGAAGTACGTGTAGACGCCGTTGGCGCGGCGGATGACGCGGTCCTTGTCGTCGCCGAAGTCGGTGGTGCGCACCCAGACGGCGCCGTCCTCGTCGAAGACGTGCCCCTGTTCGCGCAGGCGGTCGACGGCCAGGTCGATCGCGCTCCGGCCGCCCTCCCCCGTCGCGTGCAGCGTGCGCTCGGAGAACCAGACGTCGAAGTGCACGTTGAACCGCTCGAGCGAGGCGCGGATCTCGTCGAGCTGGATGCGGTACGCGCTCTCGCGCGCGATGACGAGCTGCTCGTCGGCGGGCAGCTCCAGCAGCTCGGGGCGCTCCTCGAGCACCCGCCGGCCGAGGTCGTCGACGTACGCGCCGCGGTACCCGTTCTCGGGGGCGGGAGCGCCGGTGATCGCCGCGAGCACGGACGCCGCGAAGGTGTCCATCTGGTTGCCGGCGTCGTTGATGTAGAACTCGGTGGCGACCTCGGCGCCCGCGGCGCGGAGCACGCGGCCGAGCGAGTCGCCGAGCGCGGCCCAGCGGGTGTGGCCGATGTGCAGCGGGCCCGTGGGATTGGCCGAGACGAACTCGAGGTTCACGACCCGGCCCGCCAGCGCGTCGCCGCTGCCGTACGCCTCGCCGGCCTCCACGATGGTGCGCGCGAGAGCGCCCGCCGCACCCGCCTCGAGGCGCACGTTGATGAACCCGGGGCCGGCGACCTCGGTGCTCGCGACGCCGGGGACGTCTGCGAGGCCCGCGGCGAGCTCGCCGGCGATCTGGCGGGGCGGCATGCCGAGCGGCTTCGCGAGCCGCAGCGCGATGCTGGAGGCCCAGTCGCCGTGCTCGCGCAGCTTCGGGCGCTCGATGACGACGTCGGCCGGTGCGAGCTCCAGCGAGACCTCCGCGCCCTGCTCGCGTCGGCGCTCGACGAGGGCCCTCGCGAGGGCGTGCAGGGAGGTCTGGAGATCTGCGGGAGTCACCCGGAAATCCTACCCTCGCCGTTGATACAGTCGCTCCATGCCAGCGCGCCCGACCCGCCTCGAACGCCCCCTCCGACTACTCGCCGTGCCGCTCGTGGCGGCGGCCGTCGTCGTGGGCCTGGCCGCGTGCGCGCCTGAGGACACGACCGCGTCGCCGACCCCGGCACCGGAGGAGACGACGGCGCAGTCCGAGGCGCCCGAGGAGACGGATGCGGCCACGCCGACGCCGACCCCGACGCCCACGGGCGAGCCGGTCGGCCTCGCCTGCGACGAGCTGCTCACGCTCGACCAGATGTACGCCTTCAACCCGAACTACGGCACGGACCCCGGCTACGCCCCGACCGGTGAGCCGGCCGTGTTCTCCGCGTCGATCGACGGCGTCGCGTGCGGCTGGCTGAACCAGTCGAGCGGCGAGACCATCGAGGTGTCGGTCGCGCGCCCCGTCGGCGACACCATGGAGGTCCGCCTCAACGAGGCCGTGCTCTCCGGCCAGGCGGTGCCCACGTACGGCACGCCGCCGGAGGTGGAGGGGTACTACGGGCGCATCGCGGGCGTCGGCACGGCGCAGGCGTTCGCCGACGGCTACTGGGTCACCGCCGCATCCGTCGCCTTCTTCGAGCCGGGCGACGCGCAGCCCCTCGTGGAGGCGATGCTGGCGAACGTGACGGGCGGCTGAGCCGGTCGGGAGGCCCGTCACGGGGTGGTAGTCTCTTGCGGTGCGCCTCCGTAGCTCAGGGGATAGAGCGCCGGTTTCCGGTACCGTAGGTCGGGGGTTCGAATCCCTCCGGGGGCACGTTTCGACGAGGGTCGCCGACGGCGTCCGGTGAGTGATTCCCGGGCCCGTGGGGACACCGGTGTGACGGACCGCAGCGCTGAGCGCGAGGACATGATCGCGTGGCACCTCGAGCCGCGCGGCATCCGCGAGCCCGCCGTGCTCGACGCCATGCGCGCCGTGCCGCGGGAGGCGTTCCTGCCCGCCCGGCTGCGCGGCGAGGCGTACGCCGACCACCCGCTGCCGATCGGCGACGGGCAGACCATCTCGCAGCCGTACGTCGTCGCGCTGACGGCGCAGGCGGCGCGCATCCGCCCCGGCGACCGCGTGCTCGAGGTCGGCACCGGCTCGGGGTACGCGGCGGCGGTGCTCGCCCGGCTCGCCGGCGAGGTGTGGAGCGTCGAGCGCGTGCCCGGGCTCGCCGCCGGGGCCGTGGACGCGCTCGCCGCGGCCGGCGTGCGCAACGTGCACGTCGTCACCGGCGACGGGACGCTCGGGCTCCCCGACCACGCACCGTTCGACGCCATCGTCGCCGCGGCGGCCGGACCCGACGTGCCGCTCCCCTGGCTCGACCAGCTCGCCGACGGCGGCTGCATCGTGATGCCGCTCGAGCAGGGCGGCGGCCAGCACCTCGTGCGCGTGACCCGGCCGGGCACCGGCGAGCCGGTGATCGAACGCCTCGAGTCGGTGCGCTTCGTGCCGCTCGTGGGCGAGCACGGCTGGCATCGCGACGATCGATCGTGACCGCGACGCAACGTTCCGGTGCCCCCGTTCGTCTCGTACAGTGACGGGCAGCGTGCCCGTCGCCGGGCGGACGCGACGGAGGTGACGATGGCGGGCGGATGGCAGGAGGCCGTCGAGGACCTCGTCGCGCGCCGCGGCGCCGCGCTCACCCGCTTCGCCGTGCTCGTGTGCGGGAACGAGGACGACGCGGCCGACATCGTGCAGGAGTCGCTCGCGCGCGCCTGGGCGCGGCCGGGACGCGCCGTCGACCCGCAGCGCGCCGAGGCGTACGTGCGACGCACCATCGCGAACGCGGTGATCGACGGGCAGCGACGCGGCGGGCGCTGGCGGCGCATCCGCCACCTGGTCGCCGAGCCGGTGGTGCACGACGCCGACACGGATGCCTCGGACGAGCGCCTCGACCTGCTGCGACGCCTGGGCGACCTGCCGCCGCGGCAGCGCGCCTGCCTGGTGCTGCGCTACTACGAGGACCGCACGGTCGACGAGATCGCGCGCCTGCTGGGCATCCGGCCGGGCTCGGTCAAGCGCTACCTGTCGGACGGGCTGGACGCGATGTTCGCCGCGCTGGACCCGGCCGCGGCGGCCGCCGGTGTGCGCCGCGCCGACCTGCGCGGCGCGACCGGGGCGATCGGGGCGGGCGACGTGCGCGAACGACGGGGGCGGGGGCATGAGCACCACCACGGGCGGCGGGCGCCGCGAGGACGAGCTGCGCGAGGCGCTGCGGGGGCGGGCGGATGCCGCGGAGCCGGCGATCGACGTCGACGCGATCGCCGCGCGCGGCGCGCGCATCCGCCGGGCGCGGCGGCAGGGCGTCGTGGCGGTCGCGGCGGGCGTGTTCGCCGTCGCAGCGCTGGGCGGCGTCGTGTGGGCCACGCTGCCCGGCTCGGGCGGCGACACGATCGCCGCGAGCGCGCCGGACGAGCGCGCCGACGAGGAGTCGGCCGATGCGTCCGACGCGGCGGGCGCCGCCGAGTCCGCGGACGGCGGCGGGCAGTTCTCGGCCGACGAGCTCGCCGCAGACCGGGCGTGCGCCGGCGATGCGGTGGGACGCACGACCGACCTCGCCGTCGCGAGCGACTTCGGCGAGGTGCTCGACGCCGAGGCGCCGATGGCGAACGGCCGGATCGACGTGCGCAACGATGCCGCCACGCCGGTCGCGGGCGAGGCGGAGCTCCGCGTCGAGCTGCTCGCGGCCGACGGCACGCTGCTCGCGGCGGGCGTCGCGAGCACCGTGCCACTGGACCTCGGCCCCGGCGACGCCGTCTCCTTCGACGTCACGACGGTACCGGTTCCCTGCGTGAATGCTCCCCTCTCGGACGCGACCGCGATCCGCTCCGCGGTCATCGTGCAGCTCGCCGACGGCAGCGCCGTCGTCGCCGCCGAGGGTGCGGCCGCGCCGGTGCGCGTCGACTGACGCCCGGGCTCGATATGCTCCACTGAGCATGCGCCGGAACGCGGCGCACACTCGGGGAGGCGCGGATGACGGATGCCACGGCCAAGGGCACGCCGGCCTGGCTCGGCGCCGTCAACGACCGTGCGGGCCTGTCGGTGCTGCTCGAGCACGGTCCCCTCACCCGGCAGCGCATCTGCGAGCTGGTCGGCGTCTCCAAGCCCACCGCCTCGCTCATCATGCAGCGCCTCATCGCGGGCGGGTTCATCGAGGAGCGCGGCCGCCTCGCCCGCTCGGCGGGCCCGAGCGCCGTGGTCTACGCCGCCCGGCTCGACCGCCGGCTCGGGGTCGCGGTCGACCTCGACGCCGCCGAGCTGCGGGCACGGGTCGTGGACGCCGCCGGCACCGAGCACCCCGTCGTGCGCCGTGCCCTGCCCGCCGAGCCCGGGGCCCGCGACGCGGTGGCCGAGCTCCGGCAGGCGATCGACGAGGCGTGCGCGGCGGCGAGCGCTGACGCAACGGCCGTGCGCACGGTATGCCTCGGCATCCCCGGCTACGTCGACCCGGGCCGCGACGGCGAGCTCTTCAGCGAGACGCTGCCCGGCTGGCCGGCCCGCGGCCTGCACGCGGTGCTCGAGGACGCGCTCGGTCGCGACGTGCTCATCGAGAACGACGTCGACCTCGCCGCGCTCGCCGAGCGTGCGCTCGGCGCGCGCGAGGACGCGTTCGCCCTGCTCTGGTTCGGCAACGGCGTCGGCGCGGCGTTCGACGCCGCCGGGGAACTGCACCGAGGCAGCTTCGGGGGCGCGGGCGAGATCGGCTTCCTGCCGGCACCCGCGACCGCCGCGGCGATCGACCCCGCGGCCCGCACGCTGCAGGACCTCGTCGGCGCGCGCGCCGTCGCGACGCTCGCCTCCCGACACGGGCTCGCCTCCGGCGCGGAGCCGCTCGCGGGTCTCGACGACTCCCCCGCACGCGACGCGATCCTCGCCGAGCTGGCCGATCGCGTGGCACTCGCCGCGCTGCCGGTGCTCGCGGTGCTCGACCCGGCGGCGCTCGTGCTCGCCGGGCCGACGGCGGCGGCCGGCGGCGACGCGCTGGCCGCGGCGGTGCAGGAGCGCGTCCGCGCCACGAGCCGCTGGTACCCGGAGGTGACGGCGAGCGCCGTCGGCCACGCGCCCGTGCTCGCGGGGGCCTCGGTGCTCGCCCA
This sequence comes from Agromyces mangrovi, assembly GCF_030296695.1. Lineage (NCBI taxonomy): Bacteria > Bacillati > Actinomycetota > Actinomycetes > Micrococcales > Microbacteriaceae > Agromyces > Agromyces mangrovi (ex Wang et al. 2018). Next base: position 2,936,718 of record NZ_AP027737.1, on the reverse strand, counting down.
GCGACGCGTGCGACGCGCCCTGCTCGACGAGATCGCGGCGGTCGGCGACGACTGAACCCGGCACGGTGGACGCTGCGAACGGCCGTGCCTAGACTCGGCTCAGACGACTCCAGGAGGGTGGCGACGATGTCCCGAGAGCGATCGGCTCCGGTGCCGGCACCGGTGCGGACGCGGTAGGCGCACGTGCCCGCGACCTTCCTGGTGGTGCCCGTCTGGCAGGGATCGAACAGCGCCCGCGCGCTGCAGCTCGTCGACGGCGCGGAGGCGATCCGCGGCGACCTGCCCGCGTCCGCGACCCGCACGATCGAGGTGCCGCCGGGGGCCGGCGACGCCCTCGGCAGCGGCGTCAAGCGGCTCACCGCGGTGCGCACGGTGCGCGAGCGCATCGAGCGCGAGCTGCGCGAGGTCTCCGGCCCGGCCATCGTCGTCGGCGGCGACTGCGGCGCGAGCCCGGGAGCCGTCGCGCACGCCGCCCGGGCGCACGGTCCGCACCTCGGGATGCTCTGGCTCGACGCGCACGCCGACCTGCACACGCCCGACACGTCCCCGTCGGGTGCGTTCGGCGGCATGGCGCTGCGCGCAGTGCTCGGCCACGGCGCCGACGGACTCGCCCTCGACGAGGGGTGCGCAGTGCCGGCGGCGAACGTCGTGCTGGGCGGCGCGCGCGACCTCGACGATGCGGAGGTCGTCGCGCTCCGCGAGTCCGGCATCACGTCGATCGGCGTGGCCGGCATCTCGCGCCACGAGGAGGTGCTCGACGCGTTCGCCAGCGCGGGCGTCGACCGGGTCTACGTGCACATCGACCTCGACGTGCTCGACCCGGCCACCTTCGCGGGCGTGGCCGACGCGGTGCCGTTCGGCGCGTCGCCCGCCGACGTGGCCGACCTGCTGCGCGCGGTGCTCGCCCGCCACCCGCTCGCGGGCGCGACCATCGCGGGCTTCGCGCCCGCCGACGCCGTGACGGCGGGCGACGACCTGCCGACGATCCTGCGCCTCATCGGCGCGCTCACGTCCTGACGGTCGCCGCAACGCCGTCGGGCTCAACCGGGAGGAGCCGGATGGAGACCACGACCACCGACGTCATCGTGATCGGCGCGGGCGCCGTCGGCGAGAACGTCGTCGACCGCGTGATCGCGGGAGGACTCGAGGCGATCGTCGTCGAGCACGAGCTCGTCGGCGGCGAGTGCTCGTACTGGGCGTGCGAGCCCTCGAAGACGCTGCTGCGCTCGGGCGCGGCGCTGCGGGCCGCGCAGCGCGTGCCCGGCGCCGCCGAGGCCGTCACCGGCCCGCTCGACGCGGAGGCCGTGCTCGCCCGGCGGAACGCGCGCGTGGGCGACTGGGACGACTCCGGCCAGGTGCGCTGGCTGGAGGGCGTCGGCGCCACGCTCGTACGCGGCCACGCCCGCCTCGACGGCGAGCGTCGCGTGCGCGTGACCGGCACCGACGGCGAGGAGCGCCTGCTCGATGCCCGGCACGCCGTGGTCGTCGCCACGGGGTCGGCGCCGAAGCTGCCCGATATCGACGGCCTCGCGCTGGCGCGACCGTGGACCAGCCGCGAGGCGACCAGCGCCCAGCAGGTGCCGGGGCGACTCGCGATCATCGGCGGCGGCGTCGTCGGCTGCGAGATGGCCACCGCATGGGCGTCGCTCGGCTCGGAGGTCACCCTGCTGTCGCGCAGCGGCCTGCTGTCGAAGTTCGAGCCGTTCGCGAGCGAGGCGGTGGCCGCCGGCATCCGCTCGCTCGGGGTCGACGTGCGCACGGACTGCACGCCCATCGCCGTGCACCGCGACGCCGACGACCGGGTCGTGCTCGCGCTGCCGGGCGGCGAGGAGCTCGTGGCCGACGAGGTGCTCGTCGCGACGGGCCGCCGGGCGCGCGTCGAGGACGTCGGGCTCGAGACCGTCGGGCTCGACACCGAGGGCTGGATCGACGTCGACGACACCCTGCGCGTGCGCGCCGACGGGCTCGACTGGCTGTACGCCGCGGGCGACGTGACGGGCCGCGCGCTGCTCACCCACCAGGGCAAGTACCAGGCGCGGGCGGCGGGCGACGCGATCGCGGCCCGTGCGGCCGGCGCCGAGGTCGACGACGCCGCGTGGGGCGCGCACGTCGCCACGGCCGACGACGCCGCGGTGCCGCAGGTCGCCTTCACCGAGCCCGAGGCCGCCACGGTCGGCCTCACCGCCGCCGACGCGGAGCAGCGGGGCATCCGCACCCGTGTCGTCGAGTACGACCTGGGCTGGGTGGCCGGCGCCACCGACCGGGCCGACGGCTACGAGGGCCGCGCGAACCTGGTCGTCGACGAGGACCGCCGCGTCGTCGTCGGGGCGACCTTCGTGGGGCAGGACGTCGCCGAGCTGCTGCACGCCGCGACGATCGCCGTCGTCGGCGAGGTGCCGATCGACCGGCTCTGGCACGCCGTGCCGTCGTTCCCCACGCTCAGCGAGGTGTGGCTGCGGCTGCTCGAGGCGTACGGCCGTCCGGGCCACGAGGGCGCGGCGTGATCCGCCGCGTGCTGCTCGACTCCCCCGTGAGCCGGGCCGGGTTCTGTTACGCCCACCTCGTCGGGCTCGCGTGGGGCTTCCTCTGGAGCACCGGCCGGGTCGAGAAGGAGGGCGGGCTGGTCGTGTTCCGCGGCATGCCGAACTGGACGTTCGGTCGCGGCGGCTCGTGCGTCGGCGCCTGCTACCTCACGAACGAGAACGTCTCCGAGCCCGTGCTGCGGCACGAGCGCGTGCACGTGGCGCAGTGGCGGCGCTACGGCATGCTCTTCCCGTTCCTGTACCTGCTGTCGGGCCGCAACCCGCTGAAGAACCGGTTCGAGATCGAGGCGGGGCTGGAGGACGGCGGGTACGTGAAGCGGAGGCGCCGCACGGCACCGCGGCGCACCGCGAGCTGACGACGACCCGGGAACGCCGACGGCCGGGCGGCGCCTGCGGGAGGCATCCGCCCGGCCGTGCACCGGGAGGCGGGAGGTCAGTCGAGCGCGGCCTGCAGCGACTCGACCAGCTCGGGCATGCCGCCCGACCAGGTGACGCTGAGCGCGGTGGGCGGCGAGACGGCCGACACCTTGACGGGGTCGTAGACCTGCGCGACGCGGCCCGCGGCCACTGCGGGAATCGCCTGCAGCTCGGACTTCTCGAGGAAGGCGGCGGCCTCGTCCTCGGTGCTGTGGTAGCTGACGATCACGTCGGCGTCGAGCTTGTCGAGCTCCTCGTAGCTCAGCTCGTAGAAGAACCCGCCGTCGGAGGTGTCGAGCTCGGTCACGCTCGGGGCGATCTCGAAGCCGATGTCGGTGAGCACGTCGACGCGCGCGTCGGCGGCCGTGTAGACGTAGACGAAGCCGTCGCCGTCCCAGATGTTCGCGACCGTGGTGCCGGCGAAGTCGGGGTGCTCCTCGGCGGTGGTGGCGAAGTACTCGTCGATGTCGGCGAGCACGGCGTCGCCGTCGGCGGGGCGGCCGAGCGCCTCGGCGACGATGCGGATCTCGTCGTCCCACGGGGTCGTCCACGGCGCGTCGGGGTAGGCGACGGTCGGGGCGATCTCGGAGAGCAGGTCGTACTGCTCCTGGGTGAGGCCCGAGTACGGGGCGAGGATCAGGTCGGGAGCCGCGTCGACGAACTCCTCGTAGGGCACGGTCGCGCCGCCCTCGGAGTCGTCGAGGATCGCCGGGTGCTCGATGCCCGCCTCGTCGTAGGCCTCCTCGACCCACGGCAGCAGCGCGTCCTCGCCGACGGTCCAGGGCTGCTCGGCCACGGCGACCGGATAGACGCCCAGCGCGATCGCGGCCTCGGTCGAGCCCCAGCCCCAGGTGGCGACCCGCTCGGGCGCCTCGGTGATCTCGGTCTCGCCGAGCGCGTGGACGAGGGTGACGGGGAACTCGCCGGTGGCGGCGGCGTCGGCCGCTTCGGTGTCGTCGCCCGGGTTCGTCGCGCAGGCGGTGAGGGCGAGGGCGGTGGCGGCGATGGCCGCAACCGCGAGGGAACGTCGAAGACGCACTGGTGCTCCTTGCAGGATGGAAGGGGAATGTAAGGCGAGGCTAACCTAAGTCGGCATCGGATGCCACCTCGTCGGCCACCCACGCCGCGCCGGCGTCACACGCCGTCATCCGCGGCCGCGACACCGTGGAAGCGCCCGACCGGCACGACCATCGGGCTGCCCGCGACCGGGTCCGCGATCACGCGCGACTCGAGCCCGAACGCCGCGCGCACGGTCTCCGCGGTCAGCACCTCGGCGGGCGCCCCCTCCGCGATCACGCGCCCGGCGCTCATCACCACCAGGTGGTCGGCATAGCGCGCCGCGAGGTTCAGGTCGTGCAGCACCATGACCACGGTCGTGCCGCGCTCCCGGTTCAGCTCGGTGAGCAGGTCGAGCAGCTCGAGCTGGTGCGTCACGTCGAGGAACGTCGTCGGCTCGTCGAGCAGTACGACGTCGGTCTCCTGCGCCAGCACCATCGCGATCCAGGCGCGCTGCCGCTGCCCGCCCGAGAGCTCCTCCAGCGGGCGGTCGGCGAGGTCGGCGATGCCGGTGGCGTCGAGCGCACGCGCGACCGCCGACGCGTCGTCGCTCGTGTGCCGACCGAACCAGCCCTGGTGCGGGTGCCGGCCGCGGCCGACGAGGTCGGCGACGCGCACGCCCTCGGGCGCGATCGAGGTCTGCGGCAGCACGCCCACCAGCCGGGCGACGTCGCGCCTGGACATGCGCCGCAGGTCGCGGTCGCCGAGGCGCACGGTGCCCGACTCGAGCGGATGCAGCCGGGCCATGCCGCGCAGCAGGGTCGACTTGCCGCACGCGTTGGGGCCGACGATGGTCGTGATGACGCCCGCCGGCAGCGCGAGGTCGAGCGAGTCGATCACGCGGCGCCCGTCGTAGCCGAGGCTGACGCCCTCGGCGACGAGCGCGTGCCCGGTCGACGGGGCGGGGGGCGAGGCGAGTGACGCGGTCATGCCCGGGTCCTCCTTCCGGTGGCGAGCAGCCACAACAGGTACGGCGCGCCGACGATGCCGGTGACGATGCCGACGGGGGCGCTCCCGCCGGGCAGGGCGTGCTGGCCGACCACGTCGGCCGCGAGGGTCAGCGCCGCGCCGCACGCGGCCGACGCGGCGAGCGCCGCCGTGCCGTCGCGCAGCAGGCTGCGGGCGATCGCCGGGGCCACGAGCGCCACGAACGCGATCGGGCCGGCGACCGAGGTGGCGACCGCGACCAGGCCCACGGCGAGCAGCAGCAGCACGACGCGCGACCGATCGGCGGCGACCCCGAGCGCGCGGGCGTGGTCGTCGCCGAGCGAGAGCACCTCGACCGAACGACCCGCGAGCACGACGAGCACCGAGAGCAGGCCGACGCCCACGACGAGCGTCGTGAGCGAGTCGCCCCGCACGTCGGCGAGGCTGCCGACGGTCCAGACCAGGGCCGACTGGGCGTCGCGCACGTCGGCGCGCGCGAGCAGCCAGGCGAGGGTCGACCCGCACAGGTACGCCATGCCGACGCCGACGAGCACGAACCGGATGCCGTGCAGGCCCTGCCGCCAGGCGAGCAGCCAGATCGCCACCGCGACCGCGAGCGCGCCGCCGAACGCGAACGGCGCGACCGCCGCGCCCGTGATGCCGAGGCCGAGGATGGCCCACACGGCCCCGAGGCTCGCGCCGCTCGCGATGCCGAGGATGTCGGGGCTCGCGAGCGGGTTGCGCAGCACCGACTGGAAGATCGCCCCTGCCAGCGCGAACGCGATGCCCGCGACGATCGCGGCGACGATGCGGGGCAGGCGCAGGCGATGCACGACGAACACGTCGCCCGGCTCCCCCGCACCGAACAGGGCGAGCAGCACCGCGGCCGGGTCGAGGTCGGCGGCGCCGAGCAGGAGCGCGACGACCGCGGCGACCAGCACGACGAGCGTGGTGCCGGCGAGCACGAGCGCGCGCAGGCGGGTGCGACGCGAGCGCTCGGCGCGCAGGGCGTCGCCGGTCGCGGTGGGTACGCCGGTCGCGGCGGGCACGGTGGGTCGAGCGGATGCCACGGTCCTCACACCCCCGCCACGCGACGCCCGCGCGCGACCGCGATGAGCACGGGCGCGCCGATGAACGCGGCGACGACCCCGGCCTCGAGTTCGCCTGGGCTCACCACGAGCCGGCCGATCACGTCGGCGGCCAGCAGCAGCGCGGGCCCGAGCACCAGCGAGATGCCGATGATCCAGCGGTAGTCGCTGCCGACCAGGCGCCGGGCCGCGTGCGGCACGACGAGGCCGACGAGCGCGATCGGACCGACGAGCGCGGTCGCCGTGCCGCAGAGGAGCACGATCGCGACGCCCGAGAGTACCCGGGTCGTGCCGACCCGCTGGCCCAGCCCGCGCGCCACGTCGTCGCCGAGCGCGAGCAGGTTCATGCGGTGCGCGAGCAGCACCGCGAGCACGCCGCCGACCACGAGGAAGGGCCAGAGCACCTGCACGGTGTCGAGCCCGCGGCCGGTGAGCGAGCCCACCGCCCAGAACCGGTACTGGTTGAACGTGTCGGCGTCGCGCAGCAGCACGACCGTGATGAGCGGCGTCAGCAGCGAGGTCAGCGCGGCGCCCACGAGCGCGAGCCGTACGGGCTGGCCGTGCCCGATCGCGAACACGATCGTCGCGGCCGCCGCGGCGCCCGCGAACGCGAACCAGATGTAGCCGAGCGGATCGACCACGCCGAACGCCGCGATCGCGACGACCACGGCGAGCGAGGCGCCGGAGTTCACGCCCAGCAGGCCGGGGTCGGCGATGGGGTTGCGCGTGACGCCCTGGATCAGCGTGCCCGCGAGGCCGAGCGCGGCGCCCGCGAGCAGGCCCACCACGGTGCGCGGCACGCGCAGCTCGAGCACCACGCGGTGGTCGGCATCGCCGTCGGCGGGGGCGACGAGCGACTGCCACACGACGCCGAGGTCGATCTGTCGCACGCCCAGTGCGAGGCTCGCACCGATGACGAGTACCAGCACCGCGACGGAGACGACGACGGCGAGCACGCGCCTGCTGCGGCCCGGCGCCCGCCCCGGGGCATCCGCACCGCTCGTGCCGGCCCCCGACGCAGCCGCGACCGCGGACGTCGGCGTCACCTCAGCCCAGCTCGGCGCGGCCGAGCCGCCAGTAGCCCATGAACGCGACCCGGCGACGGTCGAGGCCGGCCTCGCCCACCAGGTAGCGGCGCAGCGCCTTGATCGCGGACGCCTCCCCCGCGAGCCAGGCGTAGATGCCGCCGTCGAGGCTGCGTCCCTCGGGCACGTCCCAGAGCAGCTCGCGGTCGACGTCCACGTCGGCGACGACCTCGGCGCCGCCGCGGGAGATCATGATGCGGGCGGCCGCATCGCGCACCGACGGCACGAGGCGCGAGCCGTGCGCCGCACCCGCGGCGCGCGGGAGCCAGCGCACGTCGACACCCGCGGGCGTCTCGACGGCGAGCGCGTCCTCGGGGGTCGGCACCTCGATGAGCGCGCAGCCGCGGGCCTCGGCGGGCAGCGACTCGAGGATCGCGCAGATGGCGGGCGCCGCGGTCTCGTCGCCCGCGAGCAGCACGGTGTCGACGTCGCCCGGACGCCAGTCGATGCCGAGCGCGCGGCCCGTGCTCAGGTCGTCGGGGCCCACGAGCAGCATGGGGTCGCCGACCCTGGCGTGCCGCGCCCAGCGCGAGGCGGGGCCACCGTCGCCGTGCAGCGCGAAGTCGATGTCGACCTCGCGGAGCTCCTGCCGCACCGCGCGGATCGTGTAGGTGCGGATCGGGTTGCGCAGCCGCTCGGGGAGCATGCGCCACTCGCCGTACCAGTCCTCGCCCGCGGGGAACGCGTCGTAGCCCGTCTCGGGCAGCGGCAGCACGACCTTCACGCGCTGGTCGAGGCCCGCGGTGCCGAACCCGGCGAGCTCCTCACCCGTGAACGTCACGCGCAGGAACCCGGGCGAGAGCCGCCGCACGGCGCCGACGCTCGCGCGGAACGCGCGGAAGGCGGGGCGGTCGTCGAGCACTCGGGTGGCCACCGCAGGTGAGGTAAGCATTACCTAAGTGTGCCACGGCCGGGCGGCTGGTCAAATCCCCGCGTCACTCCGGCAGGGTCGGGCCGGCGACCCGCACGCGCCGCTGCAGCATGGTCGCCAGCGAGAGGATCGCCGCCTCCCCGCCCGGCCGGCCGATGAGCTGCACGCCCATCGGCACCCCCGCCTCGGTCCGGTGGGTCGGCACGGTCACGGCCGGCAGGCCGGCCACGTTCACGAAGCTCGTGAACGGCGTGTAGCGCACCTGCTGGGCGAAGTTCTCCTCGCCGTCGTCGGCGTCGTACCAGCCGATCGGCCGGGGCGTCATCGCGAGGGCGGGCGAGAGCACGGCGTCGAACGGCGCGAACCGCGCGATGGTCCGCCGCTCGAACATCGTGAGCTCGAGCAGCGCGGCCGCGAGCTCGGGCCCCGTGCGCGTGCGCCCGACGCCGCGCAGCCACCGGGTCAGCGGCTCGAGGGCGTCCTCCTGCACGGGCTCGAGCGGCACCGACGCTGCGCCGACCTGCCAGAGCGTACGGAACGCATCCGGGTACCCGGGCTCGGGCGCGGGGGCGATCTCCTCGAGCCCCTGGCCCATCGCGTCGAGCGCGTCGAGTGCGACGCCGAGCGCGGCCTCCGCCTCGGGCGACACGCGCACGTCGAACGCCTCGTCCCACGGGGTGTCGCGCAGCACGCCGACCTGGAACCGGCCCGAGGCCCGCATGGCGGCCGACAGCAGCGGCCCGTCGTCGCCCGGGGCGCGCAGGGCGAACGGATGCCGCGCCGGCAGCCCGCGCGGCGCGATCATGCCGTCCAGCAGCAGCGCCGCGTCCGCGACGTCGCGCCCGATGGCGCCCGCCACCGGCAGCCCGCCGAGCATGGCGAGGCCCGACCCCTCGGGCACGCGGCCCCGCGAGGGCTTGATGCCGACCAGGCCGCACGCGGCGGCGGGGATGCGGATCGAGCCGCCGCCATCGGACCCGGGCGCGAACGGCAGGAGTCCGGCCGCGACCGCGACGGCCGCTCCCCGCTCGAGCCGCCGGGGTCGAGCGACGGGTCGAGCGGGTGGCGCACGGGCGGCGACGCGAGCGACTGCGCCGACGAGGTGAGCCCGAACTCGGGCGTCGCGGTCTTACCGACGCTCACGGCGCCGGCCGCGTCGAGGTCGGTCGCCAGCGGGTCGGACTCGTCGGGCACGAACCCTGCGAACGCACGCGAGCCGAAGCCCGTCGGCACGCCGGCGCGGCGCACGAGATCCTTGTCGGCGTGCGGCATGCCCCAGAGCGGCGCGGCGGGACTCGTCGACGACTCGACGAGCGCGGCCCGCGCCAGCGCGGCATCCGCCTGCACCGTCGTGAACGCCCCGTACCGCGCGCCCAGCCGCTCGATGCGTGCGAGGTAGTGCGCGACCAGCTCGGTCGGGGACACGTCGCCCCGCTGGAGCAGGTCGCGCTGGGCGACGGCGGAGAGCTCGTGCAGCGCGGTCACCCTCCGAGCGTACGCGGAGGTTGACATGCGGTTCGCTACATGGTTGGTTAGTTACATGACTAATGAACCGATGGGGTCGACGTGATCGAGGACGGCAAGCCGATCTTCGTGCAGATCGCCGAGCGCATCGAGGACGACATCGTCGACGGCGCCCTCCCCGACGGGGGCCAGGCGCCGTCGACGAACGAGATCGCCGCGTTCTACCGCATCAACCCCGCCACCGCCGGCAAGGGCGTCAATCGCCTCGTCGACGACGGCATCCTCGTCAAGCGACGGGGCATCGGCATGTTCGTCGCCGATGGCGCACGCGAGCGGCTGCTCGCCCGCCGTCGGGCGTCGTTCGTCGCCGACTTCGTCGCCCCCTGCTCTCGGAGGCCGACGCGCTGGGCATCGGCCCGGACGAGGTCGCCGCACTCATCCGCGATTCCCGGAAGGACACCACCCCATGACCGCAGTCATCGACACCGATCGACTGAGCCGTCGCTTCGGCGACGTGCACGCCGTCGACGACGTGAGCATCTCCGTCGCCGAGCACGGCATCGTCGGCCTCCTCGGCCGCAACGGCGCCGGCAAGACCACCCTCATGCAACTGCTCACCGGCCAGGACTTCCCGACCGGCGGCACCGCGACCGTGTTCGGCGAGCGCCCGCTCGAGAACGCGCGCGTGCTCTCGAACGTCTGCTTCGTGAAGGAGAGCCAGCGCTACCCCGACGAGTTCAAGGGGCGCCACGCGCTGAAGGCCGCGTCGCTGTGCTTCCCCGACTGGGACGCAGCGTTCGCCGCCGAGCTGGTCGAGGAGTTCCGCGTGCCCGTCGACCGGCCGATCAAGAAGATGTCGCGCGGCCAGCAGTCCGCGGTCGGCGTGATCGTCGGGCTCGCATCGCGCGCGCCGCTGACGTTCTTCGACGAGCCGTACCTCGGCCTCGACGCGGTCGCCCGCCAGCTGTTCTACGACCGCCTCCTCGCCGACTACGCCGAGCACCCCCGCACCGTGGTGCTCTCGACCCACCTGATCGACGAGGTCGCCAACCTGCTCGAGCACGTGATCGTGATCGACGACGGGCGCATCGTCATCGACGAGCCGGCCGACGAGCTGCGCGAGCGGGGCGCCACCGTGATCGGCCCCGCAGAGCGGGTCGAGGCGTTCGTCGCCGGCCGCGAGGTGCTGCACCGCGAGCGCCTCGGCGGCACGGCGAGCGCGACGATCGCGGGCCGGCTCACGCCGGAGGACCGCACCGCGGCCCGCGCCGACGGGCTCGAGCTCGCGCCCGTCTCGCTGCAGCAGCTGGTCGTGCGCACGACCGGCGGGCCCGCCCTCGGAACGGAGGCGGACGCATGAGCACCGTACTGACCACGACATCGACGGCACCGGCCGTCACGCGAACGGAAGGGACCACCACCGTGGACCGCATCAGCAAGGTCGTGCGCCTGCACCTCACGAGCACGTGGGGGCTCCTGGTGCTGCCGTGGATCATCCTCGGCTCCGCGTTCGCGATCACCCTCGCGATCTGGGCGATCCTCACGGCGAGCCTGTCGTCGGAGGACGGCCTCGCGGCCAGCGACGGCACCCAGTTCAACGGCGGCGTGCTCTCGATCCTCATCTACATGCTCGTCGCGGGCGTCATGGCGATCAGCGCCTCCTTCCCGTTCCAGCTCGGCTTCGGCGTGACCCGCCGCGACTTCTGGATCGGCACGTCGGTGCTGTTCCTCGCCCTCTCGGCGGGCAACGCCGTGGTGCTGACGCTGCTCGCCGCGATCGAGACGTGGACGAACGGGTGGGGGTTCGGCGCGCACATGTTCACGGCGGTCTGGTTCGACGCCGGGAGCTGGCTCGGCACCTGGTTCGTCTTCTTCGCAGTGCAGGCCTACTTCATGTTCACGGGCGCGCTCTTCGGCACGTTCTACATGCGGTGGCGCATGAACGGCCTGGTCGTGCTCTGGATCGCGATCGGCGTGCTCACCGTCGGCGCGGTCGCCCTGCTCACCTGGACGCAGAGCTGGCCGGCGCTCGGCACGTGGTTCGTCGGCCTCGGCCCGGTCGGCGTTGCCGCGTGGTCGCTCGTGCCGTCCGCGGTGTTCGCGGTGCTCGCCTGGCTGGCGCTGCGTCGCGCGACGCCGAAGAACTGAGGGCGGGCGGATGCCCCGCCGGCGACGCGCGCCCCGGGGCATCCGCTCACTTCAGCGACAGCTGCAGCAGCACCGTGCCGAGCCAGCGGTCGAACTTGAAGCCGACCCGGCCCATGCGGCCGATCTCGCGGAAGCCGAACTTCCGGTGCAGGCGGATCGACGCGGCGGCGCCCTGGTCGGCGATGACCGCGAGCATCTCCTTCAGCCCGGCCGCCTTCGACCGGTCGATCAGCTCGCCGAGCAGCGCCTTGCCGAGGCCCTTGCCGGTCGCGGCGGGCCCGAGGTAGATCGAGTTCTCGACCGTGTACCGGTAGGCGCGCTTCTGCTTCCACGGTGAGACGAGCGCGTAGCCGAGCAGCTGGCCCGACGGCGACTGGGCCACGATGAACGGCATGTCGAGCTTCTGCAGGTAGGCGAACTTCTGCTTCCACTCGCGCATCGTCATGCGGTCCTCGTCGAACGTGACCGTGGAGTTGGTGACGTAGTAGTTGTAGATCTCGCGCACGGCGGGCAGGTCCTCCGCCCGCGCCTCGCGGATCGTGTACTCGAAGGGCGCCTCCCGCGGGGGCGGCTTGCGCAGGTGCCGCGGCAGCTGGCGGCGCTGCTGGTATTCCTCCTCGAGCATGACGCCAGACTAGTCGCGGGCGCCGCCCGGGCGCGGACTGTTCACACCAGCGCCCAGTCGACGCCCGTGCCGCCCTGCTCGACGAGCAGCGCGTTCGCCCGGCTGAACGGCCGCGAGGCGAAGAACCCGCGCGACGCCGACAGCGGGCTCGGGTGGGCGGACTCGATCGACGGCACGTCGCCGAGCATGGGCGCGAGGCTCGCCGCATCGCGCCCCCAGAGGATCGCGACGAGTGGAGTGCCACGCGCCGCGAGCGTGCGGATCGCGTGCTCGGTGACCTCCTCCCAGCCCTTCCCGCGGTGCGACGCGGGCGTGCCGGGCCGCACCGTGAGCACGCGGTTCAGGAGCATGACGCCGGAGTCGGCCCAGGCCGTCAGGTCGCCGTGCTCGGGGGTCGCGACGCCGAGGTCGTCGCGCAGCTCGCGGTAGATGTTCTGCAGGCTGCGCGGCACCGGTCGCACGTGCTCCTCGACCGCGAAGGACAGGCCGATCGGATGCCCCGGGGTGGGGTACGGGTCCTGGCCGACGATGAGCACGCGCACGTCGTCGAGCGGTCGCTGGAACGCCCGCAGCACGCGGTCGCCCGCGGGCAGGTAGCCGCGGCCCTCGGCGGTCTCGGCGCGCAGGAAGTCGCCCATCGCGGCGATGCGGCCGGCGACCGGCTGGAGCGCCTCGGCCCAGCCCGCGTCGATCAGCCCGTCGGCGGCGAGCTCGTCGAGCGTGCGCGCCACCTCAGGCGCCCAGGGTCGTGACGAGCACCCCGCGGTCGGTCGCCTCGACGCGCCAGACGCTGCCGCCGCCCGCCACGCGCACGGTGTCGCCGACGATGAGCGCCGTGTCCTCGTCGATCGCGACGCCGCCGGGCACCAGGCCTGCCTCGGTCGCGGCGATCAGCCGCGCGAGCGTGCCCCACTGCGCGGCGTGCACCTCGACGGTGAGGTCGACCAGGCCGATGCCGGGCTCGACGGTGACCTCGTCGAGGTCCTCCCCCGCGTCCTCCTGGCACACCGGCACGCCGCCGATGCGCCAGCCGCCGAGGAGCGCGGTGTCGGCCGCGATCGCCGCGCCCGCCGAGAAGCCGAGGTAGGGCGAGCCGGATGCCACGAGCCGACGCAGCTCCCCCGCGATCGGCTCGACCGCACGGCGGTAGCCGGGCGTCGGGCCGCCGCCGACCAGCACGCCGTGCGCGCCCGCGAGCGCGGCCGGTGCGAACTCGCCGTCGACCTCCGAGACGCCCGTCACGCGCACGTCGGCGCCGCCGCCCGCCGCGATCGCGCCGCGGTAGTAGTCGAGGTACGGGTTCTCCTGGCGACCGTGCGGGTCGAGCAGCAACAGTGCCACGACCGGCTCGGGCGCGCCCTCCGCGGCCGCCCGCTCGGCGGCCTCCGCGATGAAGCCGCGGAACACGTCCGGCTGGTGCGCGGGGGTCCAGCCGCCGCCGACGAGGTGCACGCTCACGAGGCGACCTCCGCGGCCGCCGCCGCGACGGGCGGGAGGGCCGACCACGGGAAGACGATCCAGTCGTCGGTCGCGCGGTACGTGTAGTCGGGCACGAGCACGGTCTGCGACTTGACGTAGAGGGTCGCGGTGCGCACGTCGGCACCCGCATCCGTGATCATGCCGACGACCTTCTTCAGGGTGCGACCCGAGTCGGAGACGTCGTCGACCAGCAGCACGCGCTTGCCGGCGAGGGCGGGGGCATCGAGCATGGGCCCGCTCACGATCGGCTCGGGCAGGCGGGCGTCGACGCCGGTGTAGAACTCGACGTTGATCGAGCCGCAGTTCTTGGTGCCGAGCGCGTAGGCGACCGCCCCGGCCAGCAGCAGTCCGCCGCGGGCGATCGCGATCACCACGTCGGGGCGGAACCCGCTGCCGAGCACGTCGGCCGCGAGATCGCGGGAGGCGGTCGCGAAGTCGTCCCACTCGAGGATCTCGCGGCGGATGTCGTCGGTGCCTGCGTCGTGGTCGATTCCCATGCCGTTCAGGCTAGTCGTCGACGTCGTCGTCGCGGATGTCGCGGTGCAGCGAGATGCCGATCTTCTCGGAGATGAGCGAGATCATCGTCGCCGAGGCGGCGCCGACGATCGCGATGCCGCCGATCATGAGCCCGGTCGCGTAGAGGCGTCCCCCAAGGTGACCGGGTAGGTGTCCCCGTACCCGACCGTCGCGATGGTCACGACGGCCCACCACATGGCGAGTCCGAAGTCGGTGATCGTCGCACCGGGCGCGTCCCGCTCGGCCTGCAGGGTCGCCAGCGCGATGAAGTACACGAACAGGGCCGCGTACCCCACCATGTACGCGACGATCCGGGCGCGCACGGCGTTGCCGGTCTTCAGGCGGAAGTACGGGATCTCCCGGAGCAGGTGCATGACGCGGAATGCGCGGAAGAGCGGGATGAGCACCGAGAGCAGGTCGATGACGCTGTGCGTGACGAAGTGCCAGCGCCAGCGCATCGGGGTGACGACGAGGCGTACGACGTAGTCGACGCCGAACGCCACCCAGGTGACCGCCGCGGTCAGTAGCATCGCGTTCCGCCACTCCGGGCCCAGGTCGCCCTCGTCGAGGATCAGCACCGAGTACGCGACGATGAACGCCGCGCCCAGCACGAGCAGGGGCCAGGTCATCACCCGCTCCCAGCGGAGCCTGCGGGCGATGTCCTCGTCGCGTGGCGCCTGCATCGGGCTCACCGGTCGCCTCGCCGCGGGGTCGTCGTCCGTCGCGCATCCATGCCCGACATTCTGCCGAAGGAGCCGCCGCGATGCTGTCACGCCCCCGTTCGAGGGGCAGAATGTCTGCATGCCCGCACCCGACCCGTCGTCGCCCCGTCCCGCCGACCCGTCGCCGCCCCGCCCGCGCGGCAAGCGGCGGGTGCCGATGTGGGACAACGCGCGCTGGATCGCGGTCACGCTCGTGGTCGTCGGCCACGGCATCCTGCCGCTCATCGCCGAGGACGACGCCGCGTACAGCGTCTACCTGTTCATCTACTCGTTCCACGTCGCGGTGTTCGTCGTCGTCTCCGGGTACTTCACCAAGTCGGGCCCGCCGAATGCCCGGGCGCTGCGGGTGATCCTCACCGACGTGGTCTTCCCGTACCTCGTCTTCGAGACCATCTGGACCGTGATCCGCTGGTTCACCACCGGATCGTTCTCGCTCGACTACACGACCGCGTCGTGGACGCTGTGGTTCCTGCTCGCGCTCGCGATGTGGCGCATCGCCCTGCCCTACCTGGTGCTGCTGCGCTACCCGCTGCTCATCGCGATCGTCATCTCGATCGGCGCCGGCTACACCGAGGCGATCGACTCCACGCTCGCCCTCACCCGCACCTTCGGCATGCTGCCGTTCTTCGTCTTCGGCTGGAAGCTGCGGCAATGGCAGATCACCGATCGCTGGCTCGACCTGCGGCCCGGCGTGGTCTGGCGCTGGCGCGCCGGCGCGATCGCGCTCTTCGCCGTGGTGCTCGCCGTCATGCCGCTGGCCATCGACACCTGGCGCGACATCGGCCTGCGCCGCTTCATGCTCTACGACGACTCGTACATGGCCATCGGGTACGACGAGCCCTGGTCGGGCCTGATCCGGCTCGTGCTGCTCGGTTCGGCGATGCTCATGGCGGTGGCGTTCCTCACGCTCATGCCGCGCGGCGCGCACTGGTTCACGCCCTACGGGCAGGCGACCATGACGATCTACCTGCTGCACAGCTTCGTGCTCTACCCCATCCGCGAGTCGGACATGCTCGCGGGCGAGCAACCGTGGTGGGCGCTGGCCGTGATGATCGTCTTCTGCGTGGGCGTGTCGATCCTGCTGTCGCAGCCGCTCGTCGTGCGCCTGTTCCGGCCCCTCGTGTCGCCGCGGGCCCGCTGGCTCTTCCGCCCCGAGCCGCAGACCGCGACCGGCACGATCGTGCTGCCCGACATCGACGACGCGCCACGCGGCCAGGGCCCGCCCGCGCGCACCTGAGCCCGTCGCGGTTACGGCGTGTTGCGGCATCCGTTGTGGGTGCCCCACCGCGTGCCTAGGCTGCCGAGCGGGGGCCGGGATCGACTCGCGCCCCGATCGCGACAACAGGAGACCATCATGAGCGAGCAGCCCGCGGACTGGCGGTTCGAGACCAAGCAGGTGCACTCGGGCGCGGCGCCCGACCCCACCACCCACGCGCGCGCGACGCCGATCTACCAGACCACGTCGTACGTGTTCGACAGCGCCCAGCACGCGCAGAACCTGTTCGCCCTGGCCGAGTTCGGCAACATCTACACGCGCATCATGAACCCGACCCAGGCCGTCGTCGAGGAGCGCGTCGCCGCGCTCGAAGGGGGCACCGGCGCCCTCCTCGTCGCCTCGGGCCAGGCGGCGGAGACGTTCGCGGTGCTGAACATCGCGCAGGCGGGCGACCACATCGTCTCGTCGAGCTCGATCTACGGCGGCACCTACAACCTGTTCAAGTACACGCTCGCCAAGCTCGGCATCGAGACCACGTTCGTCGAGAACCAGGACGACCCCGAGGAGTGGCGCCGCGCGGTGCGCCCGAACACGAAGCTCTTCTTCGCCGAGACCATCGGCAACCCGAAGATCAACGTGCTCGACATCGAGCTCGTCGCCGGTGTCGCGCACGAGCACGACCTGCCGCTCATCGTCGACAACACGATCGCGACGCCCTACCTCATCCGCCCGTTCGAGCACGGTGCCGACATCGTCATCCACTCGGCGACGAAGTTCCTCGGCGGCCACGGCACGGTCGTCGGCGGCATCATCGTCGACGGCGGGTCGTTCCCGTGGTCGGAGCACGTCGACAGATTCCCCGGCCTGACCGAGCCCGACCCGTCGTACCACGGCGCGAGCTACACCGCCGCGGTCGGCGACGCGCTGGCGTTCGTCATCAAGGCGCGCGTGCAGCTGCTGCGCGACCTCGGCGCGGCCATCTCGCCGAACAACGCGTTCCAGCTCATCCAGGGCATCGAGACGCTGAGCCTGCGCATCGAGCGCCACGTGCAGAACGCCCAGGAGATCGCCGAGTGGCTCGACTCGCACCCCGAGGTGGCCAGCGTCAGCTACGCCGGCCTGCCGTCGAGCCCGTGGTACGCCGCGGCGAACAAGTACGCCCCGAAGGGCGTCGGCGCGGTGCTGTCGTTCGAGCTCAAGGGCGGCGTCGACGCCGGCCGCACGCTCGTCGACGAGCTCCAGCTGTTCAGCCACCTCGCCAACATCGGCGACGTGCGGTCGCTCGTGATCCACCCGGCGTCGACCACGCACTCGCAGCTCACCCCCGAGCAGCAGCTCACGACCGGCGTCACGCCGGGCCTCGTGCGCCTCTCGGTGGGCATCGAGAACGTCGAGGACCTGAAGGCCGACCTCGAGGCGGGCCTCGCCGCGGCGAAGCGCGTCACGGAGTCGCTCCGAGCCTGAGCAGGGGTGCACAGGAGCGGATGCCCCGGGGCCGCGCGCCGGCCCCGGGGCATCCGTGCCCTCGCCGGCGCGTAACAGTGCCGGCGCGGTCGTCGGCGCGGGCGAGAATGGACCCATGGACTGGCAGACGACCGCGGACGTGGTGCCCTCAAGCTTCGTCACCGAGGCCCAGGCCCGCTCGCTGCTCGGCAAGCCGCCCGCGACCGGCGCGTGGCGCGAGGGCGACCCCGTCGGCGAGCGGTCGTTCGCCGCGATCGGCGCGCTGCCGCTCGAGTCGGGCGGCGAGCTGCCGTCGGTGCGCATCGCCTACGAGACGTGGGGCACGCTGTCACCCGAGCGCGACAACGCCGTGCTCGTGCTGCATGCGCTCACGGGCGACAGCCACGTGGTCGGCGCCGCCGGTCCGGGCCACGCCAGCGCGGGCTGGTGGCCCGACATCGTGGGTCCGGGCAAGCCGATCGACACCGACCGCTGGTTCGTCATCGCGCCCAACGTGCTCGGCGGCTGCCAGGGCTCGACCGGCCCGGCGTCGTTCGCGCCCGACGGCGCCGAGTGGGGCGCGCGCTTCCCGTACCTGACGATCCGCGACCAGGTGCGCGCCCAGGCGGCCTTCGCCGACGCGATCGGCATCGACCGCTGGGCCGCCGCGCTCGGCGGCTCGATGGGCGGCATGCACGCGCTCGAGTGGGCGATCGAGCTGCCCGAGCGCGTGGCCGCGGTCGGCGTGCTCGCGGCACCGCCGGTCGCGACCGCCGACCAGATCGCGCTGAACACCGTGCAGATCGAGGCGATCCGCACCGACGCGCAGTTCCGGGCCGGCGACTACTACGACGCCGACGACGGCGACGGGCCGACGCGGGGCCTCGCGCTCGCGCGGCGCATGGCGCTGCTCAACTACCGCTCGGCGACCGAGCTGAACGACCGCTTCCAGCGGTCGTGGCAGAGCGGGCGCAGCCCCATGGGCGACGGCGGCCGCTTCGCCGTGGAGTCGTACCTCGACTTCCACGGCAACAAGTTCACCCGCCGGTTCGACGCGAACAGCTACATCGCCCTCACCGAGGCGATGAACTCGCACGACATCGGCCGCGGCCGCGGCGGCACGGCTCGCGCGCTCGAGCGCGTGCAGGCCCGGGCGCTCGTGCTCGGCATCCGCAGCGACCGCTACTTCCCGCTCGAGGGGCAGGAGGAGATCGCGGCCGGCCTCGCCGGCGACGACACCGAGCTCCTGGTGCTCGACTCCGAGTTCGGCCACGACGCGTTCCTGATCGAGTCGGCCGCCGTGGGCCGGGCGATCCGGGACCTGCTCGAGGCCTGACCGGGTGCGGCACCGGCCGCGCGCTATCGTTGCACCTGCGGGAGCTGCGGAGGGCGGATGAAACGCATCCTCAAGGAGCGCGACCGGCTGCTGCGGCGACTGGCGCGCGTGACCGGCATGACCGGTGCACTCGGCGCACTGCTCTGCCTCATGGTGCCGACGGGCAGCACCCCGGGGTCGCTCGCGTGGGGCATGCTCGGCTGCCTCGCCGTCGCGGCGGCCGTGGGCCTCGCCACGGGCCGCGACGCGGTGGGCTCGAGCGTGGCCGTCGTGGCATCCGCCGGTGCCGCCGTGGTCGCGATCGCCCTCGTCTCGGGCCGCCTGCACCCGTCCACGGCGACGGCGATCGTGCTGCTGTCGGGCGTCTCGGCGGCATCCGTCTCGTTCATCATGGTCGTCCGACCCCGGCTGCGCATCCCGCTCGGGCTGCTCGCGGCCGTCTCGATCAGCCTCGGCACGGCCGCGTCGTTCCGACCGGGCGGCATGCCGGGACTCGCCATGCTGACGATGTCGCTCACCTGGCTCGGCACCATCGCGATCGCGCTCTGGATCGAGCGCGCGGTGGCGGTCGCGGTCTCGCGCATCGACGAGGTGGGCGGCGCGCACCGCGCCGAACGGCTCGCGAGCGAGCTCGAGGCGCGGCAGCGGCAGGACGCGCGGCTGCTGCACGACACCGTGCTCGCCACGCTCAGCCTGCTCGCGCACGCGGGCGTGGGCGTCGCGCCCGACACGCTGCGCGGGCAGGCGAGGAGGATGCCCGGCTGCTGCGCCAGCTGCGGCTCGACGCCACCGCGTCCAGCCAGGCGGCGAGCACGTTCTTCACCCCCGAGCCGCCCGACGACGACGAGGCGCTCGGCGCGACGCTCGAGTCGGTCAAGCAGCGGTTCGGGCGCATGGGGCTCGACGTGCACTGGCACGGCACCGGGCAGGTGCTGCTGCCGCGCGAGACGCTCGACGCGCTGCTCGGCGCCATGGCCGAGTGCCTCGAGAACGTGCGCCGGCACTCGGGCGTCGTCGAGGCCGACGTGACGGTCACCGACGACGCCACCACCGTGCGCGCGATGGTCACCGACGCCGGCGTCGGCTTCGACGTCGCCGCGGTCGACCCGGAGCGCCTGGGCTTCGCCGAGTCGGTCGTCGGCCGACTGCACGCCGTGGGCGGACGCGTGCGCCTGTTCTCCTCCCCGGATCGGGCACGACCGTGATGCTGGAGGTGCCGAAGCCGTGAGCCGACACGCCGCCGTCGCCGACCGCGCGCGCCCCGCCGGGCGCGGGTTCCGCCGCCCGTCGCGCTCCGCGCGCGCCGCGGACGCCGCCCTCGAGGGCATCGGCGGCGGCCGGCTCGCCGGCGGCCTGCTCGTCGCCGCGCTGCTGCTCGTGACCATGCACGTGCTGCACTTCGCGGTGCTCGTGCCGTTCTACCCCGACGCGTCGGCCTCGGCGTGGGCGTGGGCGGTGCTCTTCGCCGGCACGGCCGCGTCGTGGGCCGTCCTCGCGCTGGTGCGCACGCGGTGGATCGCACCGGCGGTGATGCTCGCGGTCGCGCTCGCGGTGGTCGTGCTCGACCTGATGGGCACGCAGGGCGCGCTGTACCTCGGGGTCACGCCCACCGCGGCGCCCGCGATCGGCGCCCTGCTGATGCCCGTCGCCGTGCTCCGCGACCCGCGCTTCGCCGTCGCGCTCGGCAGCACGGTCGGAGCGGTCCTCGCCGTCTGCGCGGTCGCACAGACGGAGCAGGCGGGCGTGCAGGCCGTGGTGGGCGTCGCGAACGCGGGCACGGCCGTGCTGCCGGTCGTGGTGACCGCGCTCGCGTCGTCGGGCCTGCGCCGCATCGTGCGGTTCGAACTCGACCTGGTGCTCGTGCAGAGCACCGTCGGCACGTCGACGCGCGCGGTCGGCATGTTCGCCTCCGAGGAACTCGCGCGCCTCGACGACGACGCCGAGCGGCTGCTCGCCGACGTGGGCGCCGGCCGGGTGCCGCTGCCGCTCACCCGCGACCTCGCTGCCACCGCGGGCTCGCTCGCGACCCGGCTGCGGATGCGGCTCATGGAGGGCCGCTCCGACACGTGGCTGAAGCACGCGGTCGCGGAGTCGGAGTTCCTCGCCGACGCGGTCGACGTGCACGACCCCGACGGGCTGGCCGGCGCGCTCGCGCAGGGCCAGCGCGACGCGCTCCTGCTCGTGCTGTGGCTGCTCGTGAGCGACCGTTCGCGGTCGGCGGCGATCCCGGTCACGGTGCGGCTCGGGCCCGCGAGACCGCACGATCCGATGCATCCGCGCCGCACCGCCTTCCCCGTCTCGATCGCCGCGCACGGCGTGCCCCGCGGGCGCACCGACCCGTCGACGTGGGAAGCTGCGGGTATCGTCGGGCCGTTCGAGTCGAGCGTCGCGAACGGTGTCAGAACGATCACGATCGACTGCGCGGTGGAGAATCGGGCCGATACGGGTGACGTCGGTCTCGTACGATGAATCTCCACGAGAGGAGCACCGATGCCTGAAGCCGAGACGATCCGCCTGGCCGTCGTCGACGACCACCGGATGCTGCTCGGCGCGCTGAGCGACTGGATCCCCGGTGCCGCCGACGACGTCGACCTGTGCGCGGCCGTCGCCTCGTGGCCCGAGCTGCTCGCGCACCACGAGTTCCCCGTCGACGTCGTGCTGCTCGACCTCGACCTCAAGGACAACCTGCCGATCTCGCTGAAGATCTCGACGCTGAACACGGCCGGCGTGCGCACCGTCCTCATGAGCGCCTACTCAGACCCTGCGGTCGTCCGCGAGGCGCTGCACGCGGGCGCGCTGGGCTACATCGTGAAGAACGAGCCGGTCGAGACGATCGTCGACGCGATCCGCGCCGCGCAGGCGGGCCAGTCGTTCATCTCAGCCGAGCTCGAGCCCGCGCTGACCGACGACCACGAGGGCCCGCGCCTGTCGGCGCAGGAGCGACGCGTCATGGCGCTGTACGGGGCCGGCGAGCCCGTCAAGGCGGTCGCGTTCAAGCTCGGCATCTCGGAGGAGACCGCCAAGAGCTACCTCAAGCGCATCCGCGAGAAGTACCGGCTCGCGGGCTACGACGTGGGCACGAAGGTCGCGCTGCGCAAGCGCGCCATCGCCGACGGCATCCTGCTCCAGGGCGACTGAGCCGCCCGACCCGTCGCTGGTCGGCCCCTGCCGTGATCAGGCGTCGTTCGCGACCGTGACCGCGCCGGTCGCGTACGACAGCACCTGGCCGTTGCGCTGGCGGGAGCGGTCGACCGCGATGGTCGCGGCGGTGAGCCCGAGCCCGGCGACCGTGAAGCCCAGGCCGATCCAGATCGGCGAGACGAAGCCGAGGCCGGCGGCGATGGCGGCACCGCCCGCCGCCGCGCCGAGGCTGTTGCCGAGGTTCAGCGCGGAGTGGTTGAGCGCCGCCGCGATCGACTGGCTGTCACCGGCGACGTCCATGAGCCGCGCCTGGATGACCGGGGAGAGCGCGGCCGCGGCCGCACCGACGACGAGGGCGCCGACGATCAGCCCGGGCGGCCACGAGGCGACGAGCCCGAGGGCGGCGAGCGCCACGGCGAGTGCGATGAAGTAGCCGCGCAGCGACCGTCGCACGCTGCGGTCGGCGCTCCAGCCGCCGAGCAGGTTGCCGATCGTCATGCCGACGCCGACGACCATGAGCACGAGGGGCACGGATGCCGCGGGCAGGCCCGCGACCTCGGTGGCGAGCGGCGCGATGTACGTGTACATCGCGAAGAACCCGCCGAACCCGATCGAGCCGATGCCGAGCGCCAGCCAGACCTGCACGCGACGGAACGCGCCGAGCTCGCGGCGGATCGACGCCGACGCGTCGCCCGGCTGCCACGGCACGACCAGGGCGATCGCGACGAACGTGAGCGCGAAGATCGCGGCCACCGCGAGGTATGCGACGCGCCACGTGGTCTGCTGGCCGAGCCAGGTGATGGCGGGCACGCCGACCACGTTCGCGATCGTGAGGCCCGAGAGCACGAGCGCGACGCCCCGCGCCCGCTTGCCGGGGCCCATGAGGCTCGCGGCCACGAGCGAGGCGATGCCGAAGTACGCGCCGTGCGGCACGGCGGAGAGGAACCGGGCGACGAGCACGAGCTCGAAGGTGGGCAGCAGCGCGGACGCGACCGTGCCGAACGTGAACGCGGCGACGAGCCAGAGCAGCAGCTGCTTGCGCGGCCAGCGGGCGGCCGCGGCGGCGATCGTCGGGGCGCCCACGACGACGCCCAGCGCGTACGCCGAGATCAGCCAGCCGGCCTGGGCGATGGCCTCCTCCGGGGCGCTCGCGTTGAGCGCGGGCAGGAGGTCGGCGGCGAGTTCGGGGAGCAGGCCCATGGCGACGAACTCGGTCGCGCCGATGCCGAAGCCGCCCATCGCGAGGGCGAGCAGGGCGAGTCGGATGCGGGCCGGCGACCAGGTCGCGGGCCCCGGCGCAGCGGGGGTCACCTGCGCGAGTCTACGACGGATCGAATCGATTCGACAAGCCCGTGCGGGGCATCGGGCCCGCGACGCGCCGGCACCCTATCCGGCGTCCGAGATCGCCTGCTCCAGGCGCTCGACCTTCCCGTCGAGTTCGCCGGCCCAGCCGGGACGGATGTCGGCCTTCAGCACGAGCGAGACGCGCGAGCCGAACGGCGCGACCGCCTCGGTGGCCCGACGGACCACGTCGAACACCTCGTCCCACTCGCCCTCGAGCTCCGTGAACATCGACGACGTGCGGTTCGGCAGGCCAGACTCGCGAACGACCTTCACGGCCGCCGCGACCGCGTCGTGCACCGACCCGTCTGCGCGCCCCGTCCCACTCGGCGCGACCGAGAATGCGACCAGCATCAGGCGACCTCCCGTCTCCGCGTCCCACTCTTCCACACGGCGCGCACCGACCAGCCCAGCACCGCGAGCTCGAGCAGCACCTTGACGGTCAGCACGAGCACGAACGCCGGATCGGCTGCGAGCAATCGGTCGTACAGCACCGGGTAGAGCACCTGCGTGCACCCCGCGATCGCCGCGACGAGGAGCGCCGGCACCGCGAAGCGGGCGGGCCGCAGGCACAGGCCGAGCACCACGGGCGCGACGAGCCACGTGACGAACTGCGGCGAGCCGACCTTGTTGCACACGAGCAGCACGCACACCAGCGCGAGCGACAGCGGCGGCAGCAGCGCACCGAACGGCGCACCGCGGCGCACGGCGACGACGCCGACCGCGACGACCGCGGCCAGCGCGACGGCCATGAGCGGGGTGAGCAGGCCGGCGACGACGTCGGTGCCCGGGCCCGACACCTGGAACGTGAGGATCTCGTGGTCGTAGGCGACCTTCGACGCGGTCGAGCCCAGCGCGATGGCCCAGAGCCAGGGCACGGCAGCGGGCGCCTCGACCTGCAGGCCGCGCGCGTCCTGCTCCCCGAGGAAGCCCAGCACCGCGCCCGCGCCGCCGGCCACGAGGCTCGCCACGATCACCGCGGCCGAACCGGCGAGGGCGACGAGCACCACCTCGAGCCGCCGTCGCGAGGCGGTGACCAGCGCGAGGCCGAGCGCCGCCGGCCACACCTTGATCCAGGCGCCGATCGTCAGCAGCAGCGCCGCGACGCGGGCGTGCCGCGCAGCCAGCAGCAGCGCGACGATCGCGACGGGTGCCGTGATGGCGTCGAGCCGCCCCAGCGCGACCGGACCGAGCAGCGCGAGGAGCCCCAGCCACCACCACGCCGCGACGCGCCGGGTGGGCGACAGGCGCCGTCGCCCGAGCAGCACTGCGAACGCCGCCGTGTCGAGCGCGATCACCAGGGCGAACCAGGTCGCGAGGTAGTGCTCGGGCCCGAATGCGAACGCGATGCCGATCGGCACGATCGCGAGGATCGGGTAGACCCACGGGAGGTCGATGCCGACGACCCCGGCGCCGTCGACCGCACGCTGCACCCAGTCGAGGTAGACCGCCGAGACGTCGTGGAAGACGCTGCCCGGCACGTGCAGACCGACCGCGATGAGGCCGGCGTGCACCGCCGCGAAGCCCGTCCAGGCCGCGACGCGTCCGCCGAGGACGGCCCCGATCCGACCGCGCGGGGTCGCGACCCGCCCCCGCCGCATCCGGGCCTCCTCGACCATGGCGGCCAGCCTAGCGACGGTCGGCGACGAGCTCCGCGATCACGGCGGGCACCGCCTCGGCCACGTCCAGCGCCGCGATCGGACCGCCGCCCGACGCCCGACGCGCGGCCAGCCCGTGCACGGCCGCGGCCGTCGCGGCGAGCGGCGCGAGCACCGAGGCATCCGTCGCCACCTCGCG
Organism: Agromyces mangrovi; assembly: GCF_030296695.1. NCBI lineage: Bacteria > Bacillati > Actinomycetota > Actinomycetes > Micrococcales > Microbacteriaceae > Agromyces > Agromyces mangrovi (ex Wang et al. 2018). The sequence goes on along the minus strand of NZ_AP027737.1, from coordinate 2,911,503 downwards.
GTGATGGGTCGCGAGCAGGGCCCCGAGGATGCCGCCGAGCACGTCGCCCGCCCCGGCCGTCGCGAGCCACGGGGTCGCCAGCTCGACGCGCAGGCACGCGCCGCCGGGCGCGGCCACGTGCGTGACGGCGCCCTTCAGCAGCACCACGACGCCCGCGACCTCGGCCGCGCGCACCGCCCACTCCCCGGTCGCGCGGCGACGTCGTCGACCGTCGCCTCGACGCCGCACCCGCCGAGCAGGCCGACCAGCTCCCGGTGGTGGGGCGTGACCACGATCGGCCCCGTGCCCGCCGGCGCGAGGTCGAGCGCGCCGGCGTCGACGACCGCGGGCAGGCCGGATGCGAGCGCCTCGCGCAGCTCGCCGGCCAAGGCCTCCGACCGCACCGACGGGTCCATGCCCGAGCCGAGCAGCCACGCCTGCACGCGCCCCGCCTGCCCAACGACCTCGGGGCGACGGGCGAGCACGGCATCGCGCACCGCGGCTGGGCCGAGGTAGCGGATCATCCCGACGCCGGTGCGCGCCGCCGCCTCGACGCCGAGCACGGCCGCTCCCGGGTACTCGTCCGATCCGGTGCGCACGCCGAGCACGCCCCGGCGGTACTTGTCATCGGATGCCTCCGGCACGGCGATCCACCGGGCGGCATCCGCCGCCGTCCAGTCGCGCCAGCCGTCTTCCGCGCCCATGCGCCCCACGATAGGCGCGCCGGGCTCTGGCGCGCGACACCCCGCCCGGTGCGAGGGCGTCAGCGGAAGCGGCCGAGGTGGATGCCGGCGAACGCGAGCGCGGCGATCGTCTCGCCGTCGCTGATCTCCCCCGCGGCGACCATCGCCAGCGCCTCGCCGAAGGGCACCCAGCGCACCTCGTCGATGCCCTCCTCGCCCTGCGTGGCCCGCGCGTCGGCCACCGGCTCGAGGCCGCGGGCGAGGAACACGTGCTCCGGGGCATCCGCGATGCCGTTCAGCGCGTCCATGCCGCCGAGGCGCACCCACTCGGCCGCGGCGAGCCCGGTCTCCTCGGCCAGCTCGCGCTGCGCGGCGATGAGCGGGTCCTCGCCGTCCGAGCCGCCCGCGGGCACCTCCCACGACCACTTGCCGCCCGGGTAGCGGGCGAGCGACACGAGGCACACCCGGTCGTCGTCGTCCAGGGCGACGACGAACACCGCCGGGTGGCGCATCTCGACCACGCCGTACACGCCGCGGCCGTGCGGGCCCTCGACCTGATCCTCGCGCACCCGGATCCAGCGGTTCTCGTACGCGACCCGGGACTCGAGCGCGCGCCACGGCAGCGCGCCCCTAGACGCGTCGGGTGGCATCCTGCACCTCGCCGACGAGCTCCTCGATGATGTCCTCGAGGAACAGCACGCCCGTCGTCGCGCCCTCGGCGTCGAACGCCCGCGCCAGGTGCGAGCCCGTGCGGCGCATGGTCGCGAGCGCGTCCTCGAGGTCGGTCTCGGCGTAGATCGAGACCAGCTGCCGCACGAACTTCTGCGGGATCGGCTCGTCGAACTCGTGGTCGTGCAGGTCGATGACGTCCTTCAGGTGCACGTAGCCGGCCGGTTCGCCCGCGGCGTCGCAGATCACGTAGCGCGAGAAGCCGCGCCGCGCGACCGCGCGCTCGACGTCGCCCGGCGTGCCCTCCGGCCCGAGGCTGACCAGCTCGTCGAGCGGCAGGGCCACGTCGCGCACGACCTTCGTCGTGAACTCGAACGCGGCGCTCAGCGTGCCGCTCGAGTCCTCCAGCACGCCCTCGCGGCGCGACTGGTCGACGATCGTCTGCACCTCCTCGAGCGTGAACGTGCTCGTCGCCTCGTCCTTCGGCTCGACGCGGCAGAGCCGCACGATGCCGTTCGCCGCCGCGTTCAGCGTCACGATCACGGGGCGGAAGACGCGCGCCGTGAACACCAGCGGGGGCGCGAGCAGCAGCACCGCCTTGTCGGGCATCGAGAACGACAGGTTCTTCGGCACCATCTCGCCGAGCACGACGTGCAGGTAGGAGACGAGCACCAGCGCGATCACGAACGCGATGACGCCGATGACCTCCTCCGACCAGCCGGTGAGCGCGAGCGGGACCTCGAGCAGGTGGTGGATCGCCGGCTCGGAGACGTTCAGGATGAGCAACGAGCAGATCGTGATGCCGAGCTGGCTCATCGCGAGCATGAGCGTCGCGTGCTCCATCGCCCAGAGCGCCGTGCGGGCGCGGCGATGGCCGGCCTCGGCGAGCGGCTCGATCTGCGAGCGCCGAGCGGAGATCACGGCGAACTCCGCGCCGACGAAGAAGGCGTTGCCGGCCAGCAGCACGACCAGCCAGGCGATTCCGGCCCAATCAGACATCGGCGGCCTCCTCCACGGGCGCGGTGCGCACGTAGCGCAGCCGGTCGATGCGACGGCCCTCGAGGCGCACCACGCGGAGCGTGCCGTCCTCGGTCTCGATCTCGTCGCCGACCGCGGGCAGGCGGCCGAGCTCGCTCATCACGTACCCGCCGACCGTCTCGTACGGGCCCTCGTCGGGCACGCGGATGCCGGCGCGCTCGAGCAGCTCGTCGGGCCGGAGCAGCCCGGGGAACGTGATCGAGTCCGCCCGGCGCACGATGCCCGCGCGCGAGCGGTCGTGCTCGTCGGAGACCTCGCCGACGATCTCCTCGACCAGGTCCTCGAGGGTGGCGACGCCCGCGGTGCCGCCGTACTCGTCGACGACGACGGCCATCTGGTAGCCGCGGCCGCGCAGCTCGCCGAGCAGCGCGTCCAGGCGCATCGTCTCGGGCACGCGGAGCCCGTCGGACTGCAGGGCCGACACGGGAACGTCGGCGCGGCGCTCGCGCGGCACGGCGACGGCCTGCTTGACGTGCACGAGGCCGACCACGTCGTCGAGGTTCTCCTCGTGCACCGGGAAGCGGGAGTACCCGGTCTGCGATGCCAGCTCGATCACGGTCGCGGCCGTGTCGTCGCGCGAGACGCTCGCGACCCGTGGGCGCGGCGTCATGACGTCGGCGGCGCTCAGCCGCGAGAAGCTCAGCGTGCGGCTGAGCAGCGTGGCCGTGTCCTTCTCGAGCATGCCCGCGCTCGCCGACCGGCGCACGAGCGACGACAGCTCCTCCGCCGAGCGGGCGCCCGAGAGCTCCTCCTTGGGCTCCACGCCCATGAGGCGCAGCAGGGCGTTCGCGCTGCCGTTCAGCAGGCGGATCGCCGGACCGAACACGGTGGTGAACGCCGTCTGGAACGGCATCACCAGCACGGCCGTCTGGCGCGGCAGCGCGAGCGCGAAGTTCTTCGGCACGAGCTCGCCGATGATCATCGACAGCAGCGTCGCCACGATGATCGCGGTGGTCGCGCCGACGGGTCGCACGAGCGACTCGGGCACGCCGATCGCCTCGAGCGGGCCCGCCAGCAGCGAGCTGATCGCGGGCTCCATGGTGTAGCCCGTGAGCAGCGTCGTGATCGTGATGCCGAGCTGCGCGCTCGACAGGTGCGTCGACGTGATCTTGAGCGCGGCGATCGTGAGGCCCAGCCGGGACTCGCCGCGGGCGCGGCGCGCCTCGAGGTCGGAGCGATCGAGGTTGACCAGCGCGAACTCGCTGGCGACGAACAAGCCCGTGCCGATCGTGAGCAGGAGTCCGAACGTGAGCAGGAGCCACTCAGGCATTCGCACCCGACCGATCGTTCACGGGCAGGGGTCTATGACCAGGGGAACTGGGACTGGAACTGGGAGGGTCGTCCATCGTGGACGCAAGTATAACCTCGCGAGGCTGCGGATCCGCACGGTTGTCGCGCGCGGATCGCCGCGGCGCCGGCACGCGGCATCCGCCCGACCGCCGCTACCAGCTGACCGGCAGCGCTTTGCCCTCCTCGTACCCGGCCGCCGACTGGATGCCGACGAGCGCGCGCTCGTGGAACTCGGGCACCGAGTGGGCGCCCGCGTAGGTGAACGAGCTGCGCACCCCCGTGGTGATCATGTCGAGCAGGTCCTCGAGCGACGGCCGCAGCGGGTCGAGCGAGATGCGCGACGAGGAGATCCCCTCGGCGAACAGCTCCTTGCGCGCGAGCTCGTAGGGCGACAGCCGGTCGAACCGCTCGCGCACGGCCTTGGTCGACGCCATGCCCCAGCTCTCCTTGTACCAGCCCCCGTCGGCGTCGGTGCGGAGCCGCCCGGGCGCCTCGAGCGTCCCGGCGAACCACGAGCCGATCATGACGGATGCCGCGCCGGCGGCCAGTGCCAACGCGACGTCCCTCGGGTAGCGCACTCCCCCGTCGGCCCAGACGCGCGCACCTGCCTCGCGGGCCGCCTCCGCCGTCTCGAGCACCGCCGAGAACTGCGGCCGGCCGACCGCGGTCATCATGCGCGTGGTGCACATGGCGCCGGGGCCCACGCCGACCTTCACGATGTCGGCGCCCGCCTCGACGAGGTCGGCCACCGCCTGCTCGGTCACGACGTTGCCGGCGGCGATCGGCACCTCGATGCCCGCCTCGCGCACGGCGCGGATGGCGCGCACCATGCCGTCCTGGTGGCCGTGCGCCGTGTCGACGACCAGCACGTCGACGCCCGCGGCCACGAGCGCCGTCGCCTTGCCGGCCACGTCGCCGTTGATGCCGACGGCCGCGGCGACCCGCAGCCGGCCGTGGGCGTCGAGCGCCGGCGTGTAGATGGTGCCGCGCAGCGCGCTGCGGCGGCTGAGCGTGCCGACCACCTTCCCGTGCGCCATCACGGGCGCGAACTCGAGGTCGGCGTCGACCATCAGGTCGAACGCGCCGCGCGGGGTGGACACGTCGTCGGCGTCGAGTGCGGGCAGCGCGCCGTGCACGAGGTCGCCGAGGCGCGCGTCCTGCAGCGCGGTCGCCAGCCGCGTCGCCGGGATGCAGCCCGCGTAGGCGCCGTCGCCGTCGTGCAGCACGAGGCCGTGGCCCTCCACGGGTGCGATCGCCTCGAGCGCGTCGGCCACCGTGGCATCCGCATCGAAGTCGTAGGGGGTGTCGAAGCGCGGCGACTGCGCCTTGACCCAGCGGATGGCCCGGTCGAGGTCCTGCAGGTGCATGTCCTGCGGCAGCACGCCGAGGCCGCCGCGCCGGGCGAGGGTCGCCGCGAGCCGCGGGCCGGTGACCGAGTTCATGTTCGCCGAGACGATCGGCAGGGTCGCGCCCGTGCCGTCCTCGGGTGCGAGGGAGACGTCGAGCCGGCTCGCGACGTCCGACCGGCTCGGCACGAGGAAGACGTCCGAGTAGGTCAGGTCGTGGCTCGGGGTCGTGCGGTAGAACTCCATGTGCGCAACGCTAGTGGCTGCGGATGCTGCATCTTCAGGTTCCCCACGGCATGCAGCCTCCTCCACGGGAACGGGTTTAGGCTTGTCGCGGCGGGTTCCACGCCTGCGCGCGAGCGCGACGTCCGCCAGATCGAGCGCTCCGGAGCGAGTGCATCCCCCAGCAGCAGCGAAGAGAGTGGGCGAAGAGGCTGTGTCGAGGCAGTTGACCGGTGGATCCGACCAGGCCACGTCGAACGAGTTCGGCGCGAACGAGTGGCTCGTCGACGAATTGTACGAGCAGTTCCGCGCCGACCGTGACTCGGTCGACAAGACGTGGTGGCCGATCCTCGAGAACTACCGTCCCGCGTCGGGCGACGCGCCCGCCACGCCCGCCACGCCCGCGCAGGCACCCGTGGCGGACCCGGCTCCGCCGGCGGCCGCCTCCCCCGCCGTGCCCGCACCCTCGGCCCACCCCGTCACGGCGCCCACGCCCGTGATCGGCGCCCAGCCGCAGGCGCGCACCACCGCCCGCGCGCCGCGCCCCGAGCCGGTGCCCGCCGACGTGCCGGTCACGAGCCCGCAGCCGGTCGTCGAGGGCGAGACCGAGAAGGTCGACGAGGTCGTCCCGCTCCGCGGCCTGCCGAAGACCCTCGCGGCGAACATGGACCAGAGCCTGACGGTCCCGACCGCGACCAGCGTGCGCACGGTGCCCGCGAAGCTGATGATCGACAACCGCATCGTCATCAACAACCACCTCCGCCGCGCCCGAGGCGGCAAGGTCTCGTTCACGCACCTCATCGGCTGGGCGCTGATCCAGGCGCTCAAGGAGTTCCCGAGCCAGAACGTCTACTACGACGAGCGCGACGGCAAGCCGAGCCTCATCAAGCCCGCGCACATCGGCCTCGGCATCGCCATCGACCTGCCGAAGCCCGACGGCACCCGTGCGCTGCTCGTGCCCGCCATCAAGCGCGCCGAGACGATGACGTTCAACGAGTACCTCGCGGCCTACGAAGACCTGGTGCAGCGCGCCCGCAAGAACAAGCTCACGGCCGACGACTTCAAGGGCGCGACGATCTCGCTGACCAACCCGGGCGGCATCGGCACCGTGCACTCGGTGCCCCGCCTCATGAAGGGCCAGGGCTGCATCATCGGCGCCGGCGCGCTCGAGTACCCGGCCGAGTTCCAGGGTTCCAGCGACCGCACCCTCGCGAACCTCGCGATCGGCAAGACGATCACGCTCACCTCGACCTACGACCACCGCGTCATCCAGGGCGCGGGCTCGGGCGAGTTCCTGAAGACCGTGCACGAGCTGCTCATCGGTCAGCGCCGCTTCTACGAGGACATCTTCGCCGCGCTCCGCCTGCCCTACGACCCGATCCACTGGGCCCCCGACATCTCGGTCGACATCGCCAGCGCGATCGACAAGACCGCACGCGTGCAGGAGCTCATCAACTCGTTCCGCGTGCGCGGCCACATGATGGCCGACATCGACCCGCTCGAGTACGTGCAGCGCTCGCACCCCGACCTCGACATCGCGAGCCACGGGCTCACGTTCTGGGACCTCGACCGCGAGTTCGTCACGGGCGAGTTCGGCGAGTCCCGCACCTCGCTGCTGCGCGACATCCTCGGCGTGCTGCGCGACTCGTACTGCCGCACCATCGGCATCGAGTACATGCACATCCAGGACCCCGAGCAGCGCAAGTGGATCCAGGGCAAGGTCGAGCGCAAGTACGAGAAGCCGACCCACGACGAGCAGATGCGCATCCTCGGCAAGCTCAACGAGGCCGAGGCGTTCGAGACGTTCCTGCAGACCAAGTACGTCGGCCAGAAGCGCTTCAGCCTCGAGGGCGGCGAGTCGATGATCGCCCTGCTCGACGAGGTGCTCCAGGGCGCCGCCAAGGAGGGCCTCGACGAGGTCGCCATCGGCATGGCCCACCGCGGCCGCCTGAACGTGCTCACCAACATCGCGGGCAAGACCTACGGCCAGATCTTCCGCGAGTTCGAGGGCGCCCCCGACCCGCGCACCGTCTCCGGCTCGGGCGACGTGAAGTACCACCTCGGCACCGAGGGCGTGTTCACGGCCGACACGGGCGAGGAGGTGCCGGTGTACCTCGCGGCGAACCCGTCGCACCTCGAGGCCGTGAACGGCGTGCTCGAGGGCATCGTGCGCGCCAAGCAGGACCGCCGCCCCGCGGGCAGCTACGGCACCCTCCCGATCCTCGTGCACGGCGACGCGGCGATGGCGGGCCAGGGCGTCGTGTTCGAGACCCTGCAGATGTCGCAGCTGCGCGGCTACCGCACGGGCGGAACGATCCACGTCGTCGCGAACAACCAGGTCGGCTTCACCACCGTGCCGGGCGACGCGCGCTCGTCGATCTACTCCACGGATGTCGCGAAGACCATCCAGGCCCCGATCTTCCACGTCAACGGCGACGACCCCGAGGCCGTCGTGCGCGTGGCGGAACTGGCGTTCGAGTACCGGCAGCAGTTCCACCGCGACGTCGTGATCGACCTCGTCTGCTACCGCCGCCGCGGCCACAACGAGGGCGACGACCCGTCGATGACCCAGCCGCTCATGTACAACCTCATCGAGGCGAAGCGCTCGGTCCGCAAGCTCTACACCGAGGCGCTCGTCGGTCGCGGCGACATCACCGAGGAGGAGTACCAGGCGGCGCACCGCGACTTCCAGGAGCGCCTCGAGCACGCCTTCCAGGAGACCCACGCCGCGCAGACCGCCTCGTCGGCGCCCGGCGGCGCGGCCGACATCGAGCCGGCCACCAGCGCGCCCCTGACCAAGGAGGCGCCGCCCACGGGCGAGCTCGAGACCACGGGCGTGTCCGACCAGGTCGTGCACATGATCGGCGACGCGTTCAACAACAAGCCCGACGGCTTCACGGTGCACGCGAAGCTGCAGCAGCTGCTCCAGAAGCGCCTCGACATGAGCCGCAACGGCAAGATCGACTGGGCGTTCGGCGAGCTGCTCGCGCTCGGGTCGCTGCTGGTCGAGGGCACCCCCGTGCGCTTCGCCGGGCAGGACGCCCGCCGCGGCACGTTCGTGCAGCGGCACTCGGTGTTCCACGACCGCGTGAACGGCCAGGAGTGGCTGCCGCTGCTGAACCTCAGCGACAACCAGGCCCGGTTCTGGATCTACGACTCGCTGCTCTCCGAGTACGCGGCCATGGCGTTCGAGTACGGCTACTCGGTCGAGCGCAAGGACGCCCTCGTGCTCTGGGAGGCCCAGTTCGGCGACTTCGCCAACGGCGCCCAGACCGTCATCGACGAGTTCATCTCGTCGGCCGAGCAGAAGTGGGGCCAGCGCTCGAGCGTCGTGCTCCTGCTGCCGCACGGCTACGAGGGCCAGGGCCCCGACCACTCGTCCGCCCGCATCGAGCGCTACCTGCAGATGTGCGCCGAACAGAACATGACGGTGGCGCGCCCGTCGACGCCCGCGTCGTACTTCCACCTGCTGCGCCGCCAGGCGTACCAGCGCCCCCGGCGCCCGCTCGTCGTGTTCACGCCGAAGGCGATGCTCCGCCTGCGCGGCGCGACCAGCGAGGTCGCCGACTTCACGAGCGGCAAGTTCGAGCCGGTGATCGACGACGCTCGCATCACCGACCGCGCCGCAGTGCGCCGGGTCGTGTTCATGGCCGGCAAGCTCTACTACGACCTCGCCGCCGAGCTGGCCAAGCACCCGAACCCCGAGATCGCGCTGGTGCGCCTCGAGCAGTACTACCCGCTGCCCGCCGAGCGCCTCGCCGAGGTCGCGGACTCGTACCCGAACGCCGAGCTGGTCTGGGCGCAGGACGAGCCCGAGAACCAGGGCGCCTGGCCGTTCTTCGCCATCGAGACCGGCAAGATCTGGGATCGCCCGGTGAGCGTCGTCTCGCGCGCGGCATCCGCCTCGCCCGCCACGGGCTCGGCGAAGGTGCACGCGCAGGAGCAGACCGAGCTCGTCTCGCGCGCGCTGTCGCTGTAGCTCGACGCCCCGCCCGACGCGACGAGCCGGGTCCGACCTCGTGGTCGGACCCGGCTCTTCGGTTCCCCGGAACTGCGGCGCCGGTGCGCGGCGGCTCAGCGCACCGCTGTCGCCTCCACCCGCGCGGGCGCGTCCCCATCGCCCGCGGCCGGAGCATCGCCGCCGTCGTGACCCCCCACGTGTCGCCCGTCGTGCGGGCGCGCGAGCTTGGACGGCCACCAGACGGCCGGGCCGATATCGTACGCGAGCGCGGGCACCAGCAGCGTCCGCACGAGGAAGGTGTCGAGCAGCACGCCGAACGCGACGATGAACGCGATCTGCGCGAGGAACAGGATCGGGATGACCCCGAGCGCGGCGAACGTCGCCGCGAGCACGAGGCCGGCCGAGGTGATGACCCCCGCGGTGAGCGCGAGCCCGCGCAAGATGCCCGGCCTCGTGCCGTGCACGAGGACTCCTCGCGCACGCGCGTCATGAGGAAGATGTTGTAGTCCACGCCCAGCGCCACGAGGAACACGAAGCCGAACAGCGGCACCGACGGGTCGGCGCCGTCCCAGCCGAACACGGTCTGGAAGACCACGGCCGACACGCCGAGCGCGGCGCCGAACGAGAGCACGACGCTCGCGATGAGCAGCACCGGCGCCAGGATCGAGCGCAGCAGCAGCATCAGGATCAGCAGGATCGCGGCGAGCACGAGCGGGATGATCAGCGTGCGGTCGGCGATCGCGGCCTCGTTGGTGTCGAGCGCGACGGCGGTCGTGCCGCCGACGAGGGCGTCCTCGGACACCTCGTCGAGCGCGACGCGCAGCTCCTTCACCGTCGCCTCGGCCTCGAGCGAGTCGGCCGGGTCCTCGAGCGTCGCCTGCAGCAGCACGTCGCCGTCGACCACGTCGGGCTCGGGCGCGGGGGTGCCGGGCGGGCCGAGCGCCTGGATGCCGTCGGCGGTGACCTCGGCCTGGCCCGACGGCGAGTCCGACGCGAGCACGGCGACCGAGGCGATGCCGTCGGTGGCGAGCGCGACGTCGGCGAGCGCCTGGAGGTCGTCCTCCGGGCCGATGATGACGGCGGGCGTGCCGGAGCCGGCCGGGAAGTGCTCGCCGAGCAGCTCCTGCCCGTCGCGCGCCTGCGACTCGCCGAGCACGAACTCGCTCGACGGCACGCCGTCGGCCTCCAGCTGCACGAGCCCGATCGACATCACGCCGAGCAGCACGGTCGAGACGATCCACACCCAGCGCGGACGGCGCGAGACGAGCCGGCTCACGGAGCCCCAGAACCCGCGGGCGCCGCTGCCGACCTGGTCGGGGTCGTCGGATGCCGCGCGCGGACGCCGCGGCCAGAATGCGACGCGCCCCGCCCAGAGCAGCAGCGCCGGCAGCAGGGTGAGCGCCGCCAGCAGCGCGCACACGATGCCGATCGCCGCCACCGGGCCGAGCGACTTGTTCGAGTTCAGCTCGCTCACGAGCAGGATCAGCAGGCCCGCGATGACGGTGCCGCCCGACGCGAGGATGGGCTCCCACGAGCCCTTGAGCGCCGCCCAGGTCGCGGCCCACTTCGTCGGCTCGGTCGCGAGCGTCTCGCGATAGCGCGCGATGTAGAGCAGCGCGTAGTCGGTCGCGGCCCCGATCACGAGGATGAACAAGATGCCCTGGGTCTGGCCGGTGAGCAGCAGGATGTCGGCGGCCGCGAGCGTCACGACGACCAGCACCGCGGTGCACAGCGCGGTGAGGCTCGTGAAGAGCACGATGATCGGCAAGAGCGGCGAGCGGTAGACGATGACGAGGATCACGAGGACCGCGGCGAACGCGACGGCGATCAGGAGGCCGTCGATGCCCGCGAACGCGCCGGTGAGGTCGGCGGTGAACCCGGCCGGGCCGGTGACGGCCGCGGTGACGCCCTCGACGGGCTCCTCCGCGATCAGGGCCCGGAGTTCCTCGACGGCCTCGGTGCCCGGCTCGCCGGAGATCACGGGCACGACGACCTGCGCGGCCTCGCCGTCGTCGGAGACGATCACCGGGGACGCGCCGTCGGCGTCGACCCCGTCGACCGACGCGAACTCGTCGCGCTGGTCCTCGATGTCGGCGAGCTGCGCGTCGGTCAGCTCGCCGTCGTCGGTGGCGTAGACCACGACGGCCGGGATGAGGTCGTCGTCGCGGAACTCCGCCTGCAGCTCGTTGACCTCGGTCGCCTCGGCGCTCGCTGGCAGGAACTGCGTCTGGTCGTTGGTGGACACGTCGGACAGCTGTCCGAAGGAGGCGCCGCCCAGGCCGAACGCGGCGAACCAGCCCAGCACGAGCACGGCCGGGATCAGGACGCGCAGCCAGGTGGGCACGCGGGACGTGGAACCGGTCGCGGAGGGGGTCTGCTCGCTCATCGCTAACTAGGTTAGCGAATTTTCCGACAGAACGCTGCACGCTGTGCACGATCGCATCCCGTGCACCGATGCGGCGAGCGCGGGCTCCCGCTCAGGCGCCGCCGACGGGTGCGCCGTGACCGGCCTGCACGTCGCGGATCCGGGCGAGGACCTGGTCGCGGATGTGCTCGGGTGCCTGTTCGCGACACGCGCGCTTCACGGCATCCGTCAGCACCTGCCCGACCCGCAGCTCGCTCGAGCAGTCCTCGCAGTGGGCCATGTGCTCGCGGATGTCGGCGGCATCCTCCTTGCAGAGCTCGTCGTGCAGGTACTCCTCGAGCTCCGCCTTGGCCTTCTCGCAGCCGCAGTCGCTCATCGCTTCCTCCCCGTGCGCGGTGCCGACGGCTGCACGGCGAAGCCGCGCTCGCCCGCGTAGTCGGCCAGGAGCTCGCGGAGCAGGCGCCTGCCACGGTGCAGGCGGCTCATCACGGTCCCGATCGGTGTGTGCATCATGTCGGCGATCTCCTGGTACGAGAACCCCTCAACGTCGGCGAAGTAGACGGCGAGGCGGAAGTCCTCGGGCAGGGACTGCAGGGCGTCCTTGACCGCGCTGTCGGGCAGGTGGTCGATCGCCTCGGCCTCCGCCGACCGGCTCGAGCGCGCGGTCGTCGACTCGGCGCCCCCGAGCTGCCAGTCCTCGAGGTCGTCGATCGCCGACTGGTACGGCTCGCGCTGCTTCTTGCGGTAGGTGTTGATGTAGGTGTTGGTGAGGATGCGGTACAGCCACGCCTTCAGGTTCGTGCCCTGCGTGAACTGCGCGAACGCCGCATAGGCCTTCGCGAAGGTCTCCTGCACGAGGTCCTGCGCGTCGGCCGGGTTCTTGGTCATGCGCAGGGCTGCGCCGTAGAGCTGGTCGAGGAACGGGAGGGCCTGCTCCTCGAAGAGCGCCCCCAGGTCCGCCTCGGCCGGCTCGGCGCCGCGTGCGCCACCGCTGGTGTCGGTTGCCATCGCGCGCCATCCTAGGGCGTCCGCCTGAGCGTCCACGGAACGCGGCTCCACGAGCACGGGCACCTTGCACTCCCCTTTCCGGACACGACCACCGACTACCCTGATAACCGATGCAGATCACCCCGTATTCCGCGCCCGAGTTCGACCCGTACGGCGACGACGACCCGCTCGCCCCGGGCGACGGCTCGTGGGCCGCACCGGTCGCCGCCGGCCCGCTCGACGCGACCCTGCAGGTGCCCGGGTCGAAGTCGCTCACGAACCGCGAACTCGTGCTCGCGGCGCTCGCCGACGGCCCCGGGATGCTGCGGGCCCCGCTGGTCTCGCGCGACACCGACCTCATGGTCGAGGGGCTGCGCGCGCTCGGCGTCGGCGTCGAGCGCGTGCCCGGCGACGGCGCGTTCGGCGACGACCTGCGGGTGACTCCACCCGACGAGCTCTTCGGCTCCACGACGATCGACTGCGGCCTGGCCGGCACCGTCATGCGCTTCCTGCCGCCGGTCGCGGCCCTCGCGCTCGGCCCGACGACGTTCGACGGCGACGCGGCCGCCCGTCGTCGACCCATGGGCGGCATCATCGAGGGGCTCCGCGGGCTCGGCGTCGACCTCGACGACGACCGGCGCGGGGCGCTCCCGTTCACCGTGCACGGCACCGGCCGCGTGGGCGGCGGCGAGCTGTCGATCGACGCGTCCGCGTCGAGCCAGTTCGTCTCGGGCCTGCTGCTCGCCGCCGCGCGATTCGACGACGGCCTCGTGCTCCGCCACACCGGCGAGCGTCTGCCCAGCCTGCCGCACATCGAGATGACCGTCGACGCGCTCGCCGCGCGCGGGGTGCCCGTCGAGCAGCCCGAGACGGGCACCTGGCGGGTCGCCCACGGCCCCATCGCGGCGCGCGACGTGCGCATCGAACCCGACCTCTCCAACGCCGCCCCGTTCCTGTGCGCCGCGGTCGCGGCCGGCGGCAGCGCCTCGATCACGGGCTGGCCGGAGACCACGACCCAGGTGGGCGCCCGCCTGGTCGACCTCCTCCCCCGGTTCGGGGCGACCGTGCAGCGCGACGGCGACCGGGTCACCGTCTCCGGCGACGGGAGCATCCGCGGCGTACGGCTCGACCTGGGCGAGGCCGGCGAGCTCGTGCCGAACCTCGCCGCACTCGCCGCCCTCGCCGACGAGCCGAGCGAGTTCACCGGCATCGGCCACATCCGCCACCACGAGACCGACCGCATCGCGGCGCTCGCGGCCGAGTTCCAGGCGCTCGGCGGCCGCGTGACCGAGCTCGACGACGGGCTGCGGTTCGAGCCCGCCGACCTCGCCGGCGGACCGTGGCGCGCGTACGAGGACCACCGGATGGCCACGACCGGCGCGATCGTCGGGCTTCGCGTGCCCGGCGTGCGGGTGGACGACATCGGTTCGACCGCGAAGACGCTGCCCCAGTTCCCCGAGCTGTGGGCGACGATGCTCGCCGGCACGCCCCTGCGGGGCGACGGGTCGGCATGAGCTGGTGGGACACGGACGACGACGAGGACGACGAGTACGACCTCGACGAGTCGGATGTCCGCGTCCGGCCCAACCCCAAGGCCAACCGCCCCCGCACCAAGGTGCGACCCGAGCACGCCGACGCGGTGATCGGGCGCGTGCTGGGCGTCGATCGCGGCCGGTACGCGGTGCTCGTCGACGCGGACGCCGACGACGAGCACGAGGTCACCGCGACCCGCGCCCGCGAGCTGCGCCGCAACGCCATCGCGACCGGCGACTCCGTCGACGTCGTCGGCGACACGACCGGCGACGAGGGCACGCTCGCGCGCATCGTCCGCGTGCGCGAGCGGAGCACGCTGCTGCGGCGGTCGGCCGACGACACCGACCGCGTCGAGCGGGTCATCGTCGCCAATGCCGACCAGCTGCTCATCGTCGTCGCCGCGGCCGACCCCGAACCGCGCACGCGCCTCGTCGACCGCTACCTGGTCGCCGCGTACGACGCCGGCATCCGCCCGCTGCTCTGCGTCACCAAGGCCGACCTCGCCGACCCGGCGCCGTTCCTCGCGAACTTCGCCGGGCTCGACATCCCGACGTTCACGAGCCGCCGCGGCGCGATGCCGCTCGGCGAGATCGCCGCGGCGCTCGTCGGGCATCGAACGGTGCTCGTCGGGCACTCGGGCGTCGGCAAGTCCACGCTCGTGAACGCGCTCGTGCCGAGCGCCGATCGGGCCACGGGCCACGTGAACGTGGTCACCGGGCGCGGGCGCCACACGTCATCGTCGACGGTGTCGCTGCGCGTCGAGACCGGGCCGGGCACCGCGCTCGGGGGCGAACCGGGTCGCGGCTGGGTGATCGACACCCCGGGCATCCGCTCGTTCGGGCTCGGCCACGTCGACCCCGACAACATCCTGCGCTCGTTCACCGATCTCTCGGAGATCGCCGAGGGCTGCCCCCGCGGATGCACGCACCTGCCCGACGCCCCCGACTGCGCGCTCGACGACGCGGTCGCCAGCGGCCGCCTCGGGGACATCGGGCGGGCCCGCCTGGACTCGCTCCGGCGGCTGCTCGCGACGTTCGCCTGAGCCGTCGCACGTTCACGGGGCGTTCACCGCGCGTTCAGCCTGAGTCGGCGTCCGTTCGCCCGGCCTCGCTACCGTCGCAGCGTGGTGGATGAGCAGACGGACGACGCACGCGTGCGCACGGCGCTGCTCCGGGGCATCCGTCGCGGCACCTGGGAGGTGGGCACCCGCCTGCCGAGCGAATCGGAGCTGTGCGCGACCCTCGACGCGAACCGGGGGCAGCTGCGGCGCGTGCTCGCCGGGCTGCGCGCCGACGGCATCGTCGCGGGCGGGCGCGGACGGCCGCCCGTGGTGCGCAGCACGGTGCCGGTGCGCGCGTTCGAAACCTTCGTGCCGTTCTCCCGCTGGGCCGAGTCGATCGGCCAGGTGCCCGGGCAGCGCACGCTCGAGGTCGTGCGGCGCCCGGCCCAGGAGGGTGAGGCGCGCATGCTGGACATCGCGGTCGAGACCCCCGTCGTGGCGGTCACCCGGGTGCGGTCGCTCGACGACCGGCCCGCGATGCTCGAGCGCTCGTGCTTCCCCGTCGAGTCCGGGCGCACGCTGCTGCACGCCGACCTCGACCAGGGCTCGGTGCACGACCGGCTCATCGCCGCCGGCGTGCGCCTGGTCACCGCGCGGCACCTCATCGACGCGGTCGCCGCGAGCGGCCTCGAGGCCGAGACCCTCGGGGTCGAGACGGGCTCCCCGATCCTCCGCGAGCGCCGGGTCGTGCGCGACGACCGCGGCGTGGCCGTCGAGTTCGCCGACGAACGCTACCGGCCCGAGGCCGCGCGGTTCTCGATCGAGCACCCGGTGCTCGCGCTCGGCCGGGAGGCCGCATCCGCCTCGCCTACGATGGACGCATGACCGACGCCGTCCGACTCGCCCCCGGGGATGCCGCCCCCGACTTCACCCTCGACGACCAGGCCGGCGCGCCGGTCACGCTCTCCGATCTCCGCGGCGAGCGGGTCGTGCTGTACTTCTACCCGGCGGCCATGACCCCGGGCTGCACCACCGAGGCGTGCGACTTCCGCGACAGCCTCGAATCCCTGTCGGCCGCAGGCGTGCGCGTCATCGGCGTCTCGAAGGACGAGATCCCCGCGCTCGCAGAGTTCGCCGAGCGCGACGGGCTCACCTTCCCGCTGCTGAGCGACCCCGACCACGCGGTGCAGGAGGCGTACGGCGCCTGGGGCGAGAAGCAGAACTACGGACGCACCGTCGTGGGCTCGATCCGCTCGACGTTCGTGATCGACGCCGACGGGCGCATCGAGAAGGCCATGTACAACGTCAAGGCCACCGGGCACGTGGCGCGCGTGCGTCGCGAGCTGGGCGTCGACGCCGCGTAGCCGCCGACCGCGAGCTCAGTCCTCGGCCGTCACGACCGGGCGCGCGAAGCACGCCGCGACCGGCGGGAGCAGCAGCAGCACGATCACGACGATCGCCGGCGCGAGCAGCGCCCAGCCCACGTCGGGGCGTGCGAACAGGCCCTGGAACGACCCCACCGCGACCGCGAGCTGCAACAGCTGCCACGTGATGGCGCCGCCCCGCGACCACGGCGCGCGCCGAGCGGCCGCGACGGCGACCGCGACGACCCACGTCGCGCCGATCGCGGAGACCGCGGTCAGGGCGAGCCCGCTGGCCAGAGACGACGGCTCGTCGACCAGGAGCTCGAGCACGAGCCACGCGGTCACGCCGACCATGAGGGCGGCCTCGGCGAACAGCAGCACCGTCACGACGACCAGCGCGGCGCGCACGCCCGGGGCGACCCGGACGGTTCCGGACCCCGAATCCTCTTCAGCATTCACAGCGATATCCCATGCACGACTATTGATCTGCGTCACACACTATGCGAGCATTTACAGGGCCGAGTTGACGCTCACAGGGACGTGAGCCGGTCGCATTCGATCCTACCTTCCTGCGACTCGGCCTTCCCCCACAAGCAGTACCGCCGACACGGCCGCGTCCCACGCGAGTTGCTGCGCACGCACACACGCAAGGAGCACCCCCATGGATTGGCGCGACAAGGCCGCCTGCCTGACCGCAGACCCCGAACTGTTCTTCCCGGTCGGCAACACCGGTCCCGCGATCGACCAGATCGAGAAGGCCAAGGCCGTCTGCGGCCGCTGCACCGTGACCGAGCTGTGCCTCCAGTACGCCCTCGAGACCGGTCAGGACTCGGGTGTCTGGGGCGGCCTCAGCGAAGACGAGCGCCGCGCCCTGAAGCGCCGCGCCGCCCGCGCCCGCCGCGCCTCCTAGCCACCGCGCACCGCGCGCACGACGCCCGCCCGCCGCGATTAGCGGCGGGCGTCGTCATGCCTGGGTGATCCAGCGCATCGGCACCGAGATCGTCACCTCGGTGCCCGCCCCGACGACCGTGTGCCAGTCGATCGTGCCGCCGAGCTCGCCCTGGATGAGCGTGCGGACGATCTGCGTGCCGAGCCCCTCGCCCACCTTGCCCTCCGGCAGGCCCGAGCCGGTGTCGCGCACCTCGACGGTGAGCGTGTCGGTCGTGCGCTCGGCCGTGATCTCGACGTCGCCCTCCTGGCCGTCGAGCCCGTGCTCGACCGCGTTCGTGACGAGCTCGGTCAGCGCGAGCGCGAGCGGCGTCGCGTAGGCGCTCGGCAGCACGCCGAAGGTGCCCGTGCGCTTGGGGTGCGCGGTCGTGTTGTGCGCCGCGGCGACCTCGGCCACGAGCAGCAGCGCCCGGTCGAACACCTGGTCGAAGTCGACGTTCTGGCTGAGCCCCTCCGAGAGCGTGTCGTGGACGACCGCGATCGCGCCGACGCGCCGCATGGCCTGGGTGAGCGCCGAGCGCGCCTCCTCGGAGTGCGTGCGCCGCGCCTGGATGCGCAGCAGCGACGCGACGGTCTGCAGGTTGTTCTTCACCCGGTGGTGGATCTCGCGGATCGTCGCGTCCTTGGTGATGAGCTCCTGCTCCTGGTGGCGCATCTCGGTCACGTCGCGGCAGAGCACGATCGCGCCGACCCGTTCGCCCCGGTGCCGGAGCGGGATCGCCCGGAGCGTGACCGTGACCCCCTTCGACTCGATGTCGGTGCGCCACGGCGCGCGACCGGTCACCACGAGCGGCAGCGACTCGTCGACCTCGAGCCGCCCCGCGAGCAGGCGCGTGGTCACCTCGGCCAGCGACTCCGACTCGAGCTCCTCGGCGAACCCCATGCGGTAGAACGCCGACAGCGCGTTGGGGCTCGCGAAGGTCGTGACGCCGTCCATGTCGAGCCGGATCAGGCCGTCGGATGCCCGGGGTGCGCCGCGACGCGGCCCCGATGGCGCGCCGAGGTCGGGGAAGTCGCCCGACGCGATCATCGCGAACAACTCGTCCGCGCAGTCGTTGAACGTGAGCTCCTGGCGGCTGGGCGTGCGCGACTGGCTCAGGTTCGAGTGGCGCGTGAGCACCGCGATGGGGCGCTCGGAGACCTCGGGGCCGCTCGTCCGCAGGCGCCGCTTCACGGGCACGGCGCGCATGCGGGTGGGCATCTCCTCGTACCAGTCGAGGGCCGAGGAGTCGACGACCTCGCCGGTGTCGTAGGCGCGGGTCACGAGGTCGCGCCAGTCCTCCTTGACCTGCTGGCCGACGAAGTCGCGGTAGAACAGCGTCGCCGCGCCCGACGGACGCGCGTGCGCGACGGCGACGAACGGGGCGTCGGCTCCCGGCGTCCAGAGCACGATGTCGGCGAACGCGAGGTCCGCCAGGAGTTGGAGGTCGCCCACGAGCATGTGCAGCCAGTCGAGGTCCTCCCTGCTGCTGCGGCCCTGGGCGAGAACGAGATCACTGAGCGTCGACACGAGTCCCAGCGTACTTCCGCGCCGTCGTGCACGACGCGCGGCGCGGGGCGCGCGTGCGCGGTCAGGCGCGCGCGAGCAGCCCCCGACGGCGGCGCGGCGGCGCTGCGGCCGCGGGCGAGAGCCGTTCGGCGAGCCCCCGGACGCCGGACGCGAGCGGCGAGCGCGGGGCGACCTCGAGGAGCGGGCGGGCGGCGAGCAGCGCCGCATCCGCCGCGCGTCGGTCGTCGGGCAGCAGCGTCGCGTCCGAGATGCCGGCGAGGCGCTGCAGGGCGTGCCGCGCCTGTCCGCCCGGGTCGAGGCCGAGCACGGACGCGCGCACGCGGTTCACCACCGGGCGCACGCGCGAGGCATCCGTGAACTCGAGCAGGTCGGCGTAGCCGCGCACGAGCCTCGCGAGGCCGACCGCGTCGGCCTGCCCCACGGCGACCGTGCGGTCGGCGACCTCGACCGCCGCGACCGTCGCCGCGTTCCGGCGCGGCGCGAACACGTCGGTCGAGAGCTCCTCGTCGCGTTCGAGGCAGAACCCCGTGTCGACGACCACGACGTC
Source organism: Agromyces mangrovi (assembly GCF_030296695.1). NCBI lineage: Bacteria > Bacillati > Actinomycetota > Actinomycetes > Micrococcales > Microbacteriaceae > Agromyces > Agromyces mangrovi (ex Wang et al. 2018). The sequence continues at coordinate 2,892,061 of NZ_AP027737.1, read as the reverse complement.
GACCCACCCGCGGAGCGCCTCGAGCACCGCGGCGACGCGATCGGCCGCGAGCTCGGGCCAGCGACGGGTGCCGGAGAGCCCGGTGAGCACGCGGAACGAGCCGCCGGGCGCGGTGTGGTGCTGTGCGAGGCGGTCGAGCTCGCCACGGTCGAGCGCGTCCGATCCGGCGAGGCGGCAGGCCGCCGCGAAGCCCGGCGCCGCGTCGAGCAGTCCGAGCTGGGGAGCGACCGCTCCCCCGTACGCATCGGCGTCGACCAGTGCGACCGAGCGTCCCGCGTGCGCGTACGCTGCGGCGAGGTTCACCGCGAGCGTGGTGCGCCCGGGCGCGCCCGTCGGGCCCCAGACCGCGAGCACGGTGCCGCGCCGCGTCGCCGGTCCGCGCGGCGCCTCAGTGACGGCGGCGCCGCCCTGTACGAGCGGCTCGACCTCGTCCCACCCGGCGGACGCGTCGGCGACCTCGAGCAGGCCGACGTGGCGGGCGTGGTGGCGCTCGAGGTCGTTGGCGGCGAGCGCGACCACGCGCACGCCCCGCTCGTCGCAGGCCGCCAGGAGGTCGCGGCCGAGCGTCGCGCGCCCCGCACCGACCAGCACCACCTCCGGCGCGAGCGCATCGATCGAGCCGAGCAGCTCGCGCCCGCTGACGAGGCGTGCGACCACGACGTGGCCGTGCTCCACGATGTCCGCGAGCAGCCGGTCCTCGAGCTCGTGCCCGAGGACGAGCGCGATGCGCGCCACCTCAGCCGGCTCCGCCCGCGCGCGCACCGACGAGGTGCATGGCGTCGCCGGCGGCGATGGCCGCCAGCACGGCGGGCACCGCGTCGCGCGGGATCGAGAGCTCCACGGACGGCACCCGGTCGAGGCCGCCGACGCCGCCGTCGTCCGACGCGATGCCGCGGACCACGGCGCCTGCGACCAGCACGGTCGGGGGCCCCCACACGCCCCGCTCGACGGCCTCCGCGGACCAGAGGTCGACCGGACTGCCGACGCCGAGGGCGGCGGGCAGCGCGGCCGCGGGCGTGACCACGACCGTCGTCAGGGTCTCGGCCGCGAGGTCGCCGAGCGCCCCGGCCGGCACGAGCTCGCCCGCCGCGACGGTCCGCAGCACGACGTGCTCGCCCGCCCCCGCGGCGTCGTCCGCCCGGAGGTAGCGGTCCTCGCTCGCGCCGAGGCCCACGTCGGCGGTCGCGAGCTCGTCGAGCCGCACCGTCGAGCCCGGCGCGAGCGTCTGCGGGGCGACGTAGACACGAGACGTGCGATCGAGCGAGTCGACGAGCAGCCAGGTGCCGACCACGGAGGCGAGCACGAGCACGACGCCCACGACCAGCCGCACGTCGGCGGTCCGCCGCGGGGAACGCCGCGCGACCGATGCGTCCGACCCGTCCATCGCCCCGCCTCTCCGACATGCCCCGGGCGGGGCGCACCCATCGTGATACGAACATGTGAGGTCCCCGTGAAGTTATCCACACGAGAACACGCTCCGAGGGCGTCCCGCCATAATCGACACATGACCAGCTCGGGTGCGGAACCCGTCGGGCGCTTCCTGACGCTCGGCGATGTCGCGGAGATCCTCCGGATCTCGCTGTCCGAGGCGTCCGACCTGGTCCGCTCGGGCGAACTGCCCGCCATCCGCATCACGAGCGCCGGGGTCTGGCGCGTCGAACGCGACGTGCTCGAGTCCTACATCGAGGCCAAATACGAGGAGGCCAGGCGCCTCAACCTCTGGCTCCAGTCGGACTTCGCGAACATCCCCGAGCTCTCGGGCGGCCGCGTCATCCGCGAACCGCACCGCGGCTGAGCCGACCCGCCGCGCCGCCGGTCGCCGTGCGGCGCGCGCCCGTCGCGGGGCATCCGTTCACCAGCGCACCAGGAGCACCGTCTCGAACGGGATGAGCCGCACCTGGCGCACGTCGCCGTCGCGGCGCGCGACCCCAGGCTCGTGCACCGCGAGGTCGAGATGGTCGCGTCCCACGCGATCGACCGTGCCGTGCACGCGCGCGCCGTCGCAGGCGATCGTGACCGGCGACCGCCGCCGGCACAGGTCGCGCAGCACCGCACCGATGCCGATGCGCTCGGCGACGCCGGACGAGGCCGCGGGGACGAGGCTCGCCGACAGCTGCGCGCGCGAGGGCACGACCGCACGGACGGCATGCAGGGGAACGAGGCACGGCGATGCGCGGCCGCCGTCGGGCGGCACCGCGGCGCCGGACACCCAGTCGCGACCCGAGAGCTCGACCTCGAGCACGATCGTGGTGCCGTCGCGGAGGTCGAGGCGCACGCCGCGCGCCCCGGCCTCGCCGCGCGACATCGCGACCACCCGCTCGCGCAGGTCGAGCCGCGCGACGCGCAGCCGCTCCTCCTCGGCGCGCAGCTCGAGGTCGGCGGCGCGGCCCGGATCAGCGAGCTCGGCCTCCAGATCGTCGAGGAATCCGTCGCCCGGCATGGGCGAAAACTACCGTCCGGTTACAGTGCGGAAACGATTTATCCACAATGAGGGTTCCTTATTGACACCGCGCATGACACGCACGTAATTTGCTCAGCAATGACCGACTCGGCCCCCGGCGACGGGGCCGTCACGTCGCCCGCCGCGGCCGGCGGGCGACGCGTCCCATGTGGAGCAGAAATGACCGCAGCAGTAAGGAGGGATGTCGGGACCAGGGGGGCCGCAAGGGGTTCCGGCACCGCATTCGATGACGATTTCTTCGCACGGCAACCGTCGGTGCGCAGCGAGCTTCCAGATCCGGAGCCGCTGCTCACCAACCTGACCCGCTGCGTGATCGAGGTACTCGCGGGGGCGAGGAACTCGAGCAGATGGCCAGGTGGGTGAACGACGACGTGTACCGGCACCTGCTGAAGCGCGTCGTGCTCGGCGCGCGGGCGCGTCGGGTCAAGGGCCAGGCACCATCGCGGCCGGCGTTCAGCATCGGGCGCATCCACCAGTGCGAACCCCGCGACGGCATCATCGAAGCCGTCGTGATGGTGCACAGCAAGGCACGCTCGCGCGCGGTCGCCATCCGCCTGGAGGGCCTCGACGCCCGCTGGCGCGCGAGCGCGATCAGCGTGCTCTGAGCGCCCGCCCGCTCGCACCCACCACCGGCTGACGCGGTCGCTCGGGACCCGCGCCAGCCCGCGGCGCGCTTCAGCGCCCCCGGCGCTCCTGTGCGCGCCGCTGCGCCCGGTTCTGCGGCGCCTGCTCCGGCGCCTGGTCGCCCGACGTCGGCTGCCCGAACGCGCCGCGCGCGACCTCCTGCCCCGACGGACGGGGCGTCGCCTGCGCCTGCTGCGCGGCCACCGCGCGACGCGCCCGCTGCGTGGCCGCCTGCTGCACCTGGCCGCGCTGGTTGCGCACCTCCACGCCGCCCGAGTCGCTCGGGGCCGAGTAGCTCAGCTTGTCCTCCGGGGCCTGGTTGCGGGTGAGCCCGCGCGCCGCGATGGTGGGCCCTGCGGCACCGGCGGGGTTCACCTCGACCTCGAGGTTGAACAGGAAGCCGACCGACTCCTCGCGGATCGACCCCATCATCTGCTGGAACATCGCGTAGCCCTCGCGCTGGTACTCGACCAGCGGGTCGCGCTGCGCCATGGCGCGCAGGCCGATGCCGTCCTTGAGGTAGTCCATCTCGTAGAGGTGGTCGCGCCAGCGGCGATCGATGACCGACAGCACCACGCGACGCTCGAGCTCGCGCATCGCCGGCGAGCCGAGCTGCTCCTCGCGGCGCCCGTAGGCGAGCTGCGCGTCGGAGAGGATCTCGCTGCGCACGAACTCGCGGTTGATGCGGCCCTTCTCGCCGGCCTCGGCCACGACCTCGTCGATCGTGATGCCGATCGGGTAGAGCGTCTTGAGCTCGGCCCAGAGCGCGTCGAAGTCCCACTCGTCGGGGTTGCCCTCGCCGATGTGCTGGTCGAGCACCTCGTCGATGACGTCCTCGAGGAAGTGCTGCGTGCGCTCGTGCAGGTCGTCGCCCTGCAGGATGTGCCGGCGGTCGCTGTAGATGGCCTCGCGCTGGCGGTTCAGCACGTCGTCGTACTTCAGCACGTTCTTGCGGATCTCGGCGTTGCGCGTCTCGACCTGCGACTGCGCCGAGCGGATGGCCCGGGTCACGACCTTCGACTCGATCGCCACGTCGTCGGGCACCCCGCGCGACATGAGCGACTCGGCCGCGCCGGAGTTGAACAGGCGCATCAGGTCGTCGGTGAGCGACAGGTAGAACCGGCTCTCGCCCGGGTCGCCCTGGCGGCCCGAACGGCCGCGCAGCTGGTTGTCGATGCGGCGCGACTCGTGGCGCTCGGTGCCGAGCACGTACAGTCCGCCCGCGGCGAGGACCTTCTCGGCCTCGGTCGCGACCGTGGCCTTGACGCGGTCGAACACGCCGTCCCACTCGGCCTCGTACTCCTCGGGCGTCTCCGCGGGGCTCAGGCCCTTCTCGTGCATCTCCTGCACCGCGAGGAACTCGGCGTTGCCGCCGAGCATGATGTCGGTGCCGCGACCGGCCATGTTCGTGGCGACGGTGACCGCGCCGAGTCGGCCGGCCTGCGCGATGATCGCGGCCTCGCGAGCGTGGTTCTTGGCGTTCAGCACCTCGTGCCGCACGCCCTTCTTGGCGAGCAGGCGCGAGAGGTACTCGCTCTTCTCGACGCTCGTCGTGCCGACCAGCACGGGCTGGCCCTTCGCGTGGCGCTCGACGATGTCGTCGACGACCTGCGCGAACTTCGCCTCCTCGTTCTTGTACACGAGGTCGGGCTGGTCGATGCGCACCATTGGCTTGTTCGTCGGGATCGCCACCACCCCGAGCTTGTAGGTCGCCATGAACTCGGCGGCCTCGGTCTCGGCCGTACCGGTCATGCCGGCGAGCTTCTTGTAGAGGCGGAAGTAGTTCTGCAGGGTCACGGTCGCGAGGGTCTGGTTCTCGGCCTTGACCTGCACGCCCTCCTTGGCCTCGATGGCCTGGTGGATGCCCTCGTTGTAGCGGCGGCCCACGAGGATGCGGCCGGTGTGCTCGTCGACGATGAGCACCTCGCCGTTCATGACGACGTAGTCCTTGTCGCGCTTGAACAGCGCGGCCGCCTTGATGGCGTTGTTGAGGAACGAGATGAGGGGCGTGTTGGCCGACTCGTACAGGTTGTCGATGCCGAGGTAGTCCTCGACCTTCTCGATGCCCGGCTCGAGCACGCCGACGGTGCGCTTCTTCTCGTCGACCTCGAAGTCCTCGCCCGGCACGAGCCGCTGCGCGAGGCGCGCGAACTCGCCGAACCAGCGGTTCGCCTCGCCCGAGGCGGGGCCCGAGATGATGAGCGGGGTGCGCGCCTCGTCGATGAGGATCGAGTCGACCTCGTCGACGATCGCGAAGAAGTGGCCGCGCTGCACCATGTCGGCCGACTGCCACGCCATGTTGTCGCGCAGGTAGTCGAAGCCGAACTCGTTGTTCGTGCCGTAGGTGATGTCGGCCTGGTACTGCTCGCGGCGCTCGGCCGGGGTCTGGCCGGCCACGATGCATCCGGTCGTCATGCCCAGCGCGCGGAACACGCGGCCCATGAGCTCGGACTGGTAGCTCGCGAGGAAGTCGTTGACCGTGATGATGTGCACGCCACGGCCCGCGAGCGCGTTGAGGTACGCGGCCGTGGTGGCGACGAGCGTCTTGCCCTCACCGGTCTTCATCTCGGCGATGTTGCCGAGGTGCAGCGCCGCGCCGCCCATGAGCTGCACGTCGTAGGGGCGCATGCCGAGCGTGCGCTTGGCCGCCTCGCGGATGGCCGCGAACGCCTCGGGCAGCAGGTCGTCGAGCGACTCGCCGCCGACGTAGCGCTCGCGCAGCTCGACCGTCTCGTGCTTCAGTTCCTCGTCGCTCAGAGAGGTGAAGTCCTCCTCGAGGGCGTTGACCGCCTTCGCGTAGTGCTCCAGTCGCTTGAGCGTGCGTCCTTCGCCGACGCGAAGAACCCTTTCCAGAATTGAGGCCACGGATGCTCTCCACTCGTCGTACGGCGCGTGATCCGCGCCGCTCGCGGGCGCACGATCGATGTCGCGTCGGCCCGCAGCGGTCGATCATAGCAATCGTACCGGCGTGCGGGCTGTGCGCGGACCGAGCCCGTGGACGGATGCGGCGCTGCCGCGGGGCGACGGCGCGACGGCCGCCGCCCCGCGCGCGTCAGCCGCGAGCTGCGCCCGCCTGGACCAGCTGCTCCTCGAGCCCCTCCGGGCTCGCCGCGTCGGCCTGCTCGTCGAGGCCGATGAGCCCGTAGTCCCAGCCCTTGCGGCGGTACACGACGCTCGGGCGGCCGTTCTCCGAGTCGATGAACAGGTAGAAGTCGTGGCCGACGAGCTCCATGAAGTAGAGCGCATCGTCGACCGTCATGGGCGTCGAGGCGAAGACCTTCCGCCGGATCACGACGGGGCAGTACTCGTCCTCCGCCTCCTCGGGCGCGGCGGCCTCGGGTGCGGGGCTGCCGTCGCGGACCCGCTCGAGCAGGGCCGGGTCGGCCGGCTGCACGCCGTGCCCGAAGAACCCGTCGGTGCTGGCCTCGCGGAGCGACTTCGGGCGATGCTGCCCGCGATGGACCTTCCTGCGGTCCTTCGCCCTGCGGATCCGTTCCATGAGGCGCCCCAGGGCGACGTCGAACGCTGCGTACTTGTCCTGGCCGTCTGCCTCGGCCCGGACGACGGGTCCCTTCCCGATCAGGGTGAGCTCCACCCGGTCGGGCCCGCTGTTCCCGTTGGTCTCGTGGTGCCGGCTCACCTTGATGTCGAGGGCGAGCGCACGATCCGCCAGATGCGAGACCTTCTCGGCCTTCTCGGCGGCGTAGTCGCGGAAACGGTCGGTGATACCCAAGTTGCGTCCGACGATGTTCAGTTCCATGACGACCTCCCAGATCCGGCGTGCCGCCCGGCGGAGGGCGAGTGCTCCACGCCTTGCTGACACGCTAACCCGGCGCCACGGCAATGTCACGGAATCTTTCCCGAACGTTCCGTGGGGAGGTCATCGGCGTGCGCTATGCGCGAAGGGGCGGTGCGGATGCCTCCCGCGTGGCGCCGCCCGGCACGCCCCGTCGGGGCGTCTGCGCGAGCGCCGCGACCCCGACGACGGTCGCCCCGCCGGCCGCCAGGGCGCGCACCGCCTCGCGCGCGGTCGCGCCCGTCGTGACGATGTCCTCGACCAGGACGACGGTCCGGCCGCGGGCGGCGGGCAGTGCGCGCAGCGCCCCGGACGCGTTGCGTACGCGGGCGGCGAGGTCGAGTCCGGCCTGGTCGTCGCGCTCCCCCGTGCGGGCGAGCAGGCGCCGGTCGCGCAGGCCCGCGTGCCGCAGCAGCAGCGCGACCGGGTGGTATCCGCGGCGACGCCGCGCCGCGGCCGACGAGGGCACGCAGACGAGCTCGGGTCGCACCGGCCCCGTCCGCGCACGCGCGACGGCGACGACGGCCGCGGCGAGCGCCGGGGCGAGCGCGGTCGCGGCATCGGTGCGTCCGCCGTCCTTGTAGGCGGCCAGCACGGCGCGCACGGTGCCTCCGTACTCGAGGGCGGCCGTGAACCGCAGGTCGCCGCGGACGCCGGGCACGGGCGACGGTCGCAGCGCGTCGGCGCACGGGGCGCACACGGCGCGGCCGCCGACGCCGCACCCCGCGCAGCGCACGGGGAGCAGCACCGCGGCCGCATCGCGGAACGCGCCGGCGAGCCGGGCCAGCAGTGCGGACGGGTCGGACGCCATGGCCCGAGCCTCGCCCGTCGGCCGGAGGCGCGGCGCCGGCCACGGGGCATCCGCTCGCCGTCGCCTTCGCAGCGACCTGTGGAGGGCGGGTCAGCCCTGCTGCGACGCGACGAAGTCGATGCCGGTGGACCGCACCTGCCAGGCCACGCCGCTCTGCTGGTCGAGGTCGCCGCCCTCGGTGAGGATGCGGGCCTCCCGCACCGTGTTGCCGCCGACGATCTCGCGGCCGTCCTCGGGGCCGGCGCGGGTCGTGCTCGTGCCGCCGACGTCCTGCGTGACCACGATCGTGTCGCCGTCGGGCGCCGTCGTGAGCGACGCGACGGTGCTGGGGCCGAGCCAGGCGACGTCGCGCGCCGTGCCGTCCACGGCCGTGAGCGCGAGACGGCCGCCGAGTGCGTCGGGCAGGTCGACCTCGCTGGCGCGCGCGATCGAGGCCACCTCGAGCTGGGTGCCGTCGTCGGTCTGGATCAGCACGAGCAGCCGGGTGCCGTCGCGTGAGACGGACAGCGCGGCGATCCCGGCGTCCTCGGCCCACGGCGTCGACACGATGCCCCGCGACCCGTCGGGTGCGAACCAGGCGATCTCGTCCGCCCGGCGGTCGGTGGCGGTCCAGACGATGCCGAACCCGTCGATCGCGGGCGTCGCCAGGCCGTCGCGCTCGTCGAGCAGCTCGGCTTCGTCGCCCGAGCGCACGATCCAGGCGCCCGACTCGGCGAGCACCGCGACTTCCTCGCCGTCGCGGCCCACCGCGGCGTCGAGCGGCTGGAGCGACTCGACCGCGGCCGAGACGCCGTCGATGCGCGTGACCTGCTGCGCCGAGGTCGACAGGTAGCCGAACTCGCCGTCGCGGTACACGACGGTGCGCGGGTCGACGCGGGGGTTCAGCTGCGGCACGTCGAGCGCGAGGTCGGGGATCTCGTCGTCGGCGCCGTTGATGCGCAGGTGCACGTCCTCGATGCCGCGCACGGCGCCCAGGCTCTCCTGGAACTGCAGCTCGATGAGCTGCAGCGTGCGCAGGTCGTCGGTGACGTCGCCCGTGAGCGCGATCTCGGCGACGCGCGCCTCCACCGGGACGGCGCCGGGGTCGAGGCGCAGCCCGTCGGGGATCGCGCTCGTCACGCCGGGCGCGAGCCACTCGGCGGGGCCGCGCAGCAGCTCGCGCACGATGCTGGTCTGGGTCGACTCGCGCCGGGCGAACCAGCGGACGTCGGGCACCAGGTAGCTGAGCGTCGGGTCGTAGAAGTACAGCGGGTACTGCGCGAACGCGATGTCGAAGATGGCGTCGTCGACGAGCACGCCCTGCGGTGCGCGCGAGATGCGCCACTCCCCCGCGACCTGGGTGAGCTCGTAGTCGAGGGTGACGCGCGAGGCCGACACGGTGTCGTCGTACTCGCCGGTCTCGGTGAGGCCCGCGACGGGCTCGGCCTGGATGCGCCAGCTGTTCTCGTCGAGCTCGACGTACTGGCGCGAGGCGATGCGGTCCACGGTCGCGCCCGCGTCGGGGGTCCACTCCTCGGCGAACGCGGGCGTGAGGAACAGCCGGGCCGTCTGGTAGTTGTTGCGGGGGCTCGCGGCGGCGTCGACGAAGCCGCTCACGATCTGCTCGGGAGAACTGCCGGCGACCGGACCCGATGCGACCACGTCGACCTCGACGCTCTCCTCGCCGGTGGCCACCTGGCCGGCGTTCACCCCGCCCGAGGTCGGGATGCTCGCGCACCCGGTGAGGGCGACGAGCGCCGCGAGCACGGCGACGGATGCCGCCTGACGGAACGTCCTACGCACGGTCGGCCTCCGATCGTTCGAGGTCGGCGTCCTGCGCCGTGGGGACCGGCCCCGTCGAGCCCACGGACTCGACGAGCCGCGCCACCTCGGGGTCCGCGCCCGCGGCGTCGTCGGGCGGCAGGTGCAGCGGCGAGGACTCGATCACGCCGCCCGCTCGGCGCGGCAGCGTGAGGCGGAAGCAGGAGCCGGCTCCCGGCTCGGACCACACCTCGAGCCACCCGCCGTGCACGTGGGCGTCCTCGAGCGAGATCGCCAGCCCGAGCCCGGTGCCCCCGATGGAGCGCTTGCGGCTCGGGTCGGCGCGCCAGAAGCGGTCGAAGACGCGATCGGCGTCCTCGGCGGTCATGCCGAGCCCGTAGTCGCGCACCGCGAGGGCCACCGCATGCTCGTCGCTGTCGACCGAGACCACGATCGGCCGGCCCTCGCCGTGCTCGATCGCGTTGCCGAGGAGGTTCCGCACCACGCGACGGATGCGGCGCGGGTCGACCTCCGCGTCGAGGTGCCCGCCCGGGGCGACGACCCGCACGTCGGAACCCCGCTCCTCGGCGAGCGTGTGCATGCCCTCGACGGCATCCGTCGCCAGGTGCACCAGGTTCGTGGGCTCCGTCTCGAGCTCGACCGAACCGGCGTCGTAGCGGCTGATCTCGAGCAGGTCGGCCAGCAGGGTCTCGAAGCGCTCGGTCTGGGTGTGCAGCAGCTCGACGGTGCGCGAGGTCGACTGGCGGAAGTCCTCGCGCTGCTGGTACAGCACGTCGCCGGCGAGCCGGATGGTCGTGAGCGGCGTGCGCAGCTCGTGCGAGACGTCGGACACGAAGCGCTGCTGCATGACCGACAGCTCGGCGAGCTCGTGGATGCGCTGCTGCAGGCTGTCGGCCATGCCGTTGAACGACTCGGCGAGCGTGGCGAGCTCGTCCTCGCCCTTCGCCTCCATGCGCACGCCCAGGTCGCCGCCCGCGAACCGGCGACTCGTCGCCGACACCGCCTGGATCGGCTCGATCACCCAGCGCACGACGAGCAGCGTGATGACCGCGAGCAGCACGAGCAGGGCGATCGCGCCGACCACGCCGGTGAACTGCATGAACGCGAGCGTCGCATCGGCGTCGGCGAGGTTGTAGCCGATGTACAGCTCGTACCGCCCCGCGGAGGGCAGCTCCACGTCGCTGCCGACCACGACGCCGGGGACGCCCGCGCCGTCGAGCTCGACGAACTCGACCGACTGCCAGAACTGGCTGCCCGGGTTCTCCTGCACCGTGGCGCGCAGCTGGTCGGTGATGGCGTTGGTGAGCTGGTTCGTGCCCTGGTCCTGCGGGGCGACCGCAGACGGCTCCTGCCCCGGCGCCCGGTAGACGGCGACCAGCGGGCTCGACGCCGTGACGCTCGCGCGCTCGATGGCCGACCGGAGCACGCTCTGGAGCGCGGCACGATCCGTGGCATCCGACGAGTCGAGCACGGCCTGCGCGGCCGACTCGGCGTTGGTCGATGCGTCGAGCACCTGGTCGAGCCGCGTCTGGAACAGGTTCGACGCGATGCTGAACGAGATGTAGAGGCCGATCACGAGGATCGCGAGCCCCGACAGGGTGATCGTGATGAGCACCGTCCGGAACTGGAGCGAGCGGCGGAACAGCGCGGCGAACTGCCTCGGCCAGCTCCGCCACGAGCGCCAGGTGATGGGGGCAGCTCGCCGTCGCCGCGCACGGGTGCCCTAGACGGTGGCCCCGGCCCGGTACCCCACCCCGCGCACGGTCATGACGATGCTGGGGTTGTCGGGGTCGAACTCGACCTTCGCCCGGAGCCGCTGCACGTGCACGTTCACGAGACGCGTGTCGGCCTTGTAGTGGTAGCCCCAGACCTGCTCGAGCAGCATTTCGCGCGTGAACACCTGCTGCGGCTTCGAGGCGAGCGTGAGCAGCAGGTCGAACTCGAGCGGCGTGAGCGCGATGAGCTCGTCGCCGCGCCGCACCTCGTGCGCGGCGGCGTCGACGGTCAGGTCGCCCACGCGCAGCAGGTCGGACTCGCCGTCGCCGGCCGGCCGGAGCCGGGTGCGGATGCGCGCGATGAGCTCCTTCGGGTTGAAGGGCTTGACCATGTAGTCGTCGGCCCCCGACTCGAGGCCCTTGACGACGTCAGCGGTGTCGGACTTCGCGGTGAGCATGATGATGGGCGTGCCCGACTCGGCACGGATGCGCGAGCACACCTCGATGCCGTCGACGCCCGGCAGCATCAGGTCGAGCAGCACCAGGTCGGGCTTGGCCGCGCGGAACTCGTCGAGCGCCGTGGTGCCGTCGGCGCAGAAGAACGGCTCGAATCCCTCCGTGCGCAACACGATGCCGATCATCTCGGCGAGTGCCTGGTCGTCGTCGACCACGAGTACGCGTGCGTTCATCCGTTCCCGTTCCGTCCGTCCGCGCGCCCGCAGCAGGTGCGGACGCCCCTCCCAGCGTAGTCGAGCCGCAGGAGAGCGGTATCTCGCGGCGCGGTCGGAGCGTCGACGACGTGCCCGGGCACGTGCCGGCATGGCACGATGGGTGCACGCGTGAGGAGGCACCGGTGACCGATCAGACGTGGCATCCGCCGACCGGCCCCGGAGGGTCGTCCGGCGCGGGCGCACAGCCCGGGTACGGGCCGCCGGCACCCGCCGGATACGGGCCCGCACCGCAGGCGGGCGCGGGCGCACCGCCGCCTCCCGCCCCCGGACCCGCTGCACCCGACCAGGGCTGGACGCCGCCGCCGAAGCCGGGGCTGGTGCCGCTGCGACCGCTCGGATTCGCCACGCTCCTCGGCGCCCCGTTCCAGACCATCCGGCGCAACCCCGGCCCGACCTTCGGCAGCGGCCTGCTCGTGCAGGTCGTCGTCACCGTGGGCACCGCGGCGATCCTGCTGCCGTTCGCGTTCGGCTTCGCCGACCGCCTGGAGCGGGCTTCGGCCGGCGACGTGGACGCGATCGCGAGCGGCGGCGTCGCGGCGCTGCTGCTGTTGATGCTCGTGCCCATCGCGGTCTCGGTGGTCGGCTCCGCGTTCCTCCAGGGCATCATGGTCGTCGACGTCGCCGCGGGCGCGCTCGGCGACAAGGCGGGCTTCGGCATGGTGTGGCGCCGCGCGGCGAAGCGCATCTGGCCGCTGATCGGCTGGGTGCTGCTGCTGGCGGCGGCCGCGACCGTCGTCGTCGTGGTGCTCGTCGGCATCGTGCTCGCGTTCGCGCTGATCGAGCCCGTGCTGGTGTTCGCGGGCGTCGCGATCGCGGTGCTCGTGGGCCTCGGCGCCGCGGTGCTCGCGGCGTGGCTGTACACGAAGCTGTCGCTCACCCCGAGCGCGATCGTGCTCGAGGGACGCGGGCTCGGCAGCGCCATGGCCCGCTCGTGGCGCCTCACCGACGGGCATTTCTGGCGCGTCTTCGGCGTCGAGGTGCTCGTCGCGGTCATCGTGAACGTCGCCGCCCAGGTGGTCGTGCAGCCCGTGAGCTTCGTCGGCGGCATCGCGTCGGTGCTGGTGGACCCCACGGGCACGGGCGCGGGCCTCACTGTGCTGATCGTCACGTACGTGGTCGCGATCGGGCTGTCGCTCGTGGTGGGCGCCGTCGCGGCGGTCGCCCAGTCGGCGGTGGTCGCGCTGCTGTACCTCGACCTGCGGATGCGGCGGGAGGGCCTCGACCTCGAGCTCCAGCGCGTCGTGGAGCAGCGTCACGCCGGTCGCGACGTCGCCGACCCGTTCGCCGCCTGACCCGCATGCGCCGAGACGTGCCGCTCGACCCCGACGCCGACGAGGCGCGACGACTGCTCGAGGAGGAGCTGCGCTCCCCGAGTACGCGGCGGCCAGCCCGACGGCGTTCGACCGCGCGGCCGACGCGGTGCGCGAGTGGCTCGCCGACCTCTTCTCGGGCGGGGCCGGCCTGCCTGCGCCGACCCTGCTGCTCGTCGGAGCCGTGATCGTCGCCGGCGTCGTGGTCGCGCTGCTCCTCGTCTACGGGATGCCCCGGCTGCGGCGCCGCGCCATCGACGGCGGTTCGGGCGTGCTGGGCGCCGACGATCGGCGATCGGCCTCCCGGCTGCGGCGCGCCGCAGCCGATGCCGCCGGTCGCGGCGACTGGGACACCGCGGTGGTCGAGGCGTTCCGTGGCCTCGCCCGCGGGCTCGACGAGCGCACCGTGCTGACGCTCCTGCCCGGCACGACCGCGCATCGCGTCGCCGACGGCGCGGCGCCGGCCTTCCCCGGGCTCGCCGAACGCCTCGTCGCCGCGGCCGACGCGTTCGAGCGCGTGCGCTACGGCGGCGGGCACGCCGACCCGGCCGACTACGCCGCGGTGCACGACCTCGACGCGGAGCTCGTGCGCCGCACCCCCGCGGGCCTCGCGGAGGCGAGCTCGTGAGCGCGCCGGTCGCCGGGGTCGCCCCGGCCGAGACCCCGACCCTGCGGCGCGCGCTCGTCGACCGGCGCGGCTGGATCGTGGTCGCGGCGATCGTGCTCGTGGTGTCGGTCGGCGTGGCCGTGCTGCAGGGCGCGGGCACGGGCGGCGGGCGCCCGCTGGGCGCCGACAACGCCGCACCCGCGGGCGGCGCCGCCGTCGCGAACGTGCTCTCGGCGCAGGGCGTGCAGGTGGTGCCCGTCGACTCGCTCGACGCGGCCGCGGCCCGCGCGGACGGCGCGACGGTGCTGCTCGTCGACGACCTCGGGCTGCTCGGGAGCGACCAGGTCGACGAGCTGACCGCCGCCGCGCGACGCATCGTCGTCGTGGCGCCCACGTTCGCCGCGCTCGAGGCGTTGGCGCCCGGCGTGCGGTTCGGCGGACTCGCCGCCGGCCCGACGGATGCCGCCGCGTGCGACGTGCCCGCGGCGGAGCGCGCGGGTGCGCTGGGCGGGGTCGGAGACGTGCTGACGGTCGACGACGACGCCCGTGCGTCCGGCTGGCGCGGCTGCTTCCCCGACGAGAGCGGCGCCGTCCGCCTCGCGTTCGGCCCGGCCGACGGCGGCCCCGAGGTCGTCGTCGTCGCCGGCACCGAGGTGTTCGCGAACGACACGGTCGCGGAGGCGGGCAACGCGGCGCTCGCGCTGGGCGTGCTCGGCTCGGCCGAGCGGCTCGTCTGGTACCAGCCGGGCGCCGCCGACGCGTCGGACGCCGGCCCCACGATCGGCGAGCTCACGCCGCCGTGGGTCTCCCCGTGCTGCTGCTGCTCGTCGTCACGACCGTGGCGGCCGCCGTCTGGCGCGGACGGCGCTTCGGGCCGCTCGTCGTGGAGCGGCTGCCGGTGGTGGTGCGCGCCCGCGAGACGACCGAGGGCCGCGGCCGCCTCTACGCGCGCAGCGACGCCCGCGGCCGTGCGCTCGACGCGATGCGCATCGGCGCGCTCGGGCGCATCGCCGCGCTCGTCGGCCTGCCGGGCCACGCGCCCGCGAGCGACATCGCCGACGCCGCCGCCGCGCTGCTCGGCGCGGACCCCGCCGCCGTGCGGGCGCTGCTCATCGGCGACCCGCCCGCCGACGACGGCGAGTTCGTCCGGCGCGCACGAGAGCTGGACGCCCTCGAGCAGCGCCTCGCCGACGCCGTGCGCGCCCCCGGGGCATCCGCCGACCCGACCGACCGAACCAGGAACAGGTGACCATGACCGATCCCACCGCCGCGGCCGCACCCGCCGCTCCGACCGACCCGACCGCCCATGCGCCGACGGACGCCGAGCTGCGCGAGCGGCTCGCCCGCGTGCGCACGGAGGTCGGCCGGGCCGTCGTCGGACAGGACGGCGCCGTCACCGGGCTCATCATCGCCCTGCTCGCGCGCGGCCACGTGCTGCTCGAGGGCGTGCCCGGCGTCGCGAAGACGCTGCTCGTGCGGTCGCTCAGCCGCGCGCTCGACCTCGACACCCGGCGCATCCAGTTCACGCCCGACCTCATGCCCGGCGACGTGACCGGCTCGGTCGTGTACGACCCGCGCGACGCGGCGTTCGAGTTCCGCGAGGGGCCCGTGTTCACGAACATCCTGCTCGCCGACGAGATCAACCGCACGCCGCCGAAGACGCAGTCGGCGCTGCTCGAGGCGATGGAGGAGCGCCAGGTCTCGACCGACGGCACGACCCGGCCGCTGCCCGACCCGTTCCTGGTCGCCGCGACGCAGAACCCGGTCGAGTACGAGGGCACCTACGCGCTGCCCGAGGCGCAGCTCGACCGGTTCCTGCTGAAGCTCGTGCTCGACCTGCCGCCGCGCGAGACCGAGGTGGAGGTGCTGCGCCGGCACGCCGACGGCTTCGACCCGCGCGACCTCGACGCGGCGGGCGTGCGCCCCGTACTCGACGCCGGTGCGCTCGCGGCCGCGCGCGCCGCCGCGGCGCGCGTCAGCGTGACCGACGAGGTGCTCGGCTACGTCGTCGACCTCGCGCAGGCGACGCGCCGCAGCCCGTCGGTGGCGCTCGGGGCGAGCCCGCGCGGCGCGACGGCGCTGCTGGCCGCGTCGAAGGCGTGGGCCTGGCTGCGCGGCGACGCGGCGGTCACGCCCGACCACGTGCAGGCCATGCTGCCGTCGACCTGGCGCCACCGCGTGGTGCTGCGCCCCGAGGCCGAGCTCGAGGGTGTCGACGTCGACGCCATCCTCGGCTCGGTCGTGCAGCAGGTGCGGGTGCCGCTCTGACATGGCCTGGTCTGGTCGCTTCGCACTCCTCGTCGCCGCGGGCGTCGTGCCGCTCGTGCTGCTCGGCGGGACGCCCGGCACGGCCTGGGCGGTGTTCGCGGGCTGGCTGGCGCTCGCGCTGACCGCAGGCATCGTCGACCTCCTGCTCGCCGGGAGCCCGCGACAGGTGTCGCTCGCGCGCGAGGTGCCCGCCCGGGTGCGGCTGGGCGAGCCGGCGACCGGCCGGCTGCTCGTGACCAACGTGGGTGCCCGGCGCATCCGCGGGATCGTGCGCGACGGCTGGGAGCCGTCGGCCGGGCTCGCGGGCGACAACCGGGCGCGCCTCGTCGTGCCCGCCGGCGAGCGCCGCTCCGTGCCGCTCGCGTTCGTGCCGACGCGCCGCGGCGAGCGCCGGGCCCGGTCGGTCACGGTGCGCTCGTGGGGGCCGCTCGGGCTGTGGGCGCGGCAGGCGACGCTGCACCACGAGGGCCGGCTGCGCGTGCTGCCGCCGTTCCGCTCGCGTCGTCATCTCGCGTCGCGGGTCGCGCGGCTGCGCGAGCTCGAGGGCAACACGCCGGTCATGGTGCGCGGCGCCGGCACGGAGTTCGACTCGCTGCGCGAGTACGTGCGCGGCGACGACGTGCGCTCGATCGACTGGCGGGCGACCGCCCGGCGCGACGCGGCGATGACCGGCGGCGGGCAGCGCCTCATGGTGCGGACGTGGCGGCCCGAGCGCGACCGGCGCGTCGTGGTCGTCGTCGACACGGGCCGCACCGCCGCGGCGCGCGTGGGCGACGAGCCACGGCTCGACACGTCGATCGAGTCGAGCCTGCTGCTCGCGGCGCTCGCGAGCCGCGCCGGCGACCGGGTCGACCTCGTCGCGTGGGATCGGCGGGTGCGCGCACGCGTGCAGTCGGTCACCGGCCCGACGCTGCTCTCGCGCATGGTCGACGCGCTCGCCCCGGTCGAGGCCGAGCTCATCGACACCGACTGGAGCGCCGTGCCCGCGCTCGTGCGGCAGGTCACGAGCCAGCGGTCGCTCGTGGTGCTGTGCACCGGCATCGACACCCCCGCGGCCGCGCGCGGCATGCTCGGGGTGCTGCCGGCGCTGACCTCGGCGCACACGGTGCTCGTCGCATCCGTCACCGACCCCTCGCTCGCCGAGGCCCGGCGCGACCGCGGCGACCGCGAGGCCGCTTACCTGGCGGGTTCGGCCGAGCGCGCGCTGCGCGACGCCGACCGGGTCGCGGCGGCGATCCGCCGGCTCGGCGGCGACGTCGTGCAGGCCCCGCCCGAGGAGCTGCCGCCCGCACTCGCCGACCGCTACCTCGCGCTCAAGGCCGCCGGCAGGCTCTGAGGTCGGATGCCGCGGGGCGGCGCCGGCGCTCAGATGCCGAAGCCGACCGTGCCGTCGTAGGGCACCTCCCGCACGCCGAAGTGCTCGCGCAGCGCGAGTCGCGCGGCGAACCACCCGTTCATGCCCTGCACGCTCGGCCCGGGCGGCGTCGACGCCGAGCACAGGTAGAGCCCGCGCACGGGCGTGCGCCACGGCACGGGCGAGACCACGGGGCGCTTGACCAGCTGCGGCACGGTGAGCGCACCGCCCAGGATGTCGCCGCCGACGTCGTTCGGGTTGCGGCGTTCGAGCTCGGCCGCGTCGGTCGCGACGCTCGCGAGCACGGTGTCCCGGAAGCCCGGCGCGAACCGCTCGAGCTGCGCCATCACGCGCTCGGTCGCGTCGACGCGCGAGCCGCGCGGCACGTGGATGTACGCCCACAGCGTGTGCCGACCGGCGGGCGCCCGCGACGGGTCGAGGAGGGTCGGCTGCACGACGAGCACGTAGGGCCGGTCGCTCACCCGCCCGCGCAGGACGGCGTGCTCGCTCGCGGCGATCTCGGCCGCGGTGCCACCGACGTGCACGGTGGGCGCCGCGGCCACCCGTGCGTCGGCCCACGGCACGGGCGCCGAGAGGGCGAAGTCGACCTTCGCGACCGCGTCGCCGTGGCGGAAGCGGGCGAGCGCGCGCCGGTAGTGGGCGGGCAGGCGGTGCCCGGCGATCGCGACGAGCTGCTCGACCGAGGTGTCGAGCAGCGTGATGCGGCTGCGCTCGAGGTCGGCGGGCGAGCGCACCTCGTGACCGGTGACGATCTCGCCCCCGCGGGCGACGAGCTCGGCGGCCAGCGCGTCGGCGATCGCCTGCGACCCGCCGGCGGGCAGTCCCCAGCCGGCGGCGTGGGCGTGTGCGCCGAGCAGCACGCCCGGCCCGGCGGTGGCGAGGGACGGATGCCGGCCGATGCCGTGCGCCGCGACCCCGGCGAGCATCGCGGGCGCGACGGGCCCGCGGAACCGCGCCCCGGCGACCGCCGTGCCCTGCTCGAGCACGCGCAGCCCCATCAGCCCCGCCGCGATCGGCCGCCGCGGCACCCGGAGGAGCTGCGACCCGGTGAAGTCGCCCACGCCGTCGATGCGGCGCACGAGGGGTGCGAAGAACGCGCGCCACGCGGCACCGTCGTCGCCCAGCTCCGCGGCCGTGCGATCGAGGTCGCGCCAGGCGATGCCGGCGGGCGCGTCGTCGAGCGGGTGGGCGTAGGAGGCGTCGGGCACGACGAACGGCACGCGTTCGGTGAGACGGAACGCACGGAAGAAGGGCGAGGCGAGCGCCGCCGGGTGCACGGCGGAGCACAGGTCGTGCCGGAACCCGGGCAGCGTGAGCTCCTCGGTGCGGAGCCCCCGCCGATCGTCTCCGCGCGCTCGGTGAGGCGCACGCGCAGCCCGGCCGCGGCGAGCGTCACCGCGGCCGCGAGCCCGTTGGGCCCCGCGCCGACGACGTTCGCGTCGATCACGGGCGCGCCCCGAGCGTGACGGGAGCGACCAGCACACCGGCATCCTCCCGCATCCACCACAGCCCGGTCGCGCGCCGCTCCGGGGGCGTGGCGAAGCGGTACCGGTACACGCGCGCCCGCACGGCGACCGGCCGGCGCCCGTCGAACGGGTCGACCCGCAGCAGCCGGAGCGTCGCCGGATCGGCCTCGAGCAGCCGCACGAGGAACGTGCGGAACCAGCCGTGGTCGGGCGCACCGAGTGCGAGGAACCACATCAGCCAGTCGAGGCGCAGGTGGTACGGCGCGAACTGCCGGGGCATCCGCGCCGGGTCGCCGGGCTTGCCGTGGAACTCGTAGGCGACCCAGTCGCCCGGCGCGGGGTCCACGACCTCGGCGCCCTCGACGACCACCTCCTCGCGGCGCTTCGTGACGGTGCCGAACGCGCCGTACGCGTTCACGAGGTGGAACCGGTTGAAGCTCGCGTTCATGAGCTGGTGCCGCGCGAACAGGTTGCGCAGCGGCTGCCAGCTGAGCACGACGAGGCCGGCGAACACGAGCGTGGTGAGCGCCGTGAACCAGACCGGGGTAGGCGCGTAGGCGGTCTCGGCGGGCCACGCGGGCACGATCGCGTGCACGAACCCGTCGCCGAGCGCGGCGCAGGCGAGCACCATGGTGAGCCAGTTCAGCCACGCGAAGTTACCGGTGAGCACGAGCCAGGCCTGCGTGCCGACGATCACGAGGGCGGCGACGGATGCCACGGGCTGCGGCGCGAACAGCAGGAACGGCACGCCCAGCTGGGCGATGAAGTTGGCCACGACCTCCGACCGGTGGAACCAGGCCGGCAGCAGGTGCGCCCAGCGGCTGAGCGGATTCGGCATCGGCTGCGTCTCGTGGTGGTACGTGAGTGCCGTGAGGTCGCGCCACTCGCGCCCGCCGCGCCACTTGATCATTCCGGCGCCGAACTCGAGGCGGAAGACGAGCCACCAGGTGAAGCCGAGCACGAGGATCGGCGGCGCCACCTCGTCCGAGCCGAGGAACGCGACCACGAACAGCGACTCGAGCAGCAGGCTCTCCCAGCCGAACCCGTAGAAGGTCTGCCCGACGTTCACGATCGACAGGTACAGCACCCAGAGCAGGCCGAAGGCGAGCATCGGCAGCCACGGCGGCCCGAGCTGCGGGAGGCCGGCGACCAGCAGGGCGGACACGAGCACGCCGAGCGCACAGCAGCCCCGGAGCATCCGATCGCTGTAGTGCCACCGGAAGATGGTCGGCGCGCGCCGTGCGTAGCCGAGCTCGAGGAAGCGGCGCACGGGCAGCAGCCCCCGCTCGCCGAGGAGCGCGGGGAACTGCGACCACGACGAGACGAATGCGACCAGCGCGACCGCCGCGGTGCCGCGCTGCAGCACCTGGCGGGCGAACTCGAAGCCGCTGCCGTCGAGCAGCGCGAGCCAGTCCACGCTCCTACGCTACGACTCCTCGTCGGCGTCGGGCAGGGTGCGCATGCCGAGGAACGGCGAGAACACCACGACGGCCCCCGCGAGCAGCTGGCAGACGGCGCCGACCCACATCGTGGGCACGACGCCGATGACCTCGGCGAGCGCGCCCGCGAGCAGGGCCGACAGCGGCATGACGCCCCACACCACGAACCGGATCGACGCGTTCATGCGCCCGAGCAGGTGGTGCGGCGTGACCCGCTGGCGGAAGCTCACCTGGGCGATGTTGTAGACGAGCACCGAGAACGAGAAGCCGAACTCGGCGACGATCAACAGCGGCACCGCGAGGGCCGGCACGGCAGCCGAGAGCGGCACGAGGCAGGCCGAGAGGCCGAACAGCACGGTCGAGAGCGGGATGACGGTGCCCTCGCCGACCAGGCGGGTGATCCACGGCGTGGCGACCGCGCCGAGCAGCCCGCCGACCGAGCCGATGGAGAGCACGAGCCCGAGCACCGCGGGCGTGAGGCCGAGCTCGCGCAGCACGAGCAGGCTCATGAGCGTCATCGAGATGGTGCCGAACAGGTTCGCGAGCGCCGTGTTGAGCGTGATGCGGCGGATGAGCCGGTGGTGCCAGACGAACGAGAGCCCCTCGCGGATCTCGCCGACGAGCCCGACGCCGGGCGTGCGGAGCCGGGGCGTCTCGTGCTCGCGGATGCCGAGCAGGAAGAGGAACGACACGAGGTAGGTGACGGCCGTGGCGGCGATCACGAACGGCGCGGAGACGATGGCGAGCAGCCCGCCGCCGATGGCCGGCCCGCCGATGCGGGCGACCTGCGCGGTGGCCTCGAGCTTCGCGTTCGCCTCGCCGATGCGCGCGCGGCGCACCAGCACCGGGATCACCGACTGGTACGACACGTCGAAGAACACGGTCGCGGTGCCGATGACCAGCGCGACGAGGTAGGCGTGCCACATCTCGAGCCGGTCGAGCATCCAGAGCAGCGGGATCGTGGCGAGCGCGGCGGCGCGCACGAGGTCGGCCACGATCATGACCCGGCGCTTGCGCATGCGGTCGATCCAGGCGCCCGCGGGCAGGCCGACCACCAGGAACGCGGCGGTCGTGGCGGCGTTGAGCAGGCCCACCTCGAACTCGCTCGCGCCGAGCACCACGATCGCGAGCACGGGCACCGCCACGGTCGCGAGCTGCGCACCGAACTGGCTGACGGTCTGCGCGGCCCAGAGCTGGAGGAACGCGCGGTCGCGCCAGAGGGAGGGGCCGGCCTTCGGGGCATCCGCAGTCGTGTCGGTGGTGGTGTCGCTGGTCACGTCGACTATCCTGAGGTCTGTGATTGAGAAAAGTCAATCTGCGGATGCCCCCGAGGGTGCGGAGCCCGACTCGGTCGCCGCCGGCGGGCCGCCCGCGACCGACGACGAAGCGCTGGCGCACGCCCGCGCCAAGGCCCTCGCCTCTCCCCTGCGCCTGCGCATCCTGCGCATCTGCCTGCACGAGCCGCACACCAACCGCGAGATCGCCGAGCGCCTGGGCCTGAACCCCGGCACCTGCCTGCACCACGTGCGCACGCTCGTAGCGACCGGGTTCCTGCGGCGGGCGGATGCCGCGGACGACGGCCGCCCCGCTCGCGAGGTGCCGTACCTGGCGACCCGGCTCAGCTGGCGGCAACCGCTGCCCGGCGGCGCACGCGTGCTCGTCGAGGCGTTCCTCGAGGAGATCGCCGGGCTCGACGACGGCGACCTCGACCTGGCACGCCTGGGGCTGCGACTGGCACCGACGGAGGTCGAGGAGTTCCAGCGGCGCATGAACGACCTGCTGCAGGAATTCGCGGCGCGCCCGAGCGCGGACGACGGCGAGGCGGTGTCGGTCTTCGTCGCGGTGCACCCGGACCGCGCGAACCAGGGCTGACGGCCGGCCCGAGGCATCCGCTCGGCCGTGCCCCTGGCGCCCGGGTCAGCCGGCGACGATCGTGCGCGCGCCCGCCTCGGACTCGTCGAGGTCGCCGGTCTCCCCGCCCGCACCGCGCGGCCGCCGAGCACCAGCATGTACGCCAGGAACGCGCCGAGTGCGACCACGCCGATGCCGACCTTCACGGGCCACGGCCATGGCGCCGGCGTCACGTACCCCTCGATGACGCCCGACACCAGCAGCACGACCACGAGGCCCAGCGCGATGGAGAACAGCGCACGGCCGTCCTCGGCGAGCGCCTGACCGCGCGTGCGGGGCCCGGGCGCCACCCACGACCAGAAGATGCGCAGCCCCGCCGCCGCGGCCACGAACACCGCGGTGAGCTCGAGCAGCCCGTGCGGCGCGATGTACGCGAAGAACGTGTCGCCCTCGCCGTACGCGAACATGACCGCGCCCGTCACGCCGAGGTTCTGCGCATTCTGCAGGATCACGTACGGCACGAACACGCCCGTGATGCCGAAGGCGATGCACTTCGCGGCGATCCAGGCGTTGTTGGTCCAGACGAGGCCCGTGAACGACGCCGCCGGGTTCTCGGAGTAGTAGTCGACGAAGTCCTCGCGGGCCAGCTGCTCGAACTGCTCGTCGCTGCCGAGCGAGGCGAGCACGCGCGGGTCGGCCAGCGCCCAGCCCGCGACGAGGCCCGCCACCGCGAGCGTCGCGACCGCCACCGCGAGGGTCAGCCAGCGCACCCGGTACAGTGCCGCGGGCAGTTGCACGACCGCGAACTGCGGGATGCGCGCGAGGAGATTCGTGCCGGCGCCCGTGAAGCGGATGCGGGCGCGAGACAGCGACACCGAGAGCCGGTCGCCGACCGCGGTCGAGCCGGCCGTCGTCTGCAGCGTCGACAGGTCGGCCGCACCGGCCTGGTAGCGGGCGATCAGCTCGTCCGCCTCCGCGCCGTCGAGGCGCCTCGTGCGCGCGAGCTCGTCGAGCCGATCCCACTCGGGGCGGCGGGCGGCGGCGAGGGCGTCGAGGTCCATCTGCTTGAATACTACCCATGGCCGCGCAGCCCGAATCGGATGCCCCGGGCGGAGCGTTCGTCGTCGGCGAGGCGGTCGCGCTCGACGTCCGCACCGCGAGCGTGTTCCTGCGCGCGGCGGGTGCCGCGATCGACGTGCTCGTCACGCTGCTGGCGATCGCGCTGGTGTTCCTCGCCGCCGTGAACGTCGCTCCGCTCCAGCTCGACTCCGCGCTCGGACAGGCGGTCGCGGTCGCGATCCTCGTGACGTTCCTCGTCATCGTGCCGACGGTCGTCGAGACCGCGAGCTCCGGGCGCTCGCTCGGCAAGCTCGCCATCGGCGCGCGCGTGGTGCGCGACGACGGCGGCGCCGTCCAGGCGCGGCACGCGTTCGTGCGCGCGCTCGTGGGCGTGCTCGAGATCTACCTCACGTTCGGCGGCGTCGCGCTCGCGGTCGGCTTCCTCAACCCGCACGGCAAGCGCCTCGGCGACATCCTCGCCGGCACCCACGCGCAGGCCGAGCGGGTGCCGCACGTGCCGCGGGTCGAGACCGGCGTGCCGATCGAGCTCGCCGAGTGGGCGCACACGGCCGACGTCGTGCGCCTGCCCGCCCCGCTCGCCCGGCGCATCGCGCAGTTCCTCGCCCAGGCCCCGCACCTCGCGCCCGCCAGCCGTTCCCGGCTCGCCGAGTCGCTCGCGCGCGACGCGACCCCGTACGTGTCACCGGTGCCCGCCGTCGCCCCCGAGGCGCTGCTCGCGGGCATCGTGGCCGTGCGCCGCCACCGCGACGCCACAGCGCTCTCGCTCGAGGCCGAGCGGATGCGGGCGCTCGAGCCCGTGCTCGGCGCACGACCCGCTGGGTTCCCGATCCGCTGACCCGCGGGCGCCGGTCTCAGTACCGGTAATGGTCCACCTTGTACGGACCCTCGACCGGCACGCCGATGTACGCGGCCTGATCGGGCGTGAGCTCGGTGAGCTCGACGCCGAGGGCGTCGAGGTGCAGGCGCGCGACCTTCTCGTCGAGGTGCTTCGGCAGCACGTAGACCCCGGTCGGGTACGCGTCGGTGCGCGTGTAGAGCTCGAGCTGCGCGAGCACCTGGTTCGTGAACGAGTTGCTCATCACGAACGACGGATGCCCCGTGGCGTTGCCGAGGTTCATCAGGCGCCCCTCGGAGAGCACGAGCACGCTGCGTCCGCTCGGCAGGCGCCACTCGTGCACCTGCGGCTTGATCTCGACCCGCTCCGCACCGGGCAGCGACTCGAGCGCCGCCATGTCGATCTCGTTGTCGAAGTGGCCGACGTTGGCGACCACCGCGAGGTGCTTGAGCCCGAGCAGGTGCTCGACGCGCACGACGTCCTTGTTGCCGGTGCCCGTCACGAGGATGTCGATCTCGCCGATCACGGTCTCGAGGCGCTTGACCTCGTACCCGTCCATGGCCGCCTGCAGCGCGTTGATCGGGTCGATCTCGCTCACGATCACCCGGGCGCCCTGGCCGCGCAGCGCCTCGGCGGCGCCCTTGCCGACGTCGCCGTAGCCCGCGACGAACGCGACCTTGCCGCCCATGAGCACGTCGGTCGCGCGGTTCAGGCCGTCGGGCAGCGAGTGGCGGATGCCGTACTTGTTGTCGAACTTCGACTTCGTCACCGAGTCGTTCACGTTGATCGCCGGGAACAGCAGGTCGCCGGCCGCGTGCAGTTCGTAGAGGCGGTGCACGCCGGTCGTGGTCTCCTCGGTGACGCCCAGCAGGTCGTCGGCGACGCGGGTCCAGCGGGAAGCGTCCTGCTCGAGCGATGCCCGGAGCGTGTCGAGCACGACGCGGTACTCGGCGCTCGTGGCATCCGTCGCCTCGGGCACCACCCCGGCCGCCTCGAACTCGCGACCCTTGTGCACGAGCAGCGTCGCGTCGCCGCCGTCGTCGAGGATCAGGTTCGGGCCCGTGTAGCCGTCGCTCGCCGCGGCCGCCTCGGCGGTCCAGTCGAAGATGCGGTCGGTGCACCACCAGTACTCCTCGAGCGTCTCGCCCTTCCAGGCGAAGACCGGCACGCCCGCGGGCGCCTCGACCGTGCCATCGGGCCCGACGACGACGGCCGCGGCCGCCTCGTCCTGCGTGGAGAAGATGTTGCAGCTCGCCCAGCGCACCTGCGCGCCGAGCGCGACGAGGGTCTCGATGAGCACGGCAGTCTGCACGGTCATGTGCAGGCTCCCCGCGATGCGCGCGCCGGCGAGCGGCTGCGACGGGCCGAACTCCTCGCGCAGGGCCATGAGGCCCGGCATCTCGTTCTCGGCGAGCCGGATCTGGTGGCGGCCGGCGGGCGCCAGCGAGAGGTCGGCGACCTTGAACGGCAGTGCGGACGTGACGGGGAGGGTGCTCATGCCCTCATTCTCGCAGCCGAGCGGGTCGCGCCGCGCGGGCGTGCGTCAGCCGGTGACGCCGAGGCCGCCGACGAGGTCGTCGCCGAGCACCGAGTGCCGCACGACCTGCCAGCCCTGCGGCGCCGACGTGCGCTCCGCGTGCCGGGCGCACAGGTCGTAGCTGTGCGGCTCGGCGGCGACCGCGAGCGGACCGAGCACCGCCATCTGGTCGGCGTAGACGTAGGTGAGCGTCGCGACCGCCGAGGCGGTGCAGGCGATGCGCGAGCAGGTGCGGTCCATGGCGCCTCCCAGCGTAGCGACCGAGGGGCCGACAGTAGGATTGCGACATGCCACGACCCCGCCGCCGCGCCGCCACGGTTCGCTCGCCGCGACGGTCGGCGCGCAACCGCCACGGCCGCGGGCTGCGCTCGTCGGTCGCCGGCCCGCACCTGCCCATGCTGCGCACGCGCGAGGGCGACTTCGAGCTCATCGTCTCGACGACCGCGGCGTACCTGCGCGGGCTCTGGCCCGATGAGCTCGCGGGCGTGCGGTTCGAGGTGGCGCAGGCCCCGGCCGAGGCCATCCACGACGACCACGTCGACCGCTGGAAGGTGCACCACGACGCCCGGCGCATCGTGCTGTACCGCCTGCCGATCGTGCGCTTCGCCCACGCGGAGGACGTCGACGAGCTGCACGAGCGCATGCTCATCGAGAGCTGCGTGTTCCGTGCCGTCGCCGACCTGCTCGACACCGACCCGTGGGACCTCGCGCCGAACCGGTACCGCGGGTTCTGAGCCGCCGGGCGGGGCAGGGCGGCGAGCGGATGCCTCCGGGCCCGCGCCGCCCGGGCGCCCGGCGTCAGCGCGGGTAGACGCGGATCGGCGCGTCCAACGCGCCCGGCGGCAGCACCGGGTACGCGGCCGACTCCGTGGCATCCGCGTACGTGACGGCGGCGTGCACGCCGGTCGCGTCGTCGAGACGGAGCACGTCGCCGCCCGACACGGTCACGCTCGCCGAGCCGCCCGCGGGCACCTCCACGACGCGCTCCCCGCCCGATGCGTCGGTGACGCGCACCGCGCGGGCCTCCCCGTCGCTCGCGAGCACGAGACGCGGCGACGGCCCCGGTGCGATCGCCACCGCGACCGCGTCCACCAGCTCCGGCGCGCCGGCGTACCAGGTGAAGTCGCTGCCGGCGTCGTCGTCGGGGTCGCCGGTCGTCGCCCGAGCGGCCGCGACGACCGGACCGTCGGCGCGTACACGCACGTCGACCACCGTCGCCGAGAGCGTCGGCACGGGCACGTCGGCCACCAGCCCCGCACGCAGCGCGACCTCGAGCGAACCGAGTGTCGCGCCTGCGGCGTCGTGGAAGGAGACCGTCGCATCGGCGTCCTCGTCGCCCGGGGCGAGCAGGCGCACGACCGACACGGCGTCGTCGTCGCCCACGTGGTCGGCGTCGCCGTCGCCCGAGATGCCGCGCGGCACGCCCGGGATCACCAGGTCGGTCGCGGGCGCGTCGCCGGCGGAGACGATCGCCACGCCGTCGGGGTCGAGCCCGCGCACGATGCTCTGCTGCATCGTTGCCGCCACCCGTCCGCCCGTCGACGTGACGTGCACGACGGGCGAGCGCGCGTCGGGGGCGATGCCCGACAGCGCCACGACGCGTTGCGTGCCCGGGGCCACGACGAGCGAGCCGCCGGCCGACTCGAGGCGACCGAGCTCGGAGAACACCTCGACGCGCACGGTCGCGGCCACCTCGCCGGGGTTCACGAGCGACAGCACGGTCGTGCGGCCGACCGAGACCGCGCCGCCGACGAGCCACGCCTCCGCGACCGGCTCGGTGCACGCGGCCGCGGCGAAGCCCGCCACGCGCTCGCTCGCGACGCCCTGCGACGACGCGGCGGCGAGCAGGCCGGGCTCGACCTCGCCCGGAGCGGTCGCGAACCACGCCACGCCGCCGAGCGCGTCGGCGCCCGGGACGTCGATGGCCAGCGCGGCCTGCTCCTCGATCGCGGCCCCGTCGGGGAACGCCCCGTCGACGAGTGCCGGCACGCCGAGCGCCGTCGCCCCGGTGGCCTCCGCGGAGTCCTCGGCGAGCGCGAGCAACGGGCCGGCGCACGCGCGCACCTCCTGCGAGTCCGCCGGCAGCACGCGCACCGACGGCGGCTCGACCGACACCTCGGGCAGCGGCTCGACCGCGGCGACGACGGCGACGGTCGCGCAGACCCCCAGGGCGAGCACGCCCGCACCGATGCGAGCGCCCACCAGCGCGACCGTGCGTGCGGCGATCATGCGTCTCCCCTCGGTCCGTCCGCTCGTCCGGCCGGGCGTCGGCCTCGGCGGCATCCGTGTCGGCACCCGGATCGTCGGCGGCGGCGGCCGCGTCCGGGGGCCCGGCTCGGGCTCCGGCGACGAGGCGGCGTCCTGCTCCGCAGCATCCTGCTCGGCCGCGTCCTGCTCGGCTGCGTCCTGCTCGGCAGCGTCCTGCTCGGCCGCGTCCTGCTCGGCAGCATCCTGCTCGGCGGCGGCATCGGCGCGCACGACCGTGTCGACGAGCGGCGGCGGGGTCGGCCTGCGGCGCCCCGCTCCCGCCCGGCCCCGATCGGCATCGCCAGCAGCAGCGTGCCGATCACGACCGCGAGCTGGATGCCGACGACCCACGCGCCCCACGCGCCCCCGCACCGACGGGGATCGCGGTCGCGGCCGTCGTGTCGCCCTCGTCCGCGGTGCGGTACAAGCGTCCGAACTCGGTGTCCCCGACGGGCACCAGGGCCGCATTCTGGTCCATGGCGGTGGCGGCGCGCGCCTCGGTCGCCGTCGCCCGTCGTTCGTCGTCGGACGCGGTGCCGAGCAGCACGAACCGGATGCCGAACTGCTCGAGCCCGGCCGTGGTGTCGAAGCCGGTGCGGCTGGCGAGGTTGCCCGCGAGCTCCGCGAGCTCGCGCTGGTCGTCATCGAGCGCATCCGCCGTGGCCGCGAGCGTCGACTGCTCGTCGAGGGTCGTGCCGGCGCCGTGCTCGAGCACCGCGCGCAGGCCGCCGTCCGCCTGCGGCACGAGCCGCAGCGTGGCCACGCGGGGGTCCTCGGCCGCCGCGGCCTCGACGAACGCGGGCACCGTCCGCGGCCCGGCGGGCTGCACCGCCGCCGAGCCGGTCGCGATCGCGACCCCGACCGGCAGGATCGCCAGCACGACGCCGAGCAGCGCGACGGCCCCCGGCACCGCGGAATGGCGCCCGATCGCGCGGAGCGTCACGAGCGCGGCCCCGAGCAGCCCCAGCCAGTACAGGCTGAGGCCCGCTCCCGTCCACACCCGCACCGCGTCCTCGCCCGCGGTGGCGACCGAGACCTGCGCCGCCGCGGCCGCGGTCGCGAACCCCGCCAGGGCGATCCCGAGCGCGCCGATGCCGGCGCGGGCACCGCGCACGAACACGGCCGCGGCCGCCAGCAGCCCGAGCGGCAGGAGCATCGACGCCACGAGCACCGTCGGTGCGATGGTGCCGCCCGTGAGCGCCGCGAGCGGTTCCGCCCACGCCGCGTACGCGTCGGCCGGGAAGGCGAGCACGAGCGCCGTGCCGCCGGTCGGGCCCGACGCCGTCGGCAGGCCGGGGTCCGCGAGCAGGCCGAGCGGCGTGCCGCGCACGACCTGGTCGATGACGAGGGGCGCGGCGAGCACCGCCGCCGGCACCGGGATGCCGAGGTAGCGCAGCGGGTGCCGGCTGACGATCGCGGCGACGAGCCAGCCCAGCACGAGGGCGGGAGCGAGCGACGGCGCGCAGGCCACGACCGCGGCGAACAGCAGCGCGGCGACCGCCGCCGCCGGCCAGGAGCGTGCCGCCGCGATCATCGACCAGACCAGCCAGGGCAGCAGCACGTGGGCGAGCACCGCGGCGGGCCGGCCGTCGGCGAGGGCCACCAAGAGCGGCGGCGCGACGGCCCACGCGAGCCCGGTGACCGCGCGGATGCCGGCGCGGTCGGTGAGGCGCGCGGCGGCGAACCAGCCGCCGAGCGCCGACAGCGGAACGGCGCCGATCCAGAGCAGCACGAGCGCGAACGACGGCGACCACCAGTTCGCGGTGCCGAGCACGGCGAGCACGCCGGCGAACGGGTCGGCCGCGCCGACGAAGCCGGTGTCGATGTCGCGCCAGCCGTAGGCCGCGGAACCCCAGAGCTCGCCGACCTGCGCGGCGAGCGGCTGGAGTCCGCCGCCGGAGACGCCCGACGACCCGATCAGGAAGAGGAACAGGGCCACGGATGCCACGGTCGCGGCGAGCACCGTCCAGCCACCGCCGCCCGCGATGAAGTGCACCTCCTCGCGCTGGCCGCGCGCGCGCACTCGGCGCGCGTCGCGCTCCTGCGCGCGTCGGCGGCGCAGCTCGTCGGGCGGGAGCCGGAGCGGAGCGATGGCGCTCCACCTGGCCCCTCGATTCCGCCGGATCCGACGGCGCGCGGCGACCACCGGCCCGAGCAGCACCAGCGCCCGCGCCGACGCCACCCACTCGCCGGGGATCGACCCGGGCGCCTTGGTCAGCAGGTGCCACGCCGACCGCAGCACGGCGAGCGGGAGCAGCGACAGCCAGTGCACGGGCAGCGCCGGCCATGCGGCGTACGCGAACCTCCGGTGCAGCTGGGCAGAGCGTCGCTCCCGGTGCCGGCGTCGGGCGGCCGCCCCGGCGCGGCGGTCGTCGCGGTCGGCGGCGATGCGCACGGCCGCCGCCGGCACGACGACGACGCGGTGGCCGGCGAGGCGCGCGCGCACGCCGAGGTCGAGGCCGTCGTCGACGGCCGGCAGCGCCGGATCGAGCCCGTCGAGGTCGTCCCACGCCGAACGCCGCACGAGCATGCCGTGCGGCGAAGTCCCGAGCACGTCGCTCAGCCGGTCGTGCTGGCCCTGGTCGAGCTCGCCCCCCACCAGGTCCACCGACGCGCCGAGCCGGGTCATCGACTCGCCCATCGACGCGATGCGGTCGGGTTCGTCGTCGCGCACGAGCTTCGGCGCGGCCGCGACGACCGACGGCGCCGTCTCGAGTTCGGCGGCGAGCACCCGCAGCGCGTCCGGCGTCGGGATCGTGGCGGCGTCGAGCAACCAGAGGAGCTCGTCCGAGGCCCCCTCGGGGTGGGCTGCGACTCCCGCCCGCAGTGCGGCGCCGTAGTCGAGCTCCTGCGCACTGGTCACGATGTGGTCGGGCTCGGCCCGCTCGATCCGCGACAGCGCGGCATCCGGCACCCGGCAGGCGACGACGGTCAGCGAGTCGACGGCGCGGTGCTGCCCGCGAACGGCCTCGAGCGCTCGCTCGAGGAGCGGAGCCTCGCCGCGGACGACGAGGACGGCGGCGACACTCGGGATCATCGCGCTCAGCCTAGGTCGGGTCCTCCCGCACGCCGTTCAGCCGCGCGGCGTGCCCCGATCGGGGGCCGAGCGACCGGTCAGACCGCCCGCCGGCGCAGCTTGCGGCGCTCGCGCTCGGAGAGGCCGCCCCAGATGCCGAAGCGCTCGTCGTTCGCCAGCGCGTACTCGAGGCACTGCGAGCGCACCTCGCACGTGGTGCAGATCTTCTTCGCGTCGCGCGTGGAGCCGCCCTTCTCGGGGAAGAACGCCTCCGGATCCGTCTGCGCGCAGAGCGCATCCGTCTGCCAGGAGAGCGGATTGTCGTCGTCGGTCTGTGCGCGAACCCCCGGGACCCCGAGCTTCACGGGGTCGATGAACCAGTCGTCCGGTACGCCAGAACGATATTCGGGAACAGCCATATCGTCTCCCACCCATTCGTACCGACTCGGCGTGTCGCCGCGTCACGTGTAATTACACTCGTGTAGTTCGCGCGCGTCAAGTCGCAGATGTTAAACCCTCAAGGCGTCGTCGAGGGTTAGGCGGCCATCACGACACGCCGATCCGGTGCGGATCCGTGATCAGGCGGTCGGGTCGGATGCCGCCCGGCGGGCCTCCCACGCGCTCGCGACCATGTCTGCGAGGGAGTGCCGCATGCGCCAGTCGAGGTCGCGCGCGGCGAGGTCGCCGGACGCGACGATGCGGGCCGGGTCGCCCGCGCGCCGCGGCGCGATCTCGGGCGTGAAGTCGATGCCCGTGACCTCGGCGACCGCGCGCATGATCTCGCCGACGGAGACCCCGTCTCCGGAGCCGAGGTTGTAGACCGGCTCGATCGGCTGGTCGTCGGCGAGCCGCTTCGCCGCCACGACGTGGGCCGCCGCGAGGTCGGCGACGTGCAGGTAGTCGCGCACGCAGGTGCCGTCGGGCGTCGGGTAGTCGTCGCCGTTGATGCGCGGAGTGCGTCCCTCGATGAGCGCGTCGAAGACGAGCGGGAACAGGTTGTGCGGGCTGACGTCGTAGACCTCGGACGTGCCCGAGCCGACGACGTTGAAGTAGCGCAGGGAGGTGTGGCGCAGGCCCGTGGCGACCCCCTGGTCGCGCAGCATCCACTCGCCGATCAGCTTCGACTCGCCGTAGGGCGACTCGGGCGACTTGGGCGTGTCCTCGGTGACCAGGTCGACGTCGGGCGTGCCGTAGACGGCCGCGCTCGACGAGAACACGATCCGCTCGACCCCGCGCTCCTGCATCGCGGCCAGCAGCGTCGCGGTGCCCGTGACGTTCTGGCGGTAGGTGTGCAGCGGCTCCTGCACCGAGACGCCCGCGTACTTGAAGCCCGCGACGTGGATGACCCCGGCGATCTCGTACTCGTGCAGCGTGCGGTCGACGAGCGGGCCGTCGAGGATCGACCCGTGCACCAGCGGCACGCCGTCGGGCACGAAGCCGCGCCGTCCCGACGACAGGTCGTCGAGCACCACGGTGCCGAGCCCCTCCGCGACGAGCGCGCGCACGACGTGCGCCCCGATGTAGCCGGCGCCGCCGGTGACCAACCAGTTCACGTGTCCTCCTCGCGGGCCGAGTGGGGCCGGCCCGTCGACACTCTATCGACGGGCCGGGCTCGCGCGAGGCGGACGGGGACGACCGGCGGGGCCGGTCGGGCCGGAATCAGATCCGGGGCGTGGCGCGGCGCTCGACGTGGCGGATGCGGTCGCGGATCTCCGGGCGGCCGTAGCCGTCCCCGTCGATCCTCCGGAGCGTCTCGACGACGCCCCACGCGGCCACCGCGACGAGGACGAGGATGAGGAGAATGGTCATGGCAGGAAATCTACGGATTGCCAGATCATGCCACCAGTGGCAGGATTGACATACATCGGCACATTCCTGCCACGCTCGAGGAGAGGGCCCGCCCATGCTCACCACCGTCGCCTGCATCGCCCTCCCCAGCTCGCGCCGTTCGAGTTCGGCGTCATCTGCGAGGTCTTCGGCATCGACCGCACCGAGCAGGGCGGCCCCACCTTCGACTTCCACGTCGTGGCCGCCGAGACCGGCACGGTCCCGACAAAGCTCGGCTTCGACCTCGTCGTGAAGGAGGACCTCTCGTTCGCCGAGACCGCCGACCTCGTCGCCGTCCCCGCCTCCATCATCGATTCGCCCACCCACCCCGAGGTGCTGCGGGTCATCCGCGAGGCGGTCGATCGCGGCGCGTGGGTGCTCTCGGTCTGCAGCGGCGCCTTCACGCTCGGCCAGGCCGGCGTGCTCGACGGCCGCCGTTGCACGACCCACTGGATGTACACCGACGCGCTCCAGCGCCGGTTCCCCCGCTCCGAGGTCGACCCCGACGTGCTCTTCGTACAGGACGGGCACGTCGTCACCGGCGCCGGAACGGCCGCGGGCATCGACGCCGCCCTGCACATCGTGCGCACCGAGCTCGGCGCCGAGGCCGCCAACATCGTCGCCCGGCGCATGGTCGTGCCGCCGCAGCGCGACGGCGGCCAGTCGCAGTTCGTGCAGCGCCCCGTGCCCGAGGTGCGCGCCGACTCGCTCGCCGAGGTCACCGACTGGATGCTCGAGCACCTCGACGAGGACCTCACCGTGGACGCGCTCGCCCGGCGTGCACTCATGTCGCCGCGCACGTTCGCTCGCCGCTTCCGCGCCGCGACCGGCACCACGCCCACCGCCTGGCTGAACCGTCAGCGCCTGCTGCGCGCGCAGCAGCTGCTCGAGACCACGGGCCTCACGCTCGAGGAGATCGCGCGCGACACGGGGTTCGGCGCCGCGGCCGTCATGCGGCACCACTTCGTCAAGGTGCTGCAGACCACGCCCACCGCGTACCGGCGCACCTTCAGCCAGCGCATCGCGTCCTGATCAGGGGCGGGCGGATGCCTCAGGCGTAGCCGGCACCCACGGTCGCGATGAACACCTCGCCGTCGCCCGACACCGTCACCGCGCCCTCGTCGGGCGTGATGTAGACGCTCGCGCCGCGACCGAACGTCGTCTCGCCGTGCGCCCCCGCGATCGCGACGTCGCCGCTCGTGCAGAGCGCGATGGCGGGTCCGTCGAGCGGGATCGGCGTCTCCGAGGCATCCGCCGCCCGCACCTGGTGCAGCACGAAGTCGGGCACGTCGGGCCGGAACGTCTGCACGCCGGCGCCCGGCTGTTCGGGCCGCAGGTACGGCACCGGCAGCGGCGAGAAGTCGAGCACGTCGACGAGTTCCTCGATGTCGATGTGCTTCGGGGTGAGCCCGCCGCGCAGCACGTTGTCGCTCTCGGCCATGAGCTCGATGCCGAGCCCGCGGAGGTAGGCGTGCATGTTGCCGGCGGGCAGGTACAGGGCCTCGCCGCGACGGAGCGTGACGTGGTTCAGCAGCAGCGAGATGACGATGCCCGGGTCACCGGGGTAGTGCGCGGCGAGGAAGCCCACGGTCGCGAACGCCGCGCGGAAGGGCGAGGCCGGGTCCGCCGCACGCACCGCCGAGAGCGCGACGACGCGCTCGACGAGCCAGGACACCTCCCCCGTATCCTCGCCGCGGCCGTCGCGCAGCAGCCATTCGACCGCCTCGCGGAGTCCGTCGTCGCCGGTGAGGCGGGCGCGCAGCAGGTCGAGCGCCGCCGGCTGCGGGTCGTCGCCCGCCGCATCCGCCGCCCCCAGCTCGTCGACGATCGCCAGCGCCTCGGCGACCGGCCGGAACCCGCACAGGGCGTCGAAGGTCTCGCTCACCGCGACGATCAGCTCGGGCTTGTGGAACGCGTCGCGGTAGTTGCGGTCGAACGCGTCGACCGCGATGCCCGCCTCCTCCTCGCGGGCGAAGCCGAGCCGGGCGCGGTCGAGGTCCGGGTGGGCCTGCAGCGACAGCGGGGCATCCGCCGCCAGCACCTTCAGCAGGAACGGCAGGCGGGCACCGCGTCGCGCGAGGTCGGGGCCGAGGGCCTGCTCGGGAGCGGAGCCGATCCACGAGCGGAGGTCGTCCACGCCCTCCGGGGCGTCGGCGACGATGCGCGCCGGCGAACCCGCGTGCGCGCCGAGCCACAGCTCCGCCTCGGGGCCGCCCGAGGCCGCCGAGCCCAGGAGGTCGGCGATCGCCGTGTGGGAACCCCACGCGTAGTCACGGGGAGTATTGCCGATCGGCACAAACATGGACGCCCTCTCGCTCGTTCGACTGCATCAACCTACCAACGGCCTTGGGCCGGTTCGGGGCGCGACCTAGGCTTTCCGGCGTCGACGCGCCGGATCGGCGCGAGCCCCTGCGGCACCCCGACGCCCCGACGACCACGCACTGGAGCGACCATGACCCTCGAGCCCCTCGCCAGCGACTTCTACGCATACGAGAGCCTGCTCTCGGAGCCCGAGCGCGAGGCGCTCGCGAAGCTGCGCGCGTGGCTCGAGACCGACGTGCGGCCGATCATGGACGACTACTGGGAGCGCGGCGAGTTCCCGATGCAGCTCGTGAAGCCGCTCGCCGACACCGGCGCACTGTCGTTCTCGTGGGACGAGACGGCGCCGTTCGAGAACTCCGCGGTCTTCCGCGGCTTCGTCGCCCTGGAACTCGCCCGGGTGGACGCCTCGATCTGCACCTTCGTCGGTGTGCAGAACGGGCTCGCGACCGGCGCGCTCGCGGTCGCCGGCTCTCCCGAGCAGCGACAGGAGTGGATCCCGAAGCTCGCATCCGGCGAGGTGATCGGCGCATTCGGCCTGACCGAGCCGCTGTCCGGCTCCGACTCCGCGCGCGGCCTGCGCACGACCGCGCGCCGTGAGGGCGACGAGTGGGTGCTGAACGGCGAGAAGCGGTGGATCGGCAACGCGACCTTCTCGGACATCACGATCATCTGGGCGAAGGATGTCGCCGACGGCCAGGTCAAGGGATTCATCGTGCCGACCGACACCCCCGGCTACCGCGCGTCGAAGATCGAGGGCAAGATCAGCCTCCGACCGGTGCAGAACGCCGACATCGTGCTCGAGGACGTGCGCGTGCCCGAGCGCCTGCGACTGCAGCGTGCCGACTCGTTCCGCGCGACCGCCTCGGTGCTGCGCCTCACCCGTGCCGAGGTCGCCTGGAGCGCCGTCGGCGTCGCGATCGGCGCCTACGAGGCCGCGCTCGAGTACGCGAAGACGCGCGAGCAGTTCGGCAAGCCGATCGCGTCGCACCAGCTCGTGCAGGACCTGCTGGTGAAGTGCCTCGGCAACATCACCGCCTCGCTCGGCATGGTCGTGCGCGTCTCGGAGATGCTCGACCGCGGCGAGCAGCGCGACGAGCACTCGGCGCTCGCGAAGTCGTATGCCACCGCCCGCATGCGGGAGACCGTCGCCTGGGCGCGCGAGGCGATGGGCGGCAACGGCATCGTGCTCGAGCACGGCGCCGCGCGGTTCTTCGCCGATGCCGAGGCGCTGTACTCCTACGAGGGCACGCGCGAGATGAACACGCTCATCGTCGGGCGGGCGATCACGGGCAGCGCCGCGTTCGCCTGACCGCGCCGCCGCCGGCGCGGGCGGTACCCTTGACCACATGACCGACGTGCGCGCCCGCATCTCCGCGCGCGCCGGATCACCGCGGTGGCTCGGTTCGGCGATCCGCGCCTGGGCCGGGTTCGCGTTCTTCACCGCCTTCGCCGGCCAGTTCTGGCGCAACCTGCTCGGCTGGTGGGGCTTCGGCATCGTCGCCGGCATCGTCATCGCCGGCGCCGTCGTGCTCCTCGTCCTGGTGCGACCGACCTGGAACTGGCGGCTCGTGCCCAAGTCGGCGATCGCGTTCGTCGGCCTCGCCGCGCTGTCGATCGCCTGGTCTGCCTACCCGTGGACCACGGTGCTCATGGTCGCGATCCTCGCCGGCACCGCGATCGCCGGCGTCGCACTGGGCCTCTGCCTCACCTGGGGCGAGTTCCTGCGCTCGCTCGCGAGGGCACTGGCGTGGATCCTCGCGCTCTCGCTCGTGTTCGAGCTGTGGGTCGCGCTGTTCGTCGGCGAGCCGCTGCTGCCGAACTTCGTCGACTACGGCGACGCCGATGTGCCGGCCGCGTTCTACTGGTCGCGCGACCTGCTCTTCGCGGGCGGGCCGATCGAGGGCGTCGTCGCCAACCGCAACCTGCTCGGCATGATCGCGCTGCTCGGCCTCATCGTCTTCTCGATCCAGACGCGCACGATGGGCCACCGGCGCGACCGCGCCATCGGCTGGATCGTGGTCTCCGTGCTGACGCTCGCGCTCACCCGGTCGGCGACCGTGCTGCTCGCGGCGGTGGTCGTCGCGGCGGTGCTCGGATTCGCGCTCTGGGCCAGACGGCGCCCGCACGGCCGCCTGCCGGTCTACCTGACGGCGGCCGGCTCGCTCGCCGCGGCGATCACGGCCATCGTCGTCGCGTGGGGACCGTTGCTCGACCTCCTCGGCCGCAGCGAGGACGCAACCGGCCGCCTCGACATCTGGGCGTCCGTGCAGGGGCTCATCGCCGAGCGTCCCGTGCTCGGCTGGGGCTGGACGGGCTATTGGGCCCCGTGGACGGAGCCGTACGCGGGGCTCGCGGTGCGCAACGGGGTCGAGTACCTGCAGGCGCACAACGCTTGGCTCGACGTCTGGATGCAGCTCGGCGTCGTCGGACTCGTGGTCTTCGCGGCACTCGTGCTCGGCACGCTCTCGCGCTCCTGGTTCGCCGCCGTCGATCGCCCGGCGGTCGACTTCGGCAACGGCACCGGGTACCGGGCCAGCTCGCTGATGCCGCTCCTGCTGACGGCCGCACTCATCGCGCAGAGCATCGGCGAGAGCCGCATCCTCATCGAGGGCGGCTGGATGCTCCTGATCGCACTCGCCTTCCTGACCAAGCGCCGCCGCTTCGCCGGCGAGCCGATGCCGTAGCCGATGCCCGACCCGATCGCGCCGGCACTGCGACGCTTCCTGGGCTCGGCCCGCTTCGCCCAGGCGCTGACCCTCGCGATCCTCGGTACGGGGTTCGCCACGCACGCGCTGCGCAGCCTGATCGGGTGGCCCGGCCTCATCGCCGTGGTCGTCGCGCTGGTCGTGCTCGCGGGCGTCTCCCTGGTCGCGCGCTGGCAGGCCGTGGACTGGTACGGCGTGCTGCCGCTCTCGCTGCTCGTGTTCGTCGGCTGGGCCGCGGCATCCGTGCTCTGGAGCGAGTACCCGGCGACCACCGCGGTCCGCGTGGGCTACCTCGTCGCGTTCGGGTTGCTCGGCGTGTACGTCGCCCTGGCACGCGACACCATCCAGGTCGTGCGCGCCGCCGGCGACGTGCTCCGCGTGCTGCTCGGCGCATCGCTCGCGCTCGAGGTCCTCTCCGGCATCCTGCTCGACCTCCCGATCGCGTTCCTCGGCATCGAGGGCGCCCTCGCCTCCGGCGGCCCCGTGCAGGGCCTGTTCGGCACCCGCAACCTGCTCGGGTTCGTGGCCCTGATCGCCGCGCTGACGTTCGTCGTCGAGTGGCGCACCCGGTCGGTGTCACGGCCGACGGCGATCGCCTCGATGGTGCTCGCGGGCGTCATGGTGCTGCTGTCGGGCTCGCCGACCACGTTCGTCTCCCTGATCGTGCTGCTCGTCGCCACGCTCGCGCTGTTCGGCCTGCGGCGGGCCGACGCGCAGACCCGCTGGCGGTGGCAGGTCGCGCTGGTCACCGGAGGGGTCGTCGCGCTCGCCATCGGCTTCGCGGCGCGCGTGCGCATCATCGAGCTGCTCGACGCACGCGGCGAGTTCGACGTGCGACTCGAGACCTGGCGCGAGATGAGCCGCTACCTCGACATGAACCCCATGCAGGGCTGGGGCTGGGCGGGCATCTGGCCGACGTCGCCCCCGTACAGCTGGATCACCCTGGCGACCGGCCGCCCGCACGCGAGCGGGCTGAGCGCCTACGTCGACGTCTACTTCCAGCTCGGCGTGATCGGCGGCGTGCTGTTCGTGGGCATGCTGGGCCTCGCCCTCGTGCGCGCGTGGCTGCTGGCATCCGCCCGCCGTGCCGTCGTCTACGTCTGGCCGGCACTCGTGCTCGTCGTGGTCGCAGTCACGTCGGTCGCCGAGAGCTACGCCCTCGTCGAGGGCGGCTGGATGCTCATCGTGATCTGCGCCGTGAAGGCCGCGCGCGACATGAGCTGGCGCGACGCGTGGAAGCCGGCGCTCACGCCTGCCTTCTGATCGCGACCGGGGCCGCGTGCCGCGGTGCGGCGGTCAGGCGACGGGCGCGGCCGCGTCCCGAGCCCGGGCGAGGATGCCCTCGACGACGTCGATCGTGTCCTCCCAGCCCTCGACCGCCACGCAGGCGACGCCCATGGCCTTGACCGGATAGTCGTTGCCGTCCTCGTCGAGCCGGTCGCCGACGAAGAGCATCTCGTCGAGCGCGATGCCCGACACCTCGACGAGGCGTCGCATGCCGAACGCCTTGTCGATGCCGCGACGCGTGATGTCGACCGAGGTCGAGCCGCCGCTGCGCACCTCGAGGTCGGGCAGCATCAGCTGCACGGCGTCGCGCAGCGTGTTCTTCTTCACGTTCGTCGGGTCCCAGGCCGCCTTCGCCGCGACCGGGGCGGCCTGCCCGAGCGCCGAGAACGTCACCTGCGAGCCGCGGTCCTCCAGGATCGGCCCCCACGTCTCGGCCTCCCAGTAGCCGAGCTCGCGCGCGGCGGCCTCGACCGCGTCGAGCGCGCGACGTCGCTCGTCGTCGGTGAGCTCCTCCGCGTACTGGCGCCGCCAGTCGCCCGCCTCGTGGCGGTAGTACTGCGTGCCGCAGGTCGGCATCAGGTGCAGCCGGGCGAGCGTCGCCGCATCCGCCTCGGGCAGCCGCTCCACGACCTGCGCGGTGAACTGCGCGATCTGGCCGCCCGAGATGATGCACACCTCGGCGACGCCGAGCAGCTCGACGAGGAGGCCGGACATGCGCGGGTCCATCGGCGACTTCGACGGCGCGAGCGTGTCGTCGAGGTCGAAGGCGACGAGTCGGGGAGTCGAGTGCATGTGGCTCCGGTTCGGTCGAGCGCCGCGGGGCGGCGGGGGCGTGGGTTCCGTCCGACGCACGATCACGTGCGCCCGATCGAGCGTCGTCGCGCGGGTCGCCTGAGTCTAACGGATGCCCCTGAAACGGCGCCGTGCCCCGGGGGCCGCTCCCCCGGTCGACGACTCAGCCGACCGGCTGCACCAGGTCGCGCAGGATGTCCTGCGCACCCAGGCCGAACCGCCCGTACCGTCCCGTGCGCCACTCGCGGAGGACCGGCCCGACGCGGCGCCACCGGGCCTCGGGGAGCGCGGAGCGCACCCGCTCGTGCGCGAGCTTGTCGGCTGCTGCGGCGACCCGATCGGGGGCGATGCCCGGCAGCTCGGGCAGCCGCTCGGCGAGCGCCTCGGCACGGGCGAGCAGGCGCGCGTTCCTCGCGTCGCGCGGCTCGCGCAGGCGTCGCATCCGCCCCGCCCAGCCCAGCGACTCGGCGCCGATCTGGTTGCCGCCGTGCTGCCGGTAGTCGATCAGCGGCTCCTCGAGCACGTCGACCTCGCCTGTCGCCGCGGCGATCGTCGCGAGCCACTCGTCATGCACCCACGAGGCGGGGAACGGCCGCGCGAGCTCGAGCAGCTCGCGGCGGAGCAGCATCGTCGCGCCCGTCAACACGTTGCGGCGCAGCTGCACGCCCCACGCGTCCCCGTCGTGGATGCGGGCGCGCTCGCCCGCGCTCACGTACAGCGTGTCGAGCAGCAGCTCCCCCGTCGGCTCACCCTCGCCGTCGACCAGGCGCGCATCGCTCGCGAGGAGCAGCAGGCCGGGACGCGCCTCGAACTCGGCCACCATGCGCGCGAGCTTCTCCGGATGCCACACGTCGTCCTGGTCGCTCAGCGCGATGAGCTCCCCCGTCGTCGCGGCGAGCGCCTGCTCGAAGTTCGCCGTGACGCCGAGCGGCGGGTCGTTGCGGAGGATGCGGACGGGCTGCCCTGCGGCATCGGCGACGCCGGAGACGACCTCGATCGTGGCGTCCCGCGAGTCGTCGTCGGAGACGATCCACTCGTGCTGGGCCACCGACTGCGCCAGCATCGAGTCGAGCTGCGACCGCACGTATGGAGCCCCGTTGCGCGTGCAGAGGGCGACGGAGACGCTGGGCACAGGCGGAGTCTAGCAACGCGCACCCTGTGGGCGGACGGGGGCCCGATCAGCGGCCGTATGCCAAGATCTTTGCTGACGACTCGCCGAGCGGGCAGGGGCGACGACGCCGCGCACCGCTCGTCCCCCGCAGGAAGCACCCGATGTGACCCCCACAGACCTCCCCACCAACTCCACGCAGGCCGAGCTGTATCGCAGCCTCGCGGCCGGCGCGTATGCCGACGGCCCCCGCGGGACGATCGCGTTCTGCGTGTCGACCGACGACCTCGACGAGGGCAAGGGCGACCTGTACGTCGCGCTGGGCCTCGCGAAGTACCTCCAGCGCGACGGTTGGGGCGTTCGCCTCTGGCCGGCCGAGCGCTGGTGCGACGCCATGCCGCAGGTCGACATCGCGATCGTGATGGTGGAGTCGTTCGTTCCCGGGCTCGTCGGCGAGCACACGGCCGTGGTCGCGTGGGTGCGCAACTGGACCGATCGCTGGCTCGAACTGCCCTACCTCGACGTGTTCGACGGCATATGGGCGTCGTCCTCGGCCTCCGCCGAGGCGCTCTCGACGCGGACCGGCCGCCCGGTCGAGGTCGTTCCGATCGCCGCCGACCTCGAGCTCTTCGCTCCGGTCGCCGATCCGGCCGAGCACTTCGCGGCGATGACCACGGTGAACTTCTGGGGTGCCGAACGGGAGATCGCGGATGCCATCGACGGGCTCCCCGACTCGAGGTCGGTGACCTGGTTCGGCGCGAACGGCGAGCACCTGCCACTGCCCCGGCACGCCGAGCACGCCGGCATCCTCGACTTCTTCGCGCTGCCGTCCGCCTATGCCGCGTCGGCGGTCGTGCTCGACGACGTCATCCCGCCCGCGAAGGCGTACGGCAACCACAACAGCCGGCTGTTCGAGTCGATCGCCGCGGGGGCGCTCCCCGTCACGAACACGCGCACGGGCCTCGACGAGCTCG
Source organism: Agromyces mangrovi (assembly GCF_030296695.1). NCBI lineage: Bacteria > Bacillati > Actinomycetota > Actinomycetes > Micrococcales > Microbacteriaceae > Agromyces > Agromyces mangrovi (ex Wang et al. 2018). The sequence continues at coordinate 2,850,116 of NZ_AP027737.1, read as the reverse complement.
GACTCGACGCGGTGCCGGTGTACGGCGACGCCTCCTCGCTCGAGTCGGCGCTCGAGGCGGCGGGCGGGTCGGATGCATCCGAGCTGGCGGCCGCACTGCGCGAAGTGGTGCGCGCGCGCCATTCCTACGCGCAGCGCGCGCAGGACGTCGCACCCGCGCTGGACGCGCTCCGCACGACCGCCGAACGTGGAACCGGCCGTCCGTCCGCCCTGCTCGCGTGGGCGGCGGGCCTGCAGTCCGACCTGCTCCGGGCGGAGCGCGAGCGCGACGCGTTCCTCGCCGATGCGCGGGCAGTGGGTACCGAGCGCAACCGACTGCGTGGCGAACTCGACGATGTCCGCGCCGAAGCAGCACGAACCCGCGCCAGGATCGACGCGATCACGTCGGCTCGCTCGTACCCCGCCTACCGCACCGTGCAGCGCGCCTACGGCGTCTCGCTGCGGGCGATTCGTCGGGTCTTCGGTCGCTGACGCCGTCTCTCGACGGCTTCATGGAACCGTCCTGATACGACACCCGACCAGCGTGTTCGAGCCTGGATCGACCCGGTCGATGGCGAAGACGCAGATCTCGTGCTCACCGGGAGCAAGTCCGGTCAGCACGGTGCGGTAGCCGTGGAGATCTCCAATGCCCGGGTACACGTCTGACAAGCCCGGCTTCTCGAGACTCGCCTCGATTGAGGTGGCGCCGCGCCCGTCGACGTAGATGTGGACCCGGATCGGGTCGATCGTGTCGGGGTCGAACGCCCAACCTCGCACCATCAGTTCCCCGCTCGTGCCAGTCGCACTCATCTCGTCGATGAATCCGGTGGGGGATCCCGTCGGCATCTGGACGTCCTCGCAGCCGATTCGGCGATTGCTTCCCGCACCGACGTCGATCGCATACGCGCAGACCCGGTGGACTCCGGGCGCATACCCCGCGAGTGACGCGCTGAAGCCGTGGGCCGTGCCGTACCCGGCCGGGAGCAGCGCACCGTCGACGTCCTGATCCGCGGAGACCGAGGCCGCGCCCCGACCGTCCACGTAGATGTGGACGCGGATCGGATCGACGGTGTCGGGGTCGACTGCCCAGCCCGCGACCTCGATGACGCCGATGCTCAGGGAACCACTCGCCGTGATCTCGCCGACAGGAGATCCGGAGGGCATGGTGACGGTGCGACAGGCGAACTTCCGGTTGGATCCCGGGCCGACGTCGATCGCGTAGAAGCAGACCTGATGCGTGCCCGGACCGATGTCCTCGATCCGCCCGGAGAACGCGTGGTCGTCGCCGTAGCCGGGCTTGGCATCGTCGAACCCGGGCTTCGTCTCGTTCGCGAGCAGCGATGCACGGCCCTTGCCGTCGACGTAGACATGCACCCGGATCGGATCCGGGGTGTCCGGGTCGATCGCCCACCCCCGGAACTCGATGGCACCGGGTGCGCCGGAGATCTCATCGATGTATCCGCCCGGGGAGCCCGACTTGACCGCGAGCGTCCGGCAGCCGAGGCGCACGTTCTTGCCCACGCCGACGTCGATCGCCCAGACGCAGACGCGATGGTCCCCCGGGTCGAGGTCGCCGACGACGACCGAGAACCCGCGCGAGCGGGTGGAGCCCGACTCCTCGTCGTCCGCCGCGACGCTCGCGCGGCCCTTCCCGTCGACGTAGACGTGCACCCGGATCGGGTCCGTCGTGTCGACGTCGGTCGCCCAGCCGGTGACCTTGATACTGCGATACCCGGTTCGAGCCGAGGTGATCTCCCCTCCGGCGACGCCCCGCCGGTCGGCGAGCCGAACCAATCGGAGAAGATGCGCCAGAAGTTGCGATTCCCGTAGCTGGAGCATGAGTCGCCCGCACCGTAGAGGTTCGTGAGGGCGGCGCGGTTCGGCGTGTACGGCGTGTAGAGGTACAGCCCGGCGGTCGCCTGGTTCCGGATGTACACGGTCTTCGTGCCGCACCCGGAATTCGGATGGTAGAGGATCGCGTTGTTGCGACCCGCGACGTAGGCGCGGCCCGACGGCGCCGCGGCGTACCGCTTGAACTGCAGTGCGGCCGAGTAGACCTGATTGAAGAAGCCGTAGTAGCGGCTGTCGCAGTCGGCGGTGTCCGGGCAGCCGTAGCCGGTCGCGCTGCGATACTGCCGCGAGCTGGGAGCAGTGGCGGTGACCAGGCTCTGCTCCTTCTCGATCAACACGATCAGCGCCTTGGGGCTGACGCCGCACACCCGGGCCACGCGGACGATGATCTCCGCGGCGGACTCGGAGCTGCGGCCGGCGTAGCGCTCGCAGCGGCCCGCCTCCGCCTCCCGCGTCGGCGTCGACGCCCGGTAGTCCTTGAGGCAGTCGGGACCGGTCGTCGCCCGGCAGGTGGGCACCCGGGCCTCGAGGAACCGCTGGACGGCCGCCGCGTCCAGCGAGTAGGCGTCGTAGAACACGGCGTCGCTGACGATGTGCCCGGCGTCGAAGTCGGCGGCGTCGGCGGCCTCCGCAGGGCCGGCGGCGAGGGAGAGCGTCGAACCGATGAGCACGAGGGACAGCGCTGCCACGAGCGCGACCCTCGCCCGCGTCAGGAATCCGCGTCGTCCCGGCACCGCCTGCTGCACTCGGCCCCCTCCGACTCGGTGTCGCACGTCATGCTAGTTGTGCGGGACGCGCGTTCCCCGGAGGACACGGCGCCGGGCGTGGCGGTCGCGACCACGCGACCGGACCCGCATCACGCGCGCTCTATACTGTTGACGCCCGACCGGAGGATTGACACAGACAGATGAGCGCGCAGGAACGCTACGCACGCCTTGCGCGCGAACCCATGGTGGAAGTCGCCCGAAACTCCACCCCGGCACGCTCGCTCCGCGAGATCCTGCACCGCCGCGACCTGCTGGGCCTGCTGGTTCGCCGCGACCTCAAGGCACGCTACAAGGACAGCGCGCTCGGTGTCGTGTGGACGCTGGTCCGCCCGCTGACGCAGTTGCTCATCTACTACATCGTGATCGGCCGATTCCTCGGCGCCGAGCGCAACATTCCGGAGTTCGCGATCTACGTGTTCACCGGGCTCACTGCGTACGGCCTGTTCAGCGAGATCGTCTCCGGCGGCACCTCGTCGATCGTTTCCAACAGCGGGCTGGTGAAGAAGGTCTACCTTCCCCGGGAGATCTTCCCCCTCGCGAGCGTCGGCTCGGCGCTGTTCAACTTCGGCATCCAGCTGGTCATCCTCACCGTCGCGACGATCGTGCTCGGAAGCCCCCGCTCACCGCCGACCTCGTCTACTTCATCCCGGCAGCGCTCCTGCTCATCTGTTTCGGCACCGCGCTCGGACTCCTCCTCGCAGCGACGAACGTCTACCTCCGCGACCTCCAGTACCTCGTCGAGGTGCTGCTGCTCATCCTGCTCTGGGCCTCGCCGATCGTGTACTCCTGGGAGATGGCTCGCGATGCCCTCGGCGCCGGGATCGCACTCGACGTCTACACCAGCAACCCGGTCACGCTCGCGGTGCTCGGCTTCCAGAAGGCGTTCTGGGTCGGCGGCGCCGAGAGCGGCGCCCCGTACCCGGACGACCTCATGCTGCGACTGTGGCTGACCATCGGTGTGAGCGTCGCACTCATCGTGGTCTTCCAGCGTGTGTTCGCACGCCTGCAGGGCAACTTCGCGCAGGAGCTCTGACCGCACATGACGACTCCAGACCTGACCCCGGCAGCAGAACGCCCGACGATCGTGCACGTCTCCGACGTCAGCAAGCGATTCGTCATCCGCAAGGACAACTCGCTCAAGGAGCGGCTGGTCACCTTCGGGCGGGCCGGTCGTCGGCATCGCGAGGAGTTCTGGGCCCTGCGCGACGTGTCCATCGACCTGCGAGCCGGCACCACCATCGGCCTGATCGGCCACAACGGCTCGGGGAAGTCGACGCTGCTGAAGGTGATCGGCGGCATCATCGACCCGACGGCGGGCTCGGTCGCCCGCCGGGGGCGCATCGCGGCACTGCTCGAGCTCGGCGCCGGCTTCCATCCCGACCTCACCGGTCGCGAGAACGTCTTCCTCAACGCCTCCATCCTCGGCCTCAGCCAGGAGGAGACCACCGCGCGGTTCGACGAGATCCTGCGGTTCTCCGGCATCGGCGACTTCATCGACACGCAGGTGAAGTTCTACTCGTCCGGCATGTACGTGCGACTCGCCTTCGCTGTCGCCGTGCACACCGACCCGGACCTGCTGCTCGTCGACGAGGTGCTCGCGGTCGGCGACGAGGCGTTCCAACGCAAGTGCCTCGACAAGATCCGCCAATTCCAGGCCGAGGGCCGGACGATCGTGCTCGTCACGCACAATCTCAACCAGGTCACCGAGCTCTGCGACCGCGCCGTACTGCTCCACCACGGACGCGTCGTGCATGACGGTGCGACGACCACCGCGGTCGAGCGCTTCCGCGACCTGCTGGAGGAGGCGCGCGTCGCCGAGGAGTCCGAGGCCGACGTCGAACCCGCTCCGACGGGGAGCATCGTCGAGACGGTCGTGCACGCCGTCGGACGCGAGCCGGGCGACCCCGTCGCGCCCGGTGACGACCTTCGGATCGCCGTCACCATGGAGCATCCGACCGGACTCGACGACTGGGTCTGCGCGATCCAGGTGGCGACGCCGCTCGGGCCGGCCATCTGGGGCACCACATCCGCCCGGCTCGCCGATCGGCTCGGGCCTCTGCGCGACGAGCGGACCGTCGAGTTCATCGTCAAGGACAGCCCGTTCGCCGGCGGCCGCTACTTCATCCACGCGTCGCTCATGACGAGCGCGGGCGTGCACCTGTTCGACGTCGCCCAGGCCGCATCCTTCACGGTGCCGTACGACGAGCGCCTCACCGGTGTCGTGCACGCGGAAGCGACGTTCTCGGACGATGTCGAGCGCTGACACCGCCGGCCCGACCGTCGCCGTCGTCACGGTCGCGTACCACTCGGAGGATGCACTCGAGGGGTTCTTCCGAACCCTTCCCGCTGCACTGGACGGCGTGACCGCGGAGGTCGTGGTCGTCGACAACGCCTCCACCGACCGAGACCTCTCCGCAGGGCGAGCGCGAGCCGCGGGCGCGACCTTCGTGGCCCTCGACGAGAACCTCGGGTACGGAGCGGGAGCGGATGCCGGGGTCGCGGCGCTCCGTTCGCACCCGGAGTTCATCGTGATCGCGAACCCGGACGTCGAATTCACCGACGGCGCGATCCGGTCCCTCCTCGATGCCGCTGACGCCGTGCGGGAGGGTGCGGCATTCGGCCCACGCATCGTCGACGAGCACGGCGCCGTCTATCCGTCGGCACGTCGATTCCCGCGCGTCGGCACCGGCGTGGGCCACGCGCTCCTGGGCAGGATCGCGCCGGGCAACCCATGGACCCGGGCGTACCGTGCCGAAGACGACCACGGCACGGAGCGGCGCGCGACCGACTGGCTCTCGGGCGCGTGCCTGTTGCTGCGTCGCTCCGCGTACGACGAGGTCGGCGGGTTCGACCACGACTACTTCATGTACTTCGAGGACGTCGACCTCGGGCAGCGGCTCGCGGACGCCGGCTGGCGCAGCATCTACGTCCCGGATGCCACGGTGCTCCACTTCGGTGCCCGCTCGACCTCGCTCGTGGCCCGGCGCATGGACCGGGCCCACCACGCCAGCGCCTACCGCTATCTCGCGAGCGTGTACGACCGCTGGTACCACGCGCCGCTCCGGCTGGCCCTCCGAACCGGGCTCGGCCTCCGCTCGCGTGCCCGCGGCCGCGGCGACCAGACGGCCTGATCCGGGCGATCGGCGGGCGACCCGTGCACTCGGCGATCGTCCAGTCGGCCATCGACTAGGATTTCCGGGGCGCATCGCGCCCTGACTCGTTCCCCCATCATCTCGGAGACCCGGTGCTGAACACACTCAAGCGGATCGCGAAGGACCTGCTCGCCATCACGTGGATCCGGCGCACCTACGAGGTCGTCAACCGGGTCCTGCTCGAGACCTTCGGGGCATCCCGGGTCCTCGTCTGGCTCTACTTCGTCGTGAGCTTCCTCACCTTCAACCGCGAGCAGGCGGCGGTCCTCCGCGGACGGCGCGACTACTACCGCAACAAGCACCGCGACCGGCCGACCCACGTGGAGCTGCGGCGCAACGTGCACCGCATCGAGAAGGGGCTGACGATGCGCCCGCGGCGACCCGTGTTCGCGCGCGACTACATCGCCGAGACCATCGAGTTCTACGAGGACGCGGTCCGCCAGGTCCAGACGGCACCCGGCACCATGGAGCCCAGCGAGATGGAGTGGGCGCACGACGTGCTCACCGAGTACTTCGCGGTGGTCGACCACTCGGACGAGACCGTCGCCGCAGCGCTCGCACGCTTCCGGGCGGCTGGGCACGACGCCGAGTTCACGGGCAAGGTGCCCTACCCGAAGAAGGCGCTCTCGGACATCAGCTACGAGCAACTGCACGAGCTCGCGATGCAGCGCCGCAGCGTGCGGTGGTTCGAGGATCGGCCGGTTCCCCGCGAGCTGATGGACAAGGCGCTCCTGCTGGCCCGCCAGGCGCCGACCGCCTGCAATCGCCTCCCGTACGAGTTCCGCGTGTTCGACGAGCCCGATATGGTGCGCACGGTGTCCCGCATCCCCTTCGGCACCGCCGGGTACGCGGACAACATCCCCTCGATCGTCGTGGTCATCGGCAAGCTGGAGAGCTACTTCAGCCCGCGCGACCGCCACGCGATCTACGTCGACAGCTCACTCGCCGCGATGTCGTTCCTGCTCGCCCTCGAGACCCTCGGACTCAGCTCGAGCGTGATCAACTGGCCCGACTTCGAGCCACTCGAGCGCAAGATGCAGAAGACGCTCGGACTGCGCACGACCGACCGCGTCGTCATGCTGATCGCGGTCGGCTACTCGCACGCCGAGGGACTGGTGCCCTTCTCGCAGAAGAAGGAACTCGACACGTTCCGGCGCTTCAACGAACTCGCGTGATGGCGTCCGACGGCTCACGCAGGCGCCTCCGGAAGGCGCTGCGCTGGCTGCTGACGGTCGCGGTCGTGGCCGTGGTCGGCTACTTCTTCGCGGTGACGCTCGCGCGGAACTGGGACGACGTCGCGAGCGCGGAGCTCGGCTTCGACTGGACGTGGGTGCTCGCAACCCTCATATTCGCCTCCGCAGTGCTCGTGACCGGGCTCCTCTGGGGGCGCCTGCTGCGCCGCCTCGACGGCAGCCGCATCACGCGCACCGAGGCGATGGCGGTCCAGTCGCTGTCGTGGCTCCTGAAGTACATCCCGGGCCAGGTCGGCTCGGTCGTGAACAAGGTCGTCTGGGCCGGCAAGCGCGGGCTCAGTCGCACCGTGGTCGTGATCTCGTTCGTCTACGAGAACGTCCTGCTGCAGCTCGCCTCGATCATCCCCTCCGTGCTCATCCTGCTGCTCGCGCTCGGCATCGAGCTCTTCGGCGAGAACCCGATCACGCTGGTGCTTCCGCTGCTGGCCCTCGTGCCCCTCGGGCTCGTGATGTGGAAGCCGTTCTTCCACCGCGTCGTCAACGTCGCGGCGCGGCGGGCGCTGAAGTCCGAAGTGCCCGAGGAGTACTTCCTCTCCACACCGCAGACGTTGGCGAGCCTCGCGGAGTTCCTGCTGCCCCGACTGCTCAACGCGGTCGGCTTCGTGATCCTCGCCGCCACCGTGACCGAGGTGACCCCGGCCGAGTGGCTTCCCTTCGGCGCGGCCTACGTCCTCGCCGGGGCGATCGGCATCCTCGCGTTCTTCGTGCCCAGCGGGCTCGGCGTGCGCGAGGCGATCATCGTCCTCGTCCTCAGCCAGTACACCACCACCGCGCAGGCGATCGTCATCGCGCTGCTCGCCCGGCTGCTCAGCACGCTGGGCGACGTCGTCGTCGCGCTGGCCTACTTCGCGCTCCGCCGCGCGATCCCGAAGGAGAACCGCCCATGACCCCGTACCACGTGACCATCATCGGCTCCGCCCTGTCCGGCAACAAGGGCGCTGCGGCGATGCTCGAGAGCGCCGTCCAGACCCTCGGCGAGCGCCTCGGCGAGGTGGACTTCACGCTGCTCAGCATGTACCCGACCGAGGATGCCGCGCAGAACCCGTACCCGAACCTCGAGGTGGTCCCCGCCTCGCCCCGGCAGCTCGGCGTGACCATCAACCTGCTGGCGCTGACGTATCGCCTGCTCCCGCCGGTGCGTCCGCTCATCCGGCGGCGCTCGCGGGCGATCGGCGCGCTCGCTCGCTCGTCGGTGCTGCTCGACCAGGGCGGGATCACCTTCACCGACGGCCGCGAGAAGTTCCTCCTCTACAACGTGGCGTCCATCCTGCCCGCATTGAACACCAGGACTCCCGTCTTCAAGTGCGCACAGGCGGTCGGGCCCTTCCGCAACCCGGTGAACCGGTGGGCGTCGAAGACCTTCCTGCCGAAGGTGCGCACCCTCGTCACGCGCGGCCGCATCACTCACGAGTTCGCGGAAGGGCTCGGGCTCCGCAACCTCGTGGCCGGCGCCGACTACGCGTTCTCGCTCGAGCTCGACGGCACGGAGGCGGCCGCGGTGGCCGACCACGTCGACCTGGACTTCTTCGCGCAGGGCGATGTCGTCGGCATCTCCCCCAGCGTCGTGCTGCAGAAGAAGGTCGACGCGAAGGGCGGCGACTATGCCGGTCAGCTCGTGGACTTCATCGAGTGGGTCCGGTCGACCGGCCGTCGCGTGGTGCTCGTCCCGCACAGCGTGCGCACCGGCACCGACAAGACGCACAACAACGACCTCCCGCTCTGCCGCTCGATCGCCGATCGACTCACCGCGGGCGACGATCTGCTCGTCCTCGATCGGGAGATGACCTCTCAGCAGCTGCGGTACCTCATCGGTCGGTGCGACCTCTTCGTCGCGAGCCGATTCCACGCAATGGTCTCCTCGCTCGCGATGGAAGTGCCGACGCTGGTGATCGGGTGGAGCCACAAGTACGCCGAAGTGCTCGAGATGTTCGAGCTCGAGGAGTGGGCATTCGGGCATGACAAGTTCTCGCCGACCTACCTCCAGGAGCGGTTCGAGGCGCTCGTCGCGCAGCAACCCGAGGTGCGCGACCGGCTCGCCCGGCACCTCCCCGAGGTCAAGGCTCGCTCCGTGCAGCAGGCGGACCTGATCGCCGACATCGTGCGCGGATCCGACTCCACGTCGCCCCGCGCCTGAGCCGCACTACACTGAACGCCGTCCGGTCCCCACCGGCCGCACCGAAACGGAAAGACCCCATCGTGAAGGTATTCGTCCAGATTCCCTGCCTCAACGAGGAGGAGACGCTCCCGCTCGTCCTCGAGAGCATTCCGAAGCAGATCCCCGGCGTCGACGAGCTCGAGATCCTCGTGATCGACGACGGATCGTCCGACCGCACGATCGAGGTCGCGCGCGCGTACGGGGTGCGCCACTTCGTCCACCACAACCGCAACATGGGCCTCGCGCGCTCGTTCCGCGACGGGATCGACTACGCGCTGACGCACGGCGCCGACATCGTGGTCAACACCGACGGCGACAACCAGTACCCGCAGTCGCGCATCCCCGACCTCGTCGCACCGATCATCGCCGGGGAGGCCGACATCGTCATCGGCGATCGCCAGACCCACAAGATCGCGCACTTCTCCTGGTTCAAGAAGCAGCTCCAGGCACTGGGCAGTTGGGTCGTCAACCAGGCGGCGGGTACGCGGCTGCCGGATGCGGCGAGCGGCTTCCGCGCCTACTCGAAGGCATCTCTCCTCCGGCTGAACATCGTCACCCAGTTCAGCTACTGCATGGAGACCATCATCCAGGCGGGCAACAAGCGCCTCAAGATCGCCAGCGTCGAGGTCGACACGAATCCGAAGACCCGCGAGTCGCGTCTCTTCTCGTCCATGGGCGAGCACGTCGTCAAGTCGGCCCAGGCGATCCTGCGCAGCTACCTCATGTTCAAGCCCTTCGTCTTCTTCGCCTGGATCGCCGCGATCATGTTCGCCGGGGCGATGATCCCGTTCGTGCGCTACCTGGTGTTGATCACGCTGTTCGCTGAAGACGCCGGCCAGCACATCCAGTCGCTGTTGCTCGGCGTTGCGCTACTGGTCGGCGCGCTGCTGGCGTTCGCCCTCGGCGTGCTCGCCGACCTGATGCGTACCAACCGCGTGCTGCTCGAGGAGAACCTCGAGTACACGAAGGTCCTGCGCTACGGCGAGCCCGGAGTCCCGATGGTCGGGGCGCTGCCCGTGCCACCGCGGCGCGACGCGGCCTGATGGAGGCGGCGCCGGCCACGGACGTCGCGCGGGAGCGACGCCTCGCCGGAATCGGCGTCGCACTCATCGGGATCGCCTTCGTATGCGTCGCCGCCTTCGCGGCGTACTCGCTGCGCTGGAGCGGCAGCGCCGACGCGTACGAGCACCTGGACTACGTGCTCCAGGTCGCGCGCGGCCAGTTGCCGGAGCCGTTCGGCCACGTCTTCGATCCGGCGGTCTGGACCGCGAACCAGTCGCGACTCGAGGCCGGTCGCCAGTACGCCTCCGCCCACCCGCCGCTGTACTACGTGATCGCGGCCGCGCTCGTCGGAGGCCTCCTCGAGGCGGGGATGCAGGACCAGGACTCGTGGATCCGTGCCGTTGCAATCCTGCGGGCTCTGAACATCGGCCTGGGCCTGATCGGACTCCTCGGGTTGGCGTGGACCGGCTGGATCATCGGTGGGCGCCTTCGGGCTCCGCTGGCGATCGCCCTTCCCGCCACCGGAGGGTTCACCTACGCCTACCTGCGCTTCTCGGGCGAGGTGTACGGCGACATGCTGCTCGTGGTGGCTTCGATCTGGACCCTCGCGACCTCTGCCTCCGTACTACTGCGAGGACCGTCGTGGTGGCGCCTGGGTGCGCTCTCCGGCCTCGCGATCGTCGGCGCCGGCAGCAAGGCGACGTTCATCCTGGTACTCGCCGTCGGGTCCATCGCGATCATGGTCGGGACGTTGTTGCACGGGCGCGGAGGGCCGCTGCGTCGTGCCCTCCTCGGCGGAGCAGCCGCTGCCGTGCCGTGGATCGCCGCGATCGCGTCGTTCGGCTGGTTCTATGCGCGTAACGCGCTGCTCAGTGGCGCCTGGCACCGATCGACCGAGGTCTCGCCGATCGGGCGCGTCGCACGCACGCTCTCCGACAACCTCGGGGACTGGAACTTCTACGGCACCTTCCCCGCCGGCCTGTTCGGCAAGTGGATCGTCACGGTCGTCGCGTGGGCACCCGCCGCGTCCGCGCTGCTCTTCTGGGCGGCGACCCTCGCCACGCTCGTGGCGTGGACCAGCCTCATCATCCGAGGACGTGTCCGGCCGTCACTCGGCCAGTGGGCCGTCGTGGCCATGCTGGTCGGCCTCGCGATCGGCGCGTACCTCATGCAGCTCAGCCACTCGGTGGGATACGGCGCGTACAACACGCGCTACTTCCTTCCCGCGACCCTCGCGTTCTCCGCCGCGATGGTGGGTGGCATCATCCTCGCTCCACGGATCCGGGCCGTACTGATCCCGGCCTGGAGCGTGCTGCTCATCCTGGGATCCGCCGCATCGATCATCGCCTACTCCGTCGGACCGGACCTCCTCCTCGAGGACCCGATAGCGGCGCTTCGTGCGCTGGGGATCGCCTACGTGCCCTGGTGGGTGCTCGTCGGCCTGCTGGGTGCGGGGCTCGCGTTCGCCGCCGCCACAGCGGTCCCCATGTGGATGCTGCGCGACCGGAGGCTCTCGTCCGCCGTGGTCGTGTAGCGTCAGACGCCGATGACTCCGAAAGCGGCGAGCCGCCGGAGTATCGGAACGATGCCCTCCACCGGGCTGCCCGGCATGATCCACGAATCGTCGGATCCGACCAGGTAGGTGATCGCGCCGGCACCTTGGAATGCGAGGAACACCGCGACGACGACTGCCGCGAGCTTCCACGCGATGGGCGACCGCTGCGTGCGATCGAGCACTCGCGCGAACATCGCGATCGCAGCGCCGATCAGCAATGGGAGGAACATGAGCTGGTACCTCGCCTGGATCGCCAGCGGCACGTCGAATCGCACGAAGTGACCGAGGTTGGTCCAGAAGAGGGCTGCCACATAGGTCGCGAACGCGATCGCCAGCACCCGTGCGGCACGGTTGCGCAGCGCGTGGGTCGAGGCGAGGACCACGAGGAACACCATCACGACTGCCACCCATCCGACCGTCGTCTGTGCGATCGGCGAGCCCTCGGACGTCTGGATGCCACGCGCGGTCTCGCCGCCCACGACGAGGGCCGTACGAACGGACTCCGGCAGCCAGTCCACGATCAGGAACTGCAGTCCGTTGCCGAGCTGGATCGGGTTGCCCGCCGCTGCGGCCTCGAGCGCCTCGTTCCGCCGCCAGACCCCGAACGTCCGACAGAGTTCCTCGGTCTGCACCCGCGCGCAGTCCGGGTCGGGAGTGCCGTAGGCGAGCACGTTCCCGACGATACGCTCGACGAAGAGAACGACTGCGGCGAACGCCGCCGCGAGGAGCAGCCACGTGGTCGGTCGGCGGAGCCATCCCGCTGCATCGACGCTCCACCGGGACCGGAAACCCTCGGCACGTCCGCGGACGACCTCGTTCACGACCAGGGCGACCCCGATCGCGGCGAAGGCAGGCAGGAACGCGGTCTTCACGAGCGTCGCGGCGCTGCCCAGCGCGATCACCGAGACGATCGCCGGCACGTCCGCGCGCTCGGACGTGAAGGCCCGCACCGCGAGTGCGAAGCACCCAGCGGCGAGGAGGAGCAGCAGGTTGTCGTAGTTCACCGTGGCACCGAGGAACATGACCACGGGCGGGAGGATGAACACGGCCACCGCGGAGTTGGCGAGCGCGGCGGAGAGACCGATCCGGCGGAGGACGCCCCGGTAGATCGGGATCGCAGCGGCAGAGAACGCCACGCACAGCAGCCGCAGGACGACGACCTGTCCGTATTCACCGAGTCCCGCCGCCTGCGCGACTCGAAGCGGGAAGCTCATCAGCCAGTGGAAGAGGTACGACGAGAGCCGCTCGACGTCGCCCAGCCCCGTCACACCGCTCCCGTCGGCGATCCACGGCGACCACTGGCCGGTGTAGAGCTCCGCGATGCGGAAGTGGTAGAACTCGTCGTAGAGCAGGAACGGCCTGGCCGCGAGCGCAATGAGCGCGGCTCCTGCGACGTAGGCCGCGACGACCGCGACGAGGAACCAGCGGGAGCCGATGATCCGCGGTATCCGGGTCGCGACCCCTGTCGCGACCGTGCGGACCCGGCTCATGCGTCGTCGAGCAGTCGCTGCAGGAACGCCCCGTACCCGCTCTTCACCAACGGCGCCGCGAGCGCCGCAAGCTGCGCGTCGTCGATCCATCCGGCGCGCCAGGCGATCTCCTCGATGCAGCCGATCTTGAACCCCTGGCGATCCTCGATGACGCGCACGAACTCCGACGCCTGCATCATCGACTCGAACGTGCCCGTGTCGAGCCACGCCGTCCCGCGATCGAGCACCTGCACCTGCAGCGTGCCGCGCTCGAGGTAGCGCTCGTTGACGGTGGAGATCTCCAACTCGCCGCGCGCGCTCGGCTCGATCGTCTTGGCGATCTCGACCACGTCGTTGTCGTAGAAGTAGAGGCCGGGCACCGCGTAATCGCTCTTCGGCTCGGACGGCTTCTCCTCGATCGAGATCGCACGGAAGTCGTCGTCGAACTCGACCACGCCGTAGGCGGTCGGGTCGCTCACCTGGTAGGCGAAGATGACGGCGCCGTCGATGTCGGTGTGGGATCGCAGCGCTGTGCCGAGGCCGGAGCCGTGGAAGATGTTGTCGCCGAGCACCAGCGCCACGCTGTCGTCGCCGATGAACTCCTCGCCGATGATGAACGCCTGCGCGAGGCCGTCGGGCGAGGGCTGCACGGCGTACTCGATGGTGATCCCGAGGTCGGCGCCGTCGCCCAGCAGGGCGCGGAACTGGTCGTTGTACTCGGGCGTCGTGATGATGAGGATGTCGCGGATGCCCGCCATCATCAGTGTCGACAGCGGGTAGTAGATCATCGGCTTGTCGTAGATCGGCATCAACTGCTTGGAGATGCCCTTGGTGATCGGCCAGAGCCGGGTACCCGATCCACCCGCCAGGATGATTCCGCGCATGCGTCAGACTCCCTTGTTCAGTACGTCGTAGTAGGCGCGTGCAGCGTCCCAGGTCGGCAGGAGCCCGGATGCCGCAGCCTCCGCCAGGCTCGGCGCCGCGGTGTCCTTCGGCGACAGCAGCGGCTCCCCCGCGGCGTCCGGGAACACCAGGCCGACGTCGGGGTCGAGCGGATCGATCCCGTGCTCGCGCTCGGCGTTGAAGGTCGAGGTCACGAGGTAGCTGACGGTCGCGTCGTCGGTCAGCGCGACGAAGCAGTGGCCGAGACCCTCGGCGATGTAGATGGCGCGACGATCGACGTCGTCGAGCAGCACCGAGTCCCACTTCCCGAACGTCGGCGAGCCGACGCGGATGTCGATCACGAAGTCGAGCACCGCGCCGTGCGTCGCGGTGACGTACTTCGCCTGGCTCGGCGGGACGTCCGCGAAGTGGATGCCGCGGACGACGCCTCGCTTCGACACCGAGGTGTTGCCCTGGGCGAGCGAGAGCGGGTGCCCGATCGCCTCCTCGAGCCGGTCGAACCGGTACCACTCGAGGAACACTCCCCGATCGTCGCCGAACTGCTTCGGGGTGATCTCGTAGCTGTCGGGGATCTCGAGTTCGCGGATCTGCACCGAGGCATCCTACCAACCGCGCACCCGCGTGGCACGCTGGTGCGCGGTTGCGGAACGACCGCCCGGATCCGCTGTCCCCAGCCGATTCGGGGCGACGGGGACGGTCACCTATACTCTCCCACCGTGCATGCGCTCCGAACCGGTATCCGACGACGGTCGGAGCGGTACCTTCGGACCGCGGCACGCGCCCTCTACGCTCGCGGCGGCTTCCGGCTGCGTCGGCGCGTCGGACGTGTCGATCCCGACGCGCTCCTCGTCGTGATGTGCCTCTGGAACCGACCGGAGCGCGTTCCCCACCTGCTCCGCGAGCTCGACGCCCAGGACCTGCCGCACGGCATCCGGCTCGTGCTCTGGAACAACCGCGGGTCGAACGCCGCGCTCCTGCGCCGCCAGTTGGCCGCGTTCCATCCCATGGGGGCGCTCCGGTCGGTCGAGACGTTCACCTCCCCGGTCAACGTGGGCGGCGTCGCGCGCTTCATGGTCGTGCGCAAGCTCGTCGGCGACCGCGTCGCCCCGGTCGTGCTGCTGGACGACGACCAGGTGACGGAGCCGGAGTTCATGTCGACGCTGCTCGCAGACCACCGGCCACGCTCGATCGCCGGGGTGTACGCATGGCGAACCGAGTCGTCGTACTGGGACCGCTCGCCGCTCGACGCCGGCGACGACGCGAACTACGTGGGCACCGGCGGTTGCATCATCGACGGCTCGATCGCCTCGGACCCCACGTTCTTCGACCACCTCCCCGATCGGTACAGCTTCATCGAGGACCTCTGGATGAGCGACCGCGCGACTCGACTGGGGTGGACGCTGCGCAAGTCCGACGCCCCGTTCGCATTCGTGGCCGACGAGACGAACCAGTATCGATCGATGATCGGCCTCAAGGACGAGTTCCACGCCTACCTGCGCTCGCAGCCGACGCACTGAAGCGGACGCTCGGGTGCCGGCCCCGGGTCGGGGCGCCGGCGCGACCGTGTTCCGGCATCGGTAGGATGTTCGGGTGTCAAGACTCCTCGTGACCGGCGGTGCCGGCTTCATCGGCTCCAACTTCGTCCACCACCTGATCGAGCACACCGACCACGACGTGACGGTGCTCGACGTGCTGACGTACGCGGGCAACCTGGCCTCGCTCGAGGGATTGCCCGAGGACCGCTTCCGGTTCATCCGGGGCGACATCGTGGACGCCCAGTTGGTCGACCGCCTGTTCGCCGAGCATGACGCGGTCGTGCACTACGCGGCCGAGAGCCACAACGACAACTCGCTCGACGACCCACGACCGTTCCTCGACACCAACATCATCGGCACCTACACGCTGCTCGAGGCCGCGCGCCGCCACGGCACCCGCTACCACCACATCTCCACCGACGAGGTCTACGGGGACCTGGAGCTCGACGACCCCGCACGCTTCACGGAGGAGACCCCGTACAACCCGTCGAGCCCCTACTCGTCGACCAAGGCCGGCAGCGACCTGCTGGTGCGCGCCTGGGTGCGCTCGTTCGGCGTGCAGGCCACGATCTCGAACTGCTCGAACAACTACGGGCCCTACCAGCATGTCGAGAAGTTCATCCCCCGCCAGATCACGAACGTGCTCCGCGGGCAGCGACCGAAGCTCTACGGCACGGGCGAGAACGTGCGCGACTGGATCCACGCAGACGACCACTCGTCGGCCGTGCTGGCGATCCTCGAGCGCGGCGAGATCGGCGAGACGTACCTCATCGGCGCCGACGGCGAGCGCAACAACAAGGACGTCGTCGAGCTGATCCTCACGCAGCTCGGCCAGCCGGCCGACGCCTACGAGCACGTGAAGGACCGCCCCGGGCACGACCTGCGCTATGCGATCGACTCGACCAAGCTGCGCACCGAGCTCGGCTGGACGCCGCGGTACTCGGACTTCGAGGCCGGCCTCGCCGCGACCATCGAGTGGTACCGCGACAACGAGGCCTGGTGGGCGCCGCAGAAGGATGCCACGGAGGCCCGCTACACCGCCCAGGGGCAGTGACGTGAGCCGTTACCTCGTCACCGGAGCCACCGGGATGCTGGGGACCGACCTCCAGGCGGCCCTGGCCGACCGCGAGGTGACCGCGCTGGGACGCGGCGACCTCGACGTCACCGATGCGGCAGCCGTGCTCGACGCCGTGGCCGGTCACGACGTCATCGTCAACGCAGCCGCCTACACCAAGGTCGACGACGCCGAGGAGCACGAGGATGTCGCGTACGCGGTGAACGCGACCGGTGCCGGCAACCTCGCCGCCGCCGCCGCTCGCCATGGCGCCCGCATCGTGCAGTACTCGACCGACTACGTCTTCGACGGCTCCGCCACCGAGCCCTACGCCGAGGAGACGCCGCACGCACCGATCTCGGCCTACGGACGCACCAAGGCGGCGGGCGAGCGCCTCGTCCTCGAGCATGGCGGCGACGCCGCGTTCGTCATCCGCACAGCGTGGCTCTACGGGGCACACGGGCCGAACTTCGCCAAGACGATGCTGCGTCTCGCGGAGTCGAAGGACGCCTGGAGCGTCGTCGACGACCAGGTCGGTCAGCCCACCTGGACCGCGGACCTCGCGGCGAAGACCGTCGAGCTGCTCGACTCGGATGCCCCGGGCGGCGTCTACCACGGCACCAACGGCGGTCGCACCTCCTGGTTCGGGTTCGCTCGCGCCGTGCTCGAGGAGGCCGGGCTCGACCCGGAGCGGATCACGCCGACGGACAGCACGGCATTCGTCCGGCCTGCACCCCGCCCGGCGTTCTCGGTGCTCGGCCACGACGCGTGGGCGAGCGCGGGCCTCACGCCGATGCGCCCATGGCGCGAGGCGCTGCACGCTGCCGCGTCCTCAGGCGCCCTCTCCGGCTGAATCCCGGCGAGGCGACCACGCCGCCCGTCAGAGCATGCGCGAGTACATCTCGACCTGCATCCGCCGCAGCCATCGTGACTGCAGCGTCTCGATGTCGGTCGGGAGGATGCGCGGGTCGCGCGACTTCGACTCGAAGTGGTAAAGCCGCGCCCACGGGGTGAACACGATCGACCGTCCGGTCTGACGGATCTTCATGTTCAGGTCGACGTCGTTGTAGTTGCCCGGGAGCGCGAGCGTGAAGCCGCCGACCTCGTCGTACACCTCGCGCCGCACCAACGCGCACGCGGCGGTGACCCCCGAGACCTCGTGGTCCGTCGCCAGGGAGCCGAGCGCGTCGTCGCGCCCACCCGGCCAGCCGAACGCCGCATGGCCGGCGACACCGCCCGTGTAGACCTGACCGGCATGCTGGACGGTGGAGTCCTCGAAGTACAGCATCGCGCCGACCATGCCGACGCCGCGCTGCTGGGCGAGCCCGAGCATCGACTCGATCCAGTCGTCCGTGACGACCTCGACATCGTCGTTGAGGAGGAGCAGGTACTCTCCCGTCGCCGCGACGGCGCCGCGGTTCATCTTCGCGCTGAAGTTGAACGGCGCGTCCCACAGCACGATGCGGAGCCGATCACCGCAGAGCGCGCGGAGCTCGGCGACGACGTGCTCGGGCGTCTCCCGGTCGCACACGACGACGAACTCCAGGTTCCGATAGGTCGAGCGCTCGACGATGCCGCGGATCGCCTCGACGACCAGCACCCGGTCGGAACCCGCCACGTGCGCGGAACCGCCGCGGGTGGGGATGACGACGGAGACCGTCGGGTCGCCCTCGATGCGGTACCGCAGACGACGCGTGAACGGCCGTACGCGCTCGATCTCCGCGACGACGCCGCAGCGCTCGAGGTGGTCGCGCACCACGCGCTCCTGGGCGTCGGCGCTCGAGGCGAAGTCCACGTCGGCCAGGTCCTCCCGCGCGAGGACGGCCGGGACGAGCGCGATCGGGAGACCGGCTTCGTCGGCCCGCAGCACGAGATCGAGGACCTGTGCACGTCGGGCCCCGGGCCGGAAACCGTCCAGCGATTCGAGCACGGATCGTCGCACCACGACGATCGGTCCCAGATAGTCG
Organism: Agromyces mangrovi; assembly: GCF_030296695.1. Classification (NCBI taxonomy): domain Bacteria; kingdom Bacillati; phylum Actinomycetota; class Actinomycetes; order Micrococcales; family Microbacteriaceae; genus Agromyces; species Agromyces mangrovi (ex Wang et al. 2018). Next base: position 2,831,475 of record NZ_AP027737.1, on the reverse strand, counting down.
TTGCTGCGGAGGCGGATCGGCGAGAACCGGGGACGCGTGAGCGGGCTCGAACCTTGTGTGGTGACTGAGTCGCCGTACGCGATGTGCACGCCGGGGAAGCGGTCGAGGAACGCGGTCACGCGCTCGATCGCCTCCGGCTCGACGCGCCCCCGGCGGATGAGCATGAGGAACTCGGCATCGGATGCACGCCACTCACGGTTCAGCACATCGACGTCGGCCGGGACGACGCGTACTCCATCCTCGCGGGCGGACGGCTCGTCCTCCGTGGCGACCACCCGCACCGCGTCCGATGGGACGCCGGCGGCGAGCACGGAGGCGATCATCTCGTCGACGTCCTCGGTGGCGTGCCCCGCCGCGTCGATCCAGGCTTCGATCCGACTCGGAGCGTCGTTCAACTCAGGAACCGCCGCTTCGCGTAGCGCAGCGCCCGGACCGGGAACATGACGGCCCGGCCGACGCGCCACGTGGTCGAGCCCTGCATGGCCGCGACGTTGCGCTCGAGTGCCACGGTCTCGGTCGGCGACAGCAGCGGCGCGCTCTGCAACTCCGCCACCTGCGCCTCGAGCCCGGTGATCCGGTCGACGAGCGCGAGGCGCTCCTCGGCGGCCCGTTCCTCGGGGCTCAACTCGACGCCGGCGGCGTCATCTGCCCAGCCTGGGCCAGCGGCTTCGTTCACGTGGTTCGCACCGATCCTCTCGACGACCGACCTAAACTAGCGTAGTGCCAGAGCCGAAGACGACCCGCGGGAGCCGGACGACCGGGAGCCGCAGCACTCCACGCGTCGTCGCGGTCGTGCCGTTGTTCCGACCCGACGACCGCGTCGTCGGCAACATCTCCGCGCTCGCCGCGCAGGTCGACGCCGTCTACGCCGTGGACGACGGGTCGGGCGAGGTCGCGGACGGCGTCGCCGCCGAACTCGCCGATGCCGGCGTCGAGGTCACCCGGCTCGAGCGCAACTCCGGCATCGCCGCAGCCCTCAACGCCGGCGTGCGCCGTGCCCTCGCCGACGGCGCGGACTTCGTCGTCAACACCGACCAGGACACGCTGCTGCCGACCGGCTACGTGGCCGCCTGCATCGACACCTTCGCGCGGGCCAACGCGGTGACCCGGCTCGGCATCGTCTGCGCCGACGCGGTCAACGGCGCGCCGTCCATCCCGACCTGGCGATCTCCCGAGGGGCTCGGTCTCGTTCCCGAGGCCATCCAATCGGGCTTCGTGATCTCGCGCGAGTGCCTGGAGCGGTCCGGCCTGTTCGATGAGCGGCTCGTCATCGACTGCGTGGACACGGAGTTCTGCCTGCGGGTCCGCTCGCGCGGGTTCCGCATCGCCGTCGCCGACGGCACCGACATCGCGCATGAGCTCGGCGAGATGGTGCCGTACCGGCCGTTCGGCGTGCGCCGACGCAACCGCAACGGCACCTACGAGTACCAGTACCACTCGCCGTTCCGCCAGTACTACATCACCCGCAACAACATCGACCTGATCTTCCGCTACTTCCGCACCCATCGGCGGTGGACGCTCGCGGTCGTCAAGCGCCAGACGGGGCCGGGCATCGATGCGGTCCTGAGCGGTCCCGAGCGCCTCCGACACGCGGTCGCGATCGCCGCCGGCGGCGTGCACGGGTTCCTTCGCATCCGCGGCCCCGTGCCCGCCCGACTCGGCCGATTCCTCAGGCGCGCATGACGACTCGGCTGCAGCTCGTCGTCGACCCGATCGCCGCTGCGACAGGCGGACCGCTGGTCCGGTACACGACCGACCTCGCACGCGCCCTCGTCGCCTCGACGCCGCCCGGGTGCAGCATCGAGGGCATCGTGTCCTCGGTCCCGGGACGCGACCTCCGCCGGGTGCGCACCGCCGTCCCCGACCTGGGCGACCTCACGACCACGACCCTGCAGCGTCGGGAGCTGGCCGCGGCCTGGCAGCTCGGCATCGGCGGCCCGGGCGGGATGCTGCACTCGCCCAGCCTGCTCGCGCCGCTCAAGCGGCACGATCGGGCGCTCGACGGCACCCAGGTCGTGGTGACGGTGCACGACCTCTTCGCCTGGACCGACCCGCAGCGGCTCGGCTCGGTCGCCGTCGCGTGGCAGCGTGCCGCGCTGCGCCGAGCGACGAAGCACGCCGACGCGGTGGTCGTGCCCTCGCACGCCCTCGCGGAGCGGCTCGCCGAGTTCGCCGACCTCGGCGACCGCGTGCGCGTGATCGGCAGCGCACCCCGTGCCGGTCTGGTCGTCCCGTCGGATGCCGATCGGATCCGCGCCTCGCTCGACCTGCAGCCTGGCACCTACGTGGTCGCGTGCGCATCGCCGGACGACGACACGGTCGCGTCGCTGCAGGACGCGCTGGACCTTCCGGAGTCGCGGGGCATCGACCTCGTGCTGGTGACGCCGGAGGACGTGTCACCGCGCGACGGAGCCGACGCCGGACGGAACGGGACCTCCGTCCGCACGCGCACCATCGCCGAGCCGGGCCCCGCAGCGCTCGCGGCGCTGCTCGCCGGAGCCGTCGCGTTCGTCGACCTGCGCCTCGACGCCCACGATGCGACCGCCGTCATCGAGGCGCTGAGCCTCGGCGTCCCGGTCGTGCACGCGGACGCGCCCGTGCATCACGAGGCCGCTGCCGACGCGGGCGTTCCGGTGGACGCGACCTCCCGGATCGCCGTCGCAGACGCGATCGCCCGCCTCGCGAGCGACGCCGCGCTGCGGCAGTCGCTCGCCATCGCGGGCACCGACCGCGCGCGCATGTTCACCTGGCAGGACGTCGGCGAGCGCGTCTGGCAACTGCACGCCGACCTGTAGCCGACGCGCCGCGGCGCGGCATCCGTCAGCCCTCGCCTTCCTCGGGCTCGGGCGGGAACACCGCCTCGTCGACGAGCTGTCGGATGTACTCGTAGTCGGGGTCCTCGGGCTCGATGCCGCTCGCGGGCACCATCTCGAGGTCGACGATGGGCAGCTCCTGCGTCTTGGACGCGAGGTCGACGAAGTAGCCGAGCATGCTCTGCGGCACGTCGGTCTTCACGACCTGCGAGCCGGCCGCCGCGACGTCCTGGAACTTCGTCAGCACGTTCGCCGGGGTGAACTGGCGCAGCATCGCCTCCTGGATCTGGCGCTGGCGGAGCATCCGGTCGTAGTCGCTCGTGCCGTGGCGGGAGCGCGCGTACCAGAGCGCGTAGTTGCCGTCGAGGTGCTGCTCCCCGCGGGGATCCACTCGGCGACCGTCGTGAACGTCTCGTCGGCGTGGATCGGGATGTCCTGCGGCACGTCGACCGTCACGCCGCCGAGTGCGTCGATGAGCTCGGCGAAGCCCTGCATGTCGATGAGCACGTAGTACTGGATCGGCAGGCCCGTGATGCCCTCGGCCGCGTCGCGCATCGCCTCGATGCCCGGCTCGCTGCCCTCGGCGACCGCGTTCGGGTACATCTCCGGGCTCTTCAGCTCGACCTCGGTGTAGATGGAGTTGAGCTGGCAGACGTCGACGTCGCAGCCGTTCGCGCCGTAGCCGTCGGGGTAGACGGCGGCCATCGGCGACCCCTCGGAGAACGGCGCGTACTGCAGGTCGCGGGGCAGGCCGATCGTGACGGCCTGCCCGGTCTCGGCGTCGACGCTCACGACCGAGATGCTGTCTGGGCGGAGCCCGTCGCGATCGGGTCCGGCGTCACCGCCCAGCAGCAGGAAGTTGTACTTGCCGTCGATCGCGAGTTCGGGCGGCCCGGCGACGAACACCGTGGAGAGGAAGCCGCTCGCGGTCGTCGCGACGTACGCCCCGTAGGCGGCGGTGCCCGAGAGCCCCACCATGACCGCGATGCCGAGCACCGCGATCGCGGGGCGGGCGATCGGTGCGGTCTTGACGAGTCGCACCAGGCGGAGGGTGTCGAGGGTCAGCACCACCCAGACGACCGCGTAGAACGCCAGGAGCGCCGCGATGCCCCAGAGCGCGAACGAGTTGCTTGCGATCGTGTAGACGACGGTGGGCCAGAACCACCAGGCCACGAGGGTCACCGCGACCAGCGTCCAGAGGGCGAGCGTCGCACCGAGTCCGAAGCGGCCCAGCCGTCGATTGCCCGCGAGCACCTGGGCGGAGCCGGGAATCAGCACGTTGAGCACGACGAGCCACCAGCCGCGCCGCGTCATAAGCGGCCGCGACGACGGGTCGGGGAACCGGATCGGGCTGGCGGTGAGGGTCATCGCGCCTGCTTGAGGCGCTCGTTCTTCTCCTCGACGAGCGCGGCCAGCGCCGAGGCGTACTCCGCGAGGCGCTGCGTGAGTTCCGGATCGGCCGTCGCGAGGATCTTCGCGGCGATCAGCCCGGCGTTCTTCGCGCCGCCGATCGAGACGGTCGCGACGGGCACGCCGGCCGGCATCTGCACGATCGAGAGCAGCGAGTCGAGTCCGTCGAGCGTCGACAGCGGCACGGGCACGCCCACGACGGGCAGGGTCGTGACGCTCGCGAGCATGCCGGGCAGGTGCGCGGCGCCGCCGGCGCCGGCGATGATGACGCGGATGCCCCGGGCGTACGCCTCCTTGCCGTAGGCGATCATCTTCTCCGGCGTGCGGTGCGCGGAGACGACCTCGACCTCGTGCGCGATGCCGAGTTCGTCGAGCACCTCCGAGGCCGCCTGCATGACGCGCCAGTCGGAGTCGGATCCCATCACGACGCCCACGACGGGCGCGTTCGCTGCTTCTGCCACGCGACGATCGTACGGGCGAATTCCGTGGATCGCCTGCGCGGCTCGCGTCAGTCGGCGAAGACCGCCGCGGCCGCGCGCGCCTGGTACACGACCTCGTCGAGGTCGTCGCCCGACACGGTGACGTGGCCGATCTTGCGGCCGGGCCGCGGCGACTTGCCGTAGTTGTGCACCTTGGCGGTCGGATGCGACGCGAGCATCGCCGCATACCGGTCGACCATCTCCCCTCGGCCGGGCCGCCCAGCACGTTCACCATGACCGACCACGGCTCGCGGCACCCGGTGGCACCGAGCGGCAGGTCGAGCACCGCCCGGAGGTGCTGCTCGAACTGGCCGGTCGTCGCGCCGTCCATGCTCCAGTGGCCGCTGTTGTGCGGACGCATCGCGAGCTCGTTGATGAGCACGCGGCCGTCGACGGTCTCGAACAGCTCGACCGCGAGCATGCCGGTGACGCCGAGGCCCTCGGCGACACGGACCGCGATGTCCTCGGCGAGGTCGGCGATACGGCCGGCGGAGTGGGGCGCGGGTGCGATGACCTCGGAGCAGATGCCGCCGACCTGCACGGTCTCGACGACCGGCCAGGCGACGATCTGCCCGCTCGGTCGACGCGCGACCTGCTGCGCGAGCTCGCGCCGGAAGTCGACCAGCTCCTCGACCAGGAGCGCACCCGCGTTGCCGTCCTCGGCGAGCGTGGCGAACCACTCGGCCACCTCCGCGGCGGCGCGCACGACCCGCACGCCCTTGCCGTCGTAGCCGCCGCGCGCGGTCTTCACGACCGCGCTGCCGCCGTGCTCGGCGATGAAGTCCTCGAGCTCGTCGGCCGTCTCGACGCGGGCCCAGTCCGGCACCGGCAGTCCAAGTTCCGACAGGCGCTCCCGCATGACGAGCTTGTCCTGCGCGACGGCCAGTGCCTCCGGACCGGGGTGCACGGCCGCACCGGCGTCCACGAGTGCGTGGAGCACGTCCTGCGGCACGTGCTCGTGGTCGAACGTCACCACGTCGACGTCCCGGGCGAACGCCAGCACGGTGTCCCGGTCGCGGTAGTCGCCGACGGCGGTCGCCGCGAGCGCCGCCGACATCCCCTCCCCTCCGCCAGCACCCGGATCTCGACGCCCAGCTCGACCGCCGCGGGGATCATCATCCGCGCCAGCTGTCCGCCACCGATCACTCCGACTCTCACGTCGCTCCTTCCGCGCCGCCGACAAGCACCCCAGTCTATCGACGCGATCGGGCCGCCTAGGATGTCGCACATGCCCGCCTCCGTCCGCTCCGCGCTCGAGCGCCTGTGGCACGGAGTGATCACGTACGCCCTGAAGTTCGGCGTCGTCGGCCTCGTTGGACTGGTCATCGACGTGGCGGTCTTCAACCTGCTGCGGCTGGGCCTGCTCGGCGACGACGGCTGGGCGCAGTCGGCGCTCGGCGCGAAGACGATCTCGACGAGCATCGCCATCGTCTTCAACTGGCTCGGCAACCGGTACTGGACGTTCCGCAAGCACCGCCGCAGGAATTACCTGCGGGAGTTCGCGGAGTATCTGATCGTCTCGCTCGGCGGCATGGCCATCGCCCTCATCTGCCTCTGGGTCAGCCACCACGTGCTCGGTTTCACGAGCCTGCTGGCCGACAACATCGCGTCGAACGTCATCGGCCTCGGGCTCGGCACGCTCTTCCGCTTCGCGCTCTACCGCTGGTGGGTCTTCGGCCACCACCGCGCCGACGGGCTGTCCGAGCTGGCGCGCGTCGAGGAGGCCGAGCGCGCGCTCTTCGAGGAGCCCGGGGAGGCGACCGCGCCCGCATCCGACGGACGCTGACGTCCGGCACGACCCGCCCGCTCAGTTCCGGGTGCGTATACTCGTCGGGTTCCCGACCCCGAAGCCCGAGGCGCTCCCGACATGCCGACGATGACGGATGCGGTGGGCTACCCCCGATCCGCCGCAGACCCCCGCACCCGAACCCCAACTGGATCTCCGAGATCGATGGCCTCCGTGGCGTCGCCCTCACCCTTGTGGTGGTGTTCCACCTCTTCGGTGCAGGGCGTGTCTCGGGCGGCGTCGACGTCTTCCTGTTCGTGTCCGGCTTCCTGCTGACCGCGTCGCTCGCGCGTTCGGCGGCCCGAGGCAACAGTATCGAGCTCGGACGGCGCTACGGCCGGATGCTTCTCCGCCTCGTCCCGGCCGCCGTTGTGGTGCTGGTCGCGACGGGTGTGATGGTCGTGTTGCTCCTGCCGGCCAATACCTGGATCCAGAACGGCACGGAACTGATCGCATCGGCGCTGTACCTGGAGAACTGGGAACTCATCCGCTCCCAACTCGCCTATGGCGCAGCAGGACCCGATACCAGCCCGTTCCAGCACTTCTGGTCGCTCTCGATCCAAGGACAGTACTTCTTCGCGTGGCCGGCTGCAGTGGCGCTGATCACGATGCTGATCCGCCCCGACTCCGCGCGACGCGTGTTGGCGATGTGCGTCGCCGCACTCGCTGTCGCGTCGTTCGCCTACGCGGTCTGGTCGAACGCGCGCGACGCCCAGGTCGCCTACTTCGACAGCTTCGCGAGGTTCTGGGAGTTCGCCGCCGGTGCCCTCCTCGCGATCGGCTACCGACGAAGGCCACCCCTGCGCGAAGGACTGCGCACGGTGATCGGCTGGTTGGGCCTCATTCTCGTCCTCGCCTCGGGCTGGCTGGTCGACGGTGCGTCCTCCTTCCCATCCGTACCCGCTCTCGTGCCGATCGGCGGCGCGATCCTCGTCGTGCTCGCCGCGGGCAGCCCGACCCGCTTCGGGGCAGACCGCGCGCTCGAACTCCGTTCGGTGCGGCTGCTCGCCCGTATCTCCTACCCGCTGTATCTCTGGCACTGGCCTGTGCTGATCGGCTACCTCGCATTGCGGGACAGGGAAGCGGTCGGTCCGCTCGGCGCGATGGCCGTGCTGCTCCTGGCGAGCGCCCTCGCTCTCGCGACCCAGCGTTGGGTCGTCGAGCCGATCCTCGCCCTCCGGCCGACCATGGGCGTGCGGCGTACCGTCCTGCTCCCGCTCTCGGTCGTACTCGCCACCGTACTCACCGCGGCACTTGGTGTGAGCGCTCAGGCCGCGCAGCGCGACCGAGCCCTTGCGGAAGCGAAGGCGCTGCAAGCCGATGCACCCGCCTGCCTCGGTGCCGCTGCCCTCGATCCCGTACTCGACCCGTGTCACAACCCGGATCTCGCCGGCACCTTGGTACCGGCGATCGACGGCATCGAAGGCGACGACGACAATCGCCCGGAGTGTTGGGCCCGCGGAGACACCGGGGAGCTCACGCTCTGCACGGTGGGGTCGACCGAGCCCACCCGGCATCTGCTCGCCATCGGTGACTCGCACAACAACACCCTCATCGGAGTCTACGAGCGCATCGCCGACGAGTACGGTTGGTCGATCGACGTCGCCGGTCACTCCGGGTGCTACCTGACGACGGCGCCGCAGTTCAAACCATCGGAACGTTCATCGCAGAACTGCCGAACGTGGGTCGGCGCAGCGATGGACCATATCGCCGAGAGCGATTACGACGCCGTCATCGTGACGCACTCCCGCGGCGCCCGGCTCGACGGGGTCGCCCGGGCGGACGCCCTGTCGGTACGTGTCGACGGCCTGCTCGAGGCGTGGTCCGTCCGGGATCGGGACGTTCCGGTCATAGCGATCCAGGACAACCCGCTCTTCAGCCGGTCCATCATCGAGTGCGTCGCCGCACACGGGCTCGACGCTGCCGCGGAGTGCACCCGCCCTCGCGCCGAGGCGCTCCCGGACGGCGGGCTCGCCGGCGCTGCCGCCGCGGATCCGAATGCCCACCTGATCGACCTGGTCGACTACATGTGCGGCCCGGAGACCTGCTCGCCCGTGGTCGGCAACGTCATCGTCACACGCGACGGGCGCCACCTGACGGCGACGTTCGCGCATACGCTGACCCCATACCTCGGCCCGCGACTCCGGGAGATCGTCGAGGGCTGAGCGGCGACCGGTCGGGAGTCCGGCACGCGCCCGCTAACGCCCGCCCCAGGCGACCTGCGGCCCCGTGGCCGCCGACTGCTCGAGCCGGCGCCGCTCGGCGACGAGGGTGTTCGTCTGCTCCTGGAGGTCGTGCAGCACGCGCTGCACGAGGGTGGGGTTCGGCACGTCCGAGAGCACGACGGGCGTCTCGTGGCCGGTGTTGATGCGCACGTCGCCCGAGCCGAAGATCGACTGGAACCAGTTGCGCCGCACGGTCACGTCGTAGCCGCGGGAGTGCAGCAGCTCCTGCCGGGTGGCGACGAACAGACCGCCGCGCAGGATGAGCCTGCGGGTGGTGATCGTGTAGCGGCGGGTCAGCCACGCCAGGTACGGCAGCACGGAGAAGACGAACACCACGATCGCGCCGATGCCGACCAGCGCGAACTCCATCCAGACCTCGGGCAGGTTGCCGATCGCGAATCCGGTCGCAGCACTCACGGCGAGCAGCACGAGCACGGGCACGGTGAGGATGCGCGCGTGGCGCCGCACGCGCGCGACCACCCGCTCGGGCGGGGGCTCCGCGGGACCCCGGGGTGCGTCGGGTCCGTCATCGCCATACGCCCATTAATACCGCAGGTGGGTCACGTCGCCGGCCGCGACGGCCCGCTCGGCGCCGTCGTCCGACTCGTCGCGCACGACCAGGCGACCCGCATCGTCCAGAGCGGATGCGACCCCGACGAGCTCGGCTCCGCCCGGAAGCTCCACGCGCACGCGCGTGCCGAGCGTGCCGCAGAGCTCGGTCACCTCGTCCGCGAGGCCGCTGGCCGAGGCATCCGCCCCCGCCTCGAGGAAGCCGCGGTAGAGGCCGGCGAACCGGGTGAGGTAGTCGGCGAGCACCGCGTCGGCGTCGACCGGTGCGTGGGTCACGAGCGAGAGCGAGGTGGAGGTGAGCGTCGGCAGGTCGTGCTCGTCGAGCGAGACGTTCAGGCCCGATCCGATGAGCACCGCATGCTCGTCGGCGAGCAGCTCGGAGAGGATGCCGCAGACCTTGTAGCCCGAGATGAGCACGTCGTTCGGCCACTTGAGCCACACGTCCACCCCGCCCGTGCCGTCGCCGTCGATCACGGACGACTCGTCGGGCTCGGTCGTCGCCGCGCCCGCGGGCAGCACCGCGGCGCGCACCGCGCGGGTCATCGCGGCGCCGGCGAGGAGCGGCAGCCACCCGAGGGCGTCCGGGGGCAGCTCGCCACCATCGGGCATCCGGGGCCTGAGCAGGATCGAGATCGCGAGCGACTTGCCCGACGGCGCCAGCCAGGTGCGGCCGAGCCGCCCGCGACCGCGCGTCTGGTCGTCGGTCACGAGCACCGAGAGGTCGGGCCAGTCGGATGCCTCGGAGCGGGCGCGCGCGGCCAGTTCGTCGTTCGTCGAGCCGGCCTCGTCGAGTGCGAGGAACCGGGGCACCGCGGCGCGTGCGAGCGGGAATTCCATGCGACCTCCTGACGCATACGCTAGCGCCCGGGCACGGCCGCGACAGGCGGATGCCACCAGCCGCACGCCCCGCTTTTGTGGGATTCCGTCAACGGTTTCGCCCGGAGGCTGGCCGGTAGAGTGAACCGCGTGACCGACGAGACCCCTGCCGCACCCGATCTCTCCACCACCGAAGGCAAGCTCGCCGACCTGAAGGAGCGCTTCCACGAGGCCGTGACCGCGGCCGGTGAAGTCGCCCGGCAGAAGCAGCACGCCAAGGGCAAGATGACGGCGCGCGAGCGCATCGAGGAGCTCCTCGACCCGGGCTCGTTCGTCGAGCTCGACGAGTTCGTGCGCCACCGCACGCACGCCTTCGGCATGGACGCGAAGCGCCCCTACGGCGACGCCGTGGTGACCGGCACGGGCACCGTGCACGGCCGCCAGGTCGCGGTGTACTCGCAGGACTTCACCGTGTTCGGCGGATCGCTCGGCGAGGTCGCCGGCGAGAAGATCATCAAGGTCATGGAGCTCGCCATCAAGACGGGCGTACCGATCATCGGCATCCTCGACTCGGGCGGCGCGCGCATCCAGGAGGGCGTGGTCGCGCTCGGCAAGTACGGCGAGATCTTCCGCCGCAACACGGCCGCCTCGGGCGTCATCCCGCAGATCTCTATCGTGATGGGCCCGGCGGCGGGCGGCGCCGTGTACTCCCCGCGCTCACCGACTTCGTCGTCATGGTCGACAAGTCCAGCCACATGTTCGTCACCGGCCCCGACGTCATCAAGACAGTCACGGGCGAGGAGGTCGGCTTCGAGGAGCTGGGCGGCGCGCTCACGCACAACAAGGTCTCCGGCGTCGCGCACTACCTCGCGAGCGACGAGTCCGACGCGCTCGACTACGTGCGCACGCTGCTCGGCTACCTGCCCGACAACAACCAGTCGGAGGCGCCGGTCTACGACAGCGAGGTCGAGCTCGAGACGACCGACGGCGACCGCCGACTGAACACGCTCATCCCCGACTCGCCGAACCAGCCCTACGACATGCACGACGTCATCGCCGGCATCGTCGACGACGGCGAGTTCCTCGAGGTGCAGCCGTTGTTCGCGCCGAACATCCTCATCGGGTTCGCCCGTGTCGAGGGTCGCTCGGTGGGCATCATCGCCAACCAGCCGAGCGCCATGGCGGGCACCCTCAACATCGAGGCCGGCGAGAAGGCCAGCCGCTTCGTGCGGTTCTGCGACGCGTTCTCGATCCCGATCCTGACCCTCGTCGACGTGCCCGGCTACCTGCCCGGCACCGACCAGGAGTGGACGGGCGTCATCCGCCGCGGCGCGAAGCTGCTCTACGCGTACGCGGAGGCGACGGTGCCGCTCGTCACCGTCATCACCCGCAAGGCGTACGGCGGCGCGTACATCGTCATGGGCTCGAAGCAGCTCGGCGCCGACCTGAACTTCGCCTGGCCGACCGCGGAGATCGCGGTCATGGGCGGGCAGGGCGCCGTGAACATCCTCTACCGGGGCGAGATCAAGCGCGCCGAGGAGGCGGGCGAGGATGTCGCTGCGGTGCGCACGAAGCTCGCCAACGAGTACACCTACAACGTGGCCTCGCCGTTCCTCGCCGCCGAGCGCGGCGAGCTCGACGGCGTGATCGAGCCCGCCGCGACGCGCGTGACGGTCACGAAGGCGCTGCGTGCGCTGCGCACCAAGCGCGCGAGCCTGCCGCCCAAGAAGCACGGCAACATCCCCCTGTAGGCCCGGAGGAAGTCGACCATGGCCCAGATCACCCCGCCGCCGGACCAGGAGTTCGACGCGGCCGACGTGCGCGTGCTCACCCCGGACGTGTCCGCCGAGGAGGCCGCGGCCGCCGTCGCGGTCGTCGCAGCCGCCATCCGCGCCGAACAGGCCGAGCGGCACGCGCAGCCCGTGCGGGTGCGCGACCAATGGTCGCATCCGCGCGCCCGACTGCGGCAGCCGGTGGTCGCCGAACCGGGCGGCTGGCGGTCGTTCCGGGGCTGACCGACGCGGGTGTCCCCCGCCGGTCCCCCTCGTGTCCCCCTAAATGCTGACTTTCCCGTCTGCACGCCAACCTTCAGGATGAGTATCGACAGGTGATTCCCATCGAGGAACACCGCCACCTATTCGCCGACCAGGGTATCGAGGCGAATGTCAGGGGGCGAGTCCGGGAGATATTCGGGTTGTCTCCCCGACTCGGATTCGGATAGGGGGTCGGCTGGGGGCCGGCCCCCTTCCTACTGCCCGGATGTCGCCTCGCCGCCGGTGCTCGCCCGCTGCGGCTGCTCCCGCGGGATCTCGAGCCAGAACTCGACCTCGTCGTCGTCCTCGTCGACGAGCGCTCCGGCGGAGGCCGCGAGGACGCCCACGACCGTGACCGCGGTCGGCCCGCCGGCCGCTGCGGTGCGCGCCACGATGCGATCGGCACGGCTCGCCGCGATCGCCTCCGCGAGCTGCGCGAGCACCGCCTCGCGCGCCTCGTCGGGCATCTCGTCGATGCCGCCCTCGTCGAGCAGCGAGACCATGGCGCCCCGCTCGCGGGCCTCGCGCACGCGGTCGCGCACGTCGTCGTCGAGCAGCATCCGCCCGCGGATCTCGTCGCGGATCGCCGCCTCGAGCATGCGGCACTCGCGGCGCTGCGCATCGGTCAGGTCGCCGCCGCGCTCGATGATGCGTCGCAGCATGGGCGCCGCGATGCGACTGGTCTGCGCGATGCGCAGGCGCCCCTCGAACAGGTGCGCGTCCTGCGCCGCCTGCCAGTCGGCCGCCTCGCGCTCGGCGCGCGCGAACGCCCGGGTGTCGCGCGCGGCCTTGGCGAGCGCCGAGGTGAGCATGTGCGTGATCGCCACCCAGACGATGCTGCCGATGACGCCGAGGGTGCCGAGCGCCATCGGCCCGGCCCAGGCGACGGTCTGCACGGCGAGGATGATGACGCCCGCCCAGCCCGCGATGAGCCGGCGCCGGGCGGCGACGATGGTCATGAGCGTGCCGACCGCAGCCACGTACCAGGTCGCGTAGCCGCTCGGGGCCGCGGGGTCGAGCTGGCTCGTGACGAGCAGCGGCAGGGCCACCGCGACGGCGAGGTCGAACACGGCCATCCACTGCGGCATCCGCATCTGCTTCGCCGGCCACAGGCTGATCGTGGTCGCGAACGCGTAGAGCACGAGCGCCACGATCGTGGGCACGGGCGAGGCGGGCACGTCGAGCGAGGTCACGCCGAGCACGATGTGGTACCCGGAGAACAGCGCCCCCAGCGCCACGAGCAGCCAGCGTGGGACCGCGATCACGATGCGCCCTCCGTCTCGTCGAGCTCGGCCGGCCAGCAGATCACCACGCGCGTGCCCTCCCCGGGCCAGCTCGCGACGCGGGCGGTGCCGCCCGCGCTCGACATGCGCTCCTCGATCGACATGCGGATGCCGAGCCGGCCCGACGGCACGAGGCTCCGCTCGAACCCGACTCCGTCGTCCTCGATCTCGACGACCGAGCCCGCACGGCCCACGCCCCGCACGCGCAGCGACCGACGGATCGGCCGCCCCTCGTCGACGTCGCCGTGCTGGATGCTGTTGACCATGCCCTGCACCGCGGCCGAGTAGATCGCCTCGATCGCCTCGACGGGCAGGTGCACGCCGGTCGCGTGCACCACGCGGATCTGGAACGGCGTGGCGAACGTCGACAGCGCCGCGCGGAGCCGGCGCACGAGCACCGTCAGCTCGACGCGCTCGACCGCGCTGGGCACCCCGGGGGCGCCGGCCTCCGCGAGCCGGGCGACTGCATCGCGGGCCATCCGCGCCGCGCGCGCCCGCTCCTGGGCGTCCTCGGCGGCTGCTGCGGTCAGCATCGTCGTGAGCACGCTGTCGTGCACGAGCGCGTCGATGCGCACGCGTTCGACCTCGTTCGCGTGCTGGCGCACGGCGATGTCGTAGCGACGCAGCGCACCCTCCTGCGCCGTGTCGACCGCGCGCGACGCCTGACGCAGCATGGTGATGATGATGAGCACGACGAGGCCCAGGATGATCGCGTAGGTGGCGTCCAGCGCCGCGATCAGGATGCCCGCGTCGCCGCCGGCCGGCCCCGCGCGCACGACGCCGTAGGCGATCGGCACGAGCACGGTGTACGCGACGGCGCCCCAGAGGGGCAGCGCGATGCACGCCGCGGTGGTGGCGACCGTGCAGAGGTAGTAGATCCACGGCGCGCTGCCGTCGAGCGCGGCGGGGTCGGCCACGAGCAGGTTCCAGGCGAGCACCGAGGCCGCGTAGGCGACCGCGAACAGCAGACTCACCCGCTGCACCGCGATCTTGGTGACGCTCGCGATGGCGAGCGAGGCGACGCCGCCGTAGAGCACCGCCATGAGCACGGTGCCCGCGCCGACGAACAGGGCCGGGTTCTGCGCGAGGGCGATCGGGGCGGTCTGCGCGGCGAAGACCAGGCCGAACAACCCGAGGGCCCGCGCGGCGACGGTCTCGATCTGCGCACGGGTGACGGCCGTGCGCTGGCGCGGGCTCAGGCGCGCGAGGGGCGACTCAGCCGCGGCCATCCCCGCCCTCGGGATCGAGGCCGGGCAGGATGCCGTCCTCCACCGCGCGGCGGAGCAGGTCGACCTTCGTCGGCGCCGGACGCCCGACCTCGACGTACTTCGCGCGGATGCGGTCGAGGTACTCGCGCGCCGTCGAGTGCGCGATGCCGAGCTGGAGCGCGACCATCTTCAGCGGCAGGCCCGACGCGTACAGGTGCAGCACGTCGCGCTCCCGGCGACCGAGCTGCGCCTTGGCGAACTCGGAGTCCGCCTCGATCGCGCTCGCCCATTCGAGGTTGTTGAGCACGTCGCCGTTCGCGACCGTCGCGATCGACCGGATGACGACGTCCATGGGCGACGACTTCGGGATGACGCCCGCGGCGCCGGCGGCGAGCGACTCGCGCACGCTCGCCACGCGGTCGGCGATCGAGTGCACGAGCACCGCGGATCCCGTCGCTCGCACGGCGAGCACGTTGTCGGTCACCGACGTGCCGTCGCCGAGCGACAGGTCGAGCACGACGACGTCGCACGACTCGCCGCCGAGCCGTTCGACCAGCTGGGGCACGGTCGCCGCGGTGGCGATGACGTCGTACCCGGCCTCGGTGCAGGCCGCGCGCAGGCCGAGTCGCACGGCCTCGTGGTCGTCCACGATCGCCACGCGCGGCGCATCCGCCACGTCAGTGCCCCGTTCGCCTGCTTCCACGCCCACCCCTCGCTCGCGTCGCACCTAGGCAACGATACTGCCGAGTCGCGCCACCGCCTCGACGTGGTGCGTGTTCGGGAACAGGTCGAACGCGCGCAGCTCCTCCAGCTCGTAGCCCGCCTCCCGCAGGTACCCCACGTCGCGCGCGAGCGCGACCGGGTCGCAGGCCACGTAGACGAGCTGGCGCGGGCGCAGCTCCCCGAGCGCCTCGCTGACCGCGCGCCCCGCGCCCGAGCGCGGCGGGTCGAGCACGACGGTGGACCGTGCCAGCGCGTCGCGCTCCGCACGCGAGGCGGTCGCCACGAGGCCCTGCACGAACCGGTCGACGCGCGCGGTCACGGCCGATGCCCCCACCCAGTCGGCGAGGTTCGCGGCGGCGTGGTCGGTGGCGCGCTCGTCGGCCTCGACGGTCGTGATGCGCACGGTCTCGCCGAACCGGTCGCCGACCGCGGCGGCGAGGAGCCCGACGCCGCCGTAGAGGTCCAGGTTGGCCGCGCGCGGATCGAACGCGGCCTCGTCGATCGCGTCCTGCACCGCCCGGTAGAGCGTGCGGGCCGCGTTGACGTGCACCTGCCAGAACCCGCCCTGCTCGAGCGTGAACTCGCGGCCCTCGACGACCTCGGAGAGCTCGCCCCGCGGCGGCCGCTTCGGCTTGCCCCGGCGATCGCGCTCCGCGACCAGGACGCGCGCGCCGCCGCTGCTCGGGGCCACGACGTCGACGTGGGCGGCACCGGGGAAGCGCTGGCCGAGCGGCGCCGTGTCCGCGACTGCCGGTGCGGCGAGCGGCAGGGCGTCGACCGGCACGACGTCGTGCGAGCGGGCCGCGAACGGACCGATCGTGCCGTCGGGCGCGACCTGCAGGCGCACCCGGGTGCGCCAGGCGGTGCCGTCGTCGGATGCCCCGGGCGGCGCGTCCGCCCCCGGCTCGACGGCCTCGACCACGGGCGCCTGCTCGAGTCGGGCGAAGCGCTCGAACGCCTCGCGCAGCACGTCGGCCTTGAGCTCGCGCTGGCGGGCGAGGCGGATGTGCCCGAACTCGGCGCCGCCCGCGCGTTCGGCCGGGGCGCGCGCGATCGAGGCGGCATCCCACACGTGCTCACGACGGTCGGCGGACGCCTCGAGCACTTCGACCGTCTCGGCGCGCCAGTACCGGTCGTGCCGGTCGTCGACCACCTGCGCGCGCACGCGCTCCCCCGGCAGCGCGTCCGACGTGAACACGACGCGACCCTCGTGACGGGCCACGAACACGCCCCCGTGTGCGACCGGTCCGACGTCGAGCTCGAGGGTGCGTGCCATCCGTCAAGCGTCTCACGGAGACGGCAGGATGGACCCATGCGCCTGTACCTCGCCTCGACCTCGCCCGCGCGGCTCCAGCTGCTGCGACAGGCCGGCATCGAGCCGGTCGCGATCCCGCCCGGGGTCGACGAGGAGGCGCTCGTCGCCCGCACCGAGGCCGAGGAGGGGCCGCTGCCGGTCGACCGCATGGTGCAGCTGCTCGCTCGCGCGAAGGCCGAGGCGCTGCTCGGCACGGGGTCCGGTGACGGCGAGGGTGCGGATGCCACGGGGCCCGACGGCGCCCCGATCGACGGGCTCATCCTCGGCGGCGACTCCGCGTTCCTCGTCGACGACGTCATCCACGGCAAGCCGCACCGCCCCGAGGTCGCGGCCGCGCGCTGGCGGGCGCAGCGCGGCCGCACGGGCGACCTCTGGTCGGGGCACTGGCTGATCGACCACCGGGGCGGCGTCGCGCGCGCGGCGGTCGGGCGCCCGTCGGTGGCATCCGTCGCCTTCGCCGACCTCACCGACGACGAGGTCGACGCCTACGTCGCCACCGGCGAGCCGCTCGCGGTCGCGGGCGCGTTCACCGTCGACTCGCTCGGCGGGCCGTTCATCACGCGCGTCGAGGGCGACCCGAGCACGGTTGTGGGGCTCTCGCTCTCCACCTTGCGCGAGCTGGTGCGCGAGCTCGGGGTCGAGTGGACCTCGCTCTGGAACCGGCGCTGACGAGGCCGCACATGCCGCACGCGGCATCCGCTCGGTCCTGACACCGTGGGCCGCACGCGTTGTGGCCCGCCGCCCACGCTTCGCCGGGTTTCTTGTGCGCCGTCACCAAAGATGCGGCGTCTCGCGCCAATAGGCTGGGGAATCATGCCGCGTATCACCAAGGTCCTCATCGCCAACCGGGGCGAGATCGCCGTCCGTGTCATCCGTGCCGCCCGCGACTCGGGCATCGCCTCGGTCGCGGTCTACGCCGACCAGGACCGCGACGCGCGCCACGTCAAGCTCGCCGACGAGGCGTACGCCCTCGAGGGCGCGACGAGCGCCGAGACCTACCTGGTGATCGACAAGCTCCTGTCGGTCGCACGACGCTCGGGCGCCGACGCGGTGCACCCTGGCTACGGCTTCCTCGCCGAGAACTCCGACTTCGCCCGCGCGGTCATCGACGCCGGCCTGGTCTGGATCGGCCCCTCCCCCGACGCGATCGAGCAGCTCGGCGACAAGGTCTCTGCGCGGCACATCGCCGAGAAGGTGGGCGCGCCGCTCGCGCCCGGCACCCTGAACCCCGTGGCGGACGCCGCCGAGGTGCTCGAGTTCGTCGACCAGCACGGCCTGCCCGTGGCGATCAAGGCCGCGTTCGGCGGCGGCGGACGCGGCCTCAAGGTCGCCCGCACGCGCGAGGAGGTGCCCGAGCTGTTCGACTCGGCCACCCGCGAGGCCGTCGCAGCCTTCGGCCGCGGCGAGTGCTTCGTCGAGAAGTACCTCGACCAGCCGCGCCACGTCGAGACCCAGTGCCTCGCCGACGCCCAGGGCAACGTCGTCGTGGTCTCCACCCGCGACTGCTCGCTGCAGCGGCGGCACCAGAAGCTCGTCGAGGAGGCGCCCGCGCCCTGGCTCACCGAGGAGCAGACGCGACTGCTGTACGAGTCGTCGAAGGCGATCCTGCGCGAGGTCGGCTACCTCGGCGCCGGCACCTGCGAGTTCCTCATCGGCGCCGACGGCACCGTGTCGTTCCTCGAGGTCAACACGCGCCTGCAGGTCGAGCACCCGGTCTCCGAGGAGGTCACCGGCCTCGACCTGGTGCGCGAGCAGTTCCGCATCGCCGAGGGTGGCGTGCTCGACTACGACGACCCGGTCGCGCACGGCCACTCGTTCGAGTTCCGCATCAACGGCGAGGACCCGGGCCGCAACTTCCTCCCGGCACCCGGCCCCGTGCACCAGCTCCGTTTCCCGGGCGGCCCCGGCGTGCGCATCGACTCGGGCGTGACCACGGGCGACGAGATCTCCGGCGCGTTCGACTCGCTGCTCGCGAAGCTCATCGTCACGGGCTCGTCGCGCGAGCACGCTCTCGAGCGCGCCCGCCGCGCCCTCGACGAGTTCGAGGTCGCCGGGCTGCCGACCGTGCTGCCGTTCCACCGCGACATCGTGCGCAACGACGCGTTCGCGCCCTCCGACGGCGAGCCCTTCTCCGTGTACACGCGCTGGATCGAGACCGAGTACGACAACCGCATCGAGCCGTGGTCGGGCGAGCTCGCCGAGCCCGCCGGTCCCGCTGCGCGCGAGGAGGTCGTGGTCGAGGCCGACGGCCGCCGCATCGCGGTGTCGATCCCGAAGCGCTTCGCCGCCACGTCGCTGCAGCCGACCGCAGGCCCCGCACCTCGTCGCCGCTCCGCGGGCCACGCGGTCGACACGGGCGGCGGCGACGCCGTGAAGGCGCCCATGCAGGCGACCGTCGTCAAGGTCGCGGTCGAGCCCGGCCAGGCCGTCGTGAAGGGCGACCTGATCCTCGTGCTCGAGGCCATGAAGATGGAGCAGCCGATCGCGGCGCACAAGGACGGCGTGGTCAGCGTCGTCAACGCCGAGGTCGGCGTGACCGTCTCGAGCGGCCACCTGCTGCTCGCCATCGGCGACGCCTGACCCGCGCCGCCGGCGCCCTCGCCGCCGCGGCGACTACTGCACGATGTGCAGGGCGCGCGCGGCGTCGGTGAGCGAGCCCGACAGCGACGGGTAGACGGGGAACGCCTCGGCGACCTCGTCGACCGTGAGCCGCTGCTCCACGGCGATCGTGAGCGGCAGGATGAGCTCCGACGCCTTCGGCGCGACGATGACGCCGCCGATCACGGTGCCGGAGCCGGTGCGGGCGAACAGCTTCACGAAGCCGTCGCGGATGCCCATCATCTTCGCGCGCGGGTTCGACGCGAGCGGGAGCTTGTAGATGAGGCCCTGGGCGATGCCGTCGTCGATCTGCTTCTGGTTCCAGCCGACGGTCGCGATCTCGGGCTGCGTGAAGATGTTCGACGTGATGTTGCGTTCCTCGGGCGGGTTCACGATGTCGCCCATCGCGTGGAAGATCGCGGTGCGACCCTGCATCGCCGCGACCGACGCGAGGGGCGGGAAGGTCGTGCAGTCCCCCGCGGCGTAGATGTTCGGGATCGACGTGCGCGCCACGCGGTTGACCCGGATGTGCCCGCTCCCGGTCAGCTGCACGCCCGCCTCGGCGAGCCCGATGTCCTTCGTGTTCGGGATCGATCCGACCGCCATGAGGCAGTGCGACCCCTCGACCGTGCGCCCGTCGGTGAGGGTCGCGACGACGCCCTCGCCGTCGAGAACGACCGACTCGGCGCGCGACTTGTTCAGCACGTGCATGCCGTTGCGCTTGAACACCTTCTCGATCACCGCTGCCGCGTCGGCGTCCTCGCCGGGCAGCACCTGGTCGCGGCTCGAAATGAGCGTGACCTCGGCGCCGAGCGCCCGGTACGCCGACGCGAACTCGGCGCCGGTCACGCCCGAGCCGACCACGATGAGGTGCTTCGGGATCGTCTGCAACTGGTACAGCTGCGTCCAGGTGAGGATGCGCTCACCGTCGGGCACCGCCGTCGGCAGCACGCGCGGGCTCGCACCGACCGACACGACGATGGTGTCGGCCTCGATGCGGTCGAAGTCGGTGCCCTCGTCGCCGGGCGCGGTCGACACGGTCACCGCGTCGCGCCCGTCGAGGCGGCCCTCGCCCTGCACGATGCGCACGCCCGCGTCGAGCAGGTTCGCGCGCATGTCCTCCGACTGCTGCCTCGCCAGCCCGAGCAGCCGCTTGTTCACGGCCGACAGGTTGATCGCGACCTCGGGGCGGATGGGCTTGCCCGACTCGCCGCGCGCGTAGAACTGCACGCCGAGGTCGGCGGCCTCCTTGACGGCGTTCGACGCCTCCGCGGTCGCGATGAGCGACTTCGACGGCACCACGTCGGTGAGCACGGCCGAGCCGCCGACGCCGACGCGTTCGACGAGGGTGACCTCGGCACCGAGCTGGGCTGCCGCGAGGGCGGCCTCGTACCCGCCGGGCCCACCCCCGAGCACTGCGATCCGCTGGGTGCGCTCGAACTCGTAGGCCATGGGCTCCATTCTGGCGCAGCCGCGGAAAGGCGGGCAAACGGGCGGATGC
Organism: Agromyces mangrovi; assembly: GCF_030296695.1. Taxonomy (NCBI): domain Bacteria; kingdom Bacillati; phylum Actinomycetota; class Actinomycetes; order Micrococcales; family Microbacteriaceae; genus Agromyces; species Agromyces mangrovi (ex Wang et al. 2018). The sequence goes on along the minus strand of NZ_AP027737.1, from coordinate 2,810,715 downwards.
CGCCCAGGGCGCAGCATCCGTCACCGCCGATGCTCATGCGAGCAGATGCGCGACACCCGAACGGGGGTGCTCAGTAGCATGGCACCATGCACGCACCGAACCCGCTCGACGACCCGTCCGCAGATCCGTTCGAGGTGGCCCGCACCGCCGCGGCCGAGCTCGCGGAGGCCACCGGGGTCGAGCGCCACGACATCGCGCTGACCCTCGGCAGCGGCTGGGGCAAGGCGGCCGACCTCATCGGCGAGACGACCCACACCATCCCGGCGACCGACATCACCGGCTTCGGCAAGCCGGCCCTCGAGGGGCACGTCGGCACGCTGCGCTCGGTCCTCCTGCCGAGCGGCAAGCGTGCGCTCGTGATCGGCGCCCGCACGCACTACTACGAGGGGCACGGCGTGCGCCGCGTGGTGCATTCGGTGCGCACGGCGGCGGCCGCCGGGGCATCCGTCATGATCCTCACCAACGGTGCGGGCGGCATCCGCGAGCACTGGTCCCCCGGCACGCCGGTGCTGATCCGCGACCACATCAACCTCACGGCCGACTCGCCGCTCGAGGGCGCCACGTTCGTCGACCTCACCGACCTGTACTCGCAGCGCCTCCGCAACGTCGCGCACGCGATCGACCCGGGCCTCGACGAGGGCGTGTACACGCAGTTCCGCGGCCCGCACTACGAGACGCCCGCCGAGGTGCAGATGGCGAAGGCGATCGGCGGCGACATCGTCGGCATGTCGACCGCGCTCGAGGCGATCGCGGCGCGGCAGGCGGGCATGGAGATCCTGGGCATGTCGCTCATCACGAACCTCGCCGCGGGCATCCAGACCACGCCGCTCAGCCACGAGGAGGTCATCGAGGCCGGCCGCGAGGCGGAGCCCGTCATCTCCTCGCTGCTGGCCCGGATCGTCGCGGAGCTGTGACCGTGGCGGACATCGCAGAGGGACTCATCGCGCGCGCCGAGGCGTGGCTCGACCAGGACCCCGACCCCGAGACGCGGACCGAGCTCGAGGCGCTGCTCGCGGGCGCGCGCGAGGGCGACGCCGAGGCCGAGACCGAGCTGCACGATCGCTTCGACTCGCGGCTCGACTTCGGCACCGCGGGCCTGCGCGGCGAGATCGCGGCCGGCCCGAACCGCATGAACCGCGTGCTCGTGTCGCAGGCCGCCGCGGGCCTCGCCGCGTTCCTGACCGAGCGCGCGGCCGACGGCGAGACCCCGTCCGCCGTCATCGGCTACGACGGCCGTCGCAACTCGCGCGTGTTCGCCGAGGACTCGGCGGCGATCCTCGCCGGTGCGGGGGTGCGGGCGATCCTGCTGCCGCGGCTGCTGCCGACCCCGGTGCTCGCGTTCGCCGTGCGCCATCTCGACGCGAGCGCGGGCGTCATGGTGACCGCCTCGCACAACCCGCCGAACGACAACGGCTACAAGGTCTACCTCGGCGGCGACGACCACGGCTCGCAGATCGTCTCGCCGGTCGATCGCGAGATCGCCGACCACATCCTGCACGTCGCGGCGGGCACGCAGGTGCCGCTGCTGCCCCGCGGCGAGTTCGAGACGGCCGACGAGTCGGTCGTCGACGCGTACGTCGCGGCCACCGCCGCCGTCGCGCTGCCGCCCCGGGCGCAGCCGGTGACGGTCTACACGGCCATGCACGGCGTCGGCTGGGAGGTCACCCGACGCGTGCTCCAGACGGCAGGATTCGACGAGCCGGCGGTCGTCGCCGAGCAGATCGATCCCGATCCCGCGTTCCCGACCGTTGCCTTCCCCAACCCGGAGGAGCCGGGCGCGATGGACCTCGCGCTCGCGCGCGGCCGCGACGTCGGGGCCGACCTGGTCATCGCGAACGACCCCGACGCCGACCGCCTGGCGATCGCGATCCCCGACCCGTCGAACGAGGCGGGGTACCGCAAGCTGACGGGCAACGAGATCGGCCAGCTGCTCGGCTGGCGGCAGGCCGAGCTGGCGGCGGCGGATGCCGCGGGCGACCGCGGCGCCGACGGCACGCTCGCCTGCTCGATCGTCTCCTCCCCGCGCTCGGCGTCATCGCCCGCGAGTACGGGCTCGACTTCCGCGAGACGCTCACGGGCTTCAAATGGATCTCGCGCGCGCCCGACCTCGTCTTCGGCTACGAGGAGGCGCTCGGCTACCTCGTGAACCCGGGCACGGTGCGCGACAAGGACGGCATCTCCGCGGCGGTCGCGTTCCTGTCGCTCGCCGCCGAGCTCGCGGCCGACGGCCGCACGGTGGCGGATCGGCTCGACGAGCTCGCCGACCGGTTCGGCGCGTTCGCATCCGGGCAGGTGTCGCTGCGCTTCAGCGACCTGTCGCGCATCGGCGAGCTCATGGCGCGCCTGCGCGCCGACCCGCCCGCTCGCATCGGCGAGGTGCGGGTCGAGCAGATCGACGACTTCTCCGACGGCTTCGGCGACCTGCCGCCGAGCGACGTGCTGCGCATCCGCCTCGAGGACGGCTCTCGCGTCATGGTGCGCCCGAGCGGCACCGAGCCGAAGCTGAAGGCGTACCTCGACGCCTCGTCCGAGTCCGGCGACGCCGCCGAGCGACGCGCGACCGCGGCTGCGCGGGTCGCCGCGCTGGAGCAGGGCATGCGCGCCCTGCTCGGCTGAGGGGCGAGCGGATGCCGCCGACGAGTCGTCTCCCCGCCGAACTGGCCGCGACCGCGCTGGCGGTGGCGGCGGCCGGCTGGGTCGCCCAGGTGTTCACGCCCGCGCCGCCCGACTCGCTCGCGGTGGCGCTGACCGTGCTCTTCTGGTGGGTCGTGCCGACCCTGACGGTCTGCGCGTTCGTGACGGCACTCGCAGCGGGCGGGCTGCTCGGCGGCCTGCGCGCGATCGCCGTGGCCGTCGTGGGCTCGGTGGGCTACGTGTGCGCGACGCTCGCCGCGATCGGCTTCTCGCAGGGCATCGATGCGGCCGACGCGGGCCTGCCCGATCCGCCGCTCACGCGCATCATCGTGCCGCTCGTGGCCTTCGGCTGGCTCCTCGGCGCGCTCGCGATCGGCATCCTGCTCGACGGGGTGGGTCGCGAGCGGATGCCCCGGACGGGCGTCCGCATCGGCATCTCCGCGTTGGTGGGCATCGTGCTCGCCCCCTCGCGGGACTCGCCGGCGCGAACCCGGCGTTCTCGCTCATCCCGCCGGCCGCCATCCTGCTCGTGGAGACCCTCCGGCACGCCGAGCACCGCAGCCGCCCCGCGCCAGGCCCCGTGCCCGAGCGGGCGTGGCTCCCGGTGGCGCTCCTCTCCTGGACGGGCCTGGTCGGCGGAGCCGCCGGCATCCTCCTCGCCCTCGCGGGCGCCATGGTGCCGGGCGGGCTCGACGGGACGGGCGCGATGGCGGTCGGCCTCGCGGTCGCGGGCATGGCTGCCGTGCCGGTCATCGTCGCGGTGCTGATCGTCGGCGTGCGCCGCTCCGCGACACCCGTGCGAAGCGTGCTGCTGCCGCTCGCCGCGCTCGCGTTCGTGCTGTTGACGCCGGCGCTGCACCTGCTGCTGGAAGGCTCGGTCGCCCGTTCCGGCGCCGCGTCGGACATCCTGCCCGGCATGGTCGCCCTGGGGCTCGCGACCGGATGCCTCGTCTGGACCGTCGTGCCCGTCGCGGGCGCCGCACGCATCACCGTGGCCGGCGTCTCCGGCCTCGCGGTCGCCGCGTTCGGCGCGCTCCTCGCGCCGGCCCTCCCCTTCGCGACGCCGTTCGCGGCGCTCGCAGTGCTGGCCTGGGCGCGCCGCGCACGCCGCAACGGGGGTCAGCCGATGGACGACTCGAGCACCGACGCGATCTCGTCGACGTCGAAGTAGTTCTGCACGACGACGATCTCGGCGTGCAGGCCGGCCGTCGCGGTGCGGACGCGGTCGACGAGTTCCGGCGACGTCAGGACGACCTGCGCGTCCCGCGCGGCCGCGGCGACGCCGTCGACGTCGCTCGCCGTAACGTCGGCCTCGAGCATGAGCCGGTCGAGCGCACGCTCGGCGTTGGTCTTCAGGATGGCCGAGGTCCCGATGCCGACGCCGCAGACCGTGACGATCCTCACGCCGCGCCCCCGCCCGCGTCGTCCGCGGCCGGCGCACCGAGCAGCGCGCGGATCTCGCCCGGATCGGTGGCGCGCGCGATCGACGCGACGACGGCGTCGTCGTTGAACACGTTGGCGAGCTCGGCGACCGATGCGACGTGCCCCTCGGCGGTACGCACCGCGAGGCCCACGACGACCTGCACGGGGTCGTTGTGCGCGTGCCCGAACGCGACCGGGTGCGCGAGGGTCACCACGCTGATGCCCTCGGCGAGCACCTCGGGCCCCGGTCGGGCGTGCGCGAGCGCGAGGCCCGGCGCCACGACGACGTAGGCGCCGTACTCCTCGATGACGTCGACCATGCGGTCGGCGTAGGCGTCGGTCGTCGCGCCGGACGCGGCCAGGGCGGATCCCGCCGCGTGCACCGCGGCGCGCCAGTCGTCGGCGTCGACCGCGATGGCGATCGCGCTGTCGGGCAGTGGCGGAAGTGGCATCCGTGCAGCTCCGGGTCGGTCGTCGGATCGCACGCTCAGGCCGCGAACCCGGCGACGATGCGCTCGGCGAGTGCCTCGCGCTCGTCGACCGGCAGGAACGCGCCCGCTGCGGCGTGCAGCTGGAAGGTCTCGAGGTCGGCGAGGTCGTAGCCGAACGCGTCGGCGAGGATCGCGAGTTCCCGGGTGAGGGTCGTCGCGCTCATGAGGCGGTTGTCGGTGTTCACGGTGACCCGGAACCCGAGCTGGTAGAGGAGGTCGAACGGGTGGTCGACGAGTTCGTCGCCCCACGCGGCGATCGCACCCGTCTGGATGTTCGACGACGGGCTCGTCTCGAGCGGGATCTCGCGGTCGCGCACCCACTGGGCGAGGCGGCCGAGGGTGACGTAGGTGTTCTCGTCGTCCTGGCGCTCGATCGTGACGTCCTCGGCCAGGCGAACGCCGTGCCCGAGGCGCAGGGCGCGGCCGTCGACGAGCGCCCCGCGGATCGACTCGAGTCCGTCGGCCTCGCCCGCGTGCACGGTCACGGGGAAGAACTGCCCGGCCAGGTAGTCGAAGGCCGTGCGGTGGCGCCCGGCGGGGAAGCCCGCCTCCGCACCGGCGATGTCGAAGCCGATGACGCCGCGGTCGCGGTGGCGCACCGCGAGCTCCGCGATCTCGAGCGCCCGGTCGGCGTGCCGCATCGCGGTGACCAGCTGGCCGATGGTGAGGTCGTGGCCGGCGCGCGCCACGGCGTCGACGCCCTCGTCGATGCCCTCCTGCACCGCTTCCACGGCCTGGTCCAGCGTCAGCCCCCGGGCGAGGTGCTGCTCGGGCGCCCAGCGGATCTCGCCGTGCACCACGCCGTCGGCGGCGAGGTCCTCGACGAATTCGCGTGCGACGCGCGTGAGGCCGTCGCGGGTCTGCATGACCGCGGTCGTGACGTCGAACGTCTTCAGGTACTCGACGAGCGAGCCGGAGTTCGCCTGCGCGGCGAACCACTCGCCAAGCGCGGCGGCGTCGGTGGTCGGCAGCTCGAGCTCGATGTCATCGGCCAGTTCGATGATCGTCTGCGGGCGAAGCCCGCCGTCCAGGTGGTCGTGCAGCGAGACCTTCGGCAGCGTGCGGATGTCGACGCCAACGCCCTCGAGGCGGTACTCCGCCGATGTCGTGTTCACGCTCCCAATCTAGCGGCGCGTCCCGCCGGAAGTCTCGGCAATCTCGCAGCGGAGGGGCCCGGCCGGGCGCGTCGCGCGTGGCCGCTCAGGCCGTGATGCGCTCCAGCACGAGCGGGCCGCCGTCGTCGACCGGGTCGCCGGGGTCGCCGATGCGCCAGGCTCCTCGACCGATTCGAGCGCTCGCGCGAACCGCTCGGGCTCGTCGGCCGAGAGGGTGAACAGCGGCTCGCCGGCGCGCACGACGTCGCCCGGCTTGGCGTGCAGCTCGATGCCGGCGGCGTGCTGCACCGGGTCCTCCTTGCGGGCACGTCCCGCGCCGAGTCGCCACGCCGCGACGCCGAACGGCAGCGCCTGCTGCTCGACGAGCACGCCGTCGCGGTCGGCCGTCACGACGTGCTGCTCGCGCGCCTCGGGCAGCGGTGCGTCGGGGTCGCCGCCCTGCGCACGGATGACCCGGCGCCAGGTGTCCATCGCCCGCCCGTCGTCGAGCGCCGCCGCGACATCGACGTCGTCCTTCCCGGCCAGCGCCAGCATCTCCGTCGCGAGCGCGACCGTCAGCTCCCGCACGTCGGCCGGGCCGCCGCCCGCCAGCACGTCGACCGACTCGCGCACCTCGTTCGCGTTGCCGATGGTGCGGCCCAGCGGCACGTGCATGTTCGTCAGCAGCGCGGACGTCGCGACACCCGCATCCGCCCCCAGCTCGACCATGGTCTGCGCGAGCTCGCGGGCGCGCTCGGTCTCGCGCATGAACGCGCCCGAGCCGAACTTCACGTCGAGCACGAGCGCTCCCGTGCCCTCGGCGATCTTCTTCGACATGATCGACGACGCGATGAGCGGGATCGCCTCGACCGTGCCGGTGATGTCGCGCAGCGCGTAGAGCTTGCGGTCGGCGGGGGCGAGCCCGGAGCCCGCCGCGCAGATGACGCCGCCCTCGTCGCGCAGCTGGGCGAACATCTCCTCGTTCGACAGCGTCGCGCGCCAACCCGGGATCGACTCGAGCTTGTCGAGCGTGCCGCCGGTGTGCCCGAGCCCCCGCCCCGACAGCTGCGGCACTGCGACGCCGAAGGTCGCGACGAGCGGCATGAGCGGCAGCGTGATCTTGTCGCCGACGCCGCCGGTGGAGTGCTTGTCGGTCGTCGGCTTGCCGAGGCCGGAGAAGTCCATCCGCTCCCCCGACGCGATCATCGCCATCGTGAGGTCGCGGATCTCCGTGCGGCTCATGCCGTTGAGGAAGATCGCCATGGTCATGGCCGACATCTGCTCGTCGGCGACGTAGCCGCGCGTGTAGGCGTCGACGAGCCACGCGATGGCGTCGCCCGACAGCTCGCCGCCGTCGCGCTTGGTGCGGATGAGATCGACGGCGTCGAACGCCTCGACGGATGCCACGGTGGTGCTCCTTCGTGTGGTGCTGGCGTCACCACGGACGCCGGTGTGTCGTCGGCGGCGGGCTACGCCTCGCCGGCCGACCGGTACTCGTCGAGCTGCCGCGGGCCGAACGCGTCGGGCAGCACCGCGTCGATCGTGCGGATGCCCGAGACGGTGTCCAGCAGCATCCCCTCGGCCGAGTGCTCGTACAGCAGCTGTCGGCACCGACCGCACGGCATGAGCACTGCGCCGTTGCCGTCGACGCACGCGAACGCCGTGAGCCGCCCCCGCCGCTCATGATCAGCTCGGAGACGAGCGAGCACTCGGCGCAGAGGGTGACGCCGTACGAGGCGTTCTCGATGTTGCAGCCGCTCACGATGCGGCCGTCGTCGGCGATGGCCGCCGCACCGACCGGGAACTTCGAGTAGGGCACGTACGCCTTCGACATGGCGGCGGATGCGGCCTGCCGCAGCGCCGTCCAGTCGACGGCCGAGGCATCGGGGAGGGTCATGTCGTCACTGCTTCTCGTACGGTATGCCGGATGCGGCGGGCGGACGCGAGCGGCCGACCAGGCCGGCGACCGCGAAGATCGTCACCAGGTACGGCAGCATCAGCATGAACTGGCTCGGCACCGGCGAACCGATGACGCCGAGGATGCCCTGCAGGTTCGACGCGAAGCCGAACAGCAGCGCGGCGAGCGTCGCCCGGATCGGATCCCACTTGCCGAAGATGACCGCCGCCAGCGCGATGAAGCCGGCACCCGCCGTCATCTCGCGGTTGAACGCGGGCACCGAGACCAGCGTGAAGAAGCTGCCGCCGATGCCGGCGATCGCGCCCGCCAGCAGCATGTTCCAGTACCGGGTCGCGGCGACCTTGATGCCGACCGTGTCGGCGGCCTGCGGGTGCTCGCCGACCGCGCGGAGGCGCAGGCCCCACTTGGTGCGGAACATGCCCCACCAGACGAGGAACACGGCGATGTACATGATGTACACGACGAGGGTCTGCCGGAAGAAGATCGGCCCGATCAGCGGGATGTCGCCGAGGACCGGGATCGGCAGCGTCTGGAACCGCGTGGGCGAATTCAGCAGGGCCGTGTTGGGCGCGAGCACCTGCGAGAACAGGAAGCTCGTGACGCCGATGACCAGCACGTTGAGCACGACGCCGACGATGACCTGGTTCACGTAGTAGGTGATGGCGAAGACGCTCAGCACGAGTGCGACGAGCATGCCCGCGACCATGGCCGCGACCATGCCGGCGAGCGGCACGCCCGTGATCGAGCTGACGACCGCGGCCGAGAACGCGCCGGCGAGCAGCTGGCCCTCGATCGCGATGTTCACCACGCCGACGCGCTCGCCGATCACCCCGCCCAGGGCGCCGAAGATGATCGGCACGGCGAGGCCGAGCGCGCCTCCGAGGAGGCCCACCATGGGCACCGTGCCGCCGGCCGCAGCCCACGCGAGGAAGCCCACGAGCACCGCGATCGTGTAGACGATCACGAGCCACAACGGCGTCTTCCGGCGGATCAGGGTCATGCCGACGCTGACGCCGGTCGCCAGGGCCATCACCACGACCGTCGCCCAGGCGGTGGCCGACGACGGGAGCACGAGGTCGGGCAGCGCGAAGAAGTCCGAGCCGACCGCGAGGCGGAACGTGGTGTCACCCTCGTGCGGCGTGAGCGCGTAGAGGATGGCGAGCAGCACCGTGAAGACGCCGAAGGTGATCGGCACCTTCCAGCTGACCACGGAGACCCGGTGCTGTTCCTGGGCGCCGCGGCGGCGGGTGCGGGTGCGGTGGCGGTCACTGGTCCACCCCTTCGTCGTGGTGCCGGTATCGGCGCCGGCGGCCGCGCGGGCCTTCTTGGCCTTGCGCTCCTTGCGCGTGGGCTGACCGGGCTGGGGCAGGCGGAAGATCGCACGCACCAGCGGGGGTGCGGCGATGAACAGCACGATCAGCGACTGGACGACGAGCACGATCTCGACGGGCACGCCCTCGGACGCCTGCATCGCGAAGCCGCCGGCCTTGAACGCGCCGAAGAGGATGCCCGCGGCGAGGATGCCGAGCGGCGTCGAGCGCCCGAGCAGGGCCACGGTGATGGCGTCGAAGCCGATACCCGCGTCGATGCCGACGCTGAAGCCGCTGGTCGTGGTGCCGAGCACCTGGTCGACGCCCGCGAGGCCCACGAGCGCACCCGCGATGGCCATGACGGTGATGTACACGCCACCGACGTTGATGCCCGCGACACGGGCCGCAGCCGGGTTCTCGCCGACGGCGCGGAACCGGAAGCCCATGCTCGAGCGGTTGAGCAGCCACCAGACGAAGGCGACCGCCGCCAGCGACAGGATGAACCCGAGGTGGAGGTTGAAGCGGGGCCCGAGGATCTCGGGGAAGATCGCCCCCGGGTCCATCGGCGGGGTCTTCGGGTTGCTGGAGCCCGGCGCCTGCAGCAGGCCCGGCGTGGAGAGCATGTACGACAGCAGGTAGAACGCGACGTAGTTGAGCATGATCGTCACGATCACCTCGTGGGCGCCGGTCTTCGCCTTGAGCACGCCGACGATGCCACCCCAGACCGCACCGGCGGCGAGACCCGCGAGCACCGCGATGATCATCTGGATCGGCCACGGCGAGTCGAGGCTGAAGCCCACCCATCCGGCGGCGGCCGCCGCCATGAGCATCTGCCCCTGCCCGCCGATGTTGAACATGCCCGCGCGGAACGCGAGGCCGACGCCGAGGCCGGCCACGATGAGCGGCGTCGCGAAGTTCAGCGACTGCGTGAGCGGGCGGATGGCGGCGGCGAAGCTGTCCGCCTGGAAGTTGTAGACCGCGCCCTGGAAGAGCGCCGTGTACGCGCCCCAGACGGCGTTCCAGATCGCCTCGAAGGTGTCGGAGGGGCGCGAGAAGAAGTACCCGGCCGCCTCCTGCACCTGCTCGTCGGTGAACGCGATCATGATCGATCCGGCGATGATCGCGAGCAGCACCGACAGCACGGAGATGAGCGCGTTGCCGGTGACGACGTTGCGCCAGGCGCTCTGCCAGCGGTCGACGCCGCGCGGGGCGTGCGGGTCGTCTGCCGACGGGGGCGGGAGCTCGGTCTCGGGACTCTTGGCCGTGCTCATGCGGCAGCTCCTTCGGGGTGCTCGCCGGCCATCATGAGGCCGAGCACGTCGCGCGACGTGTCGGACGGCACGATGCCGACGACCTTGCCGCGGTACATCACGAGGATGCGGTCGGCCAGCGCCTCGATCTCGTCGAGCTCGGTGGAGACGACGACCACGGGGACGCCCGCGTCGCGGGTCTCGACGATGCGCTTGTGGATGAACTCGATCGAACCGACGTCGACGCCGCGGGTGGGCTGCGCGGCCACGAACAGCCGGAGGTCGCGGGAGAGCTCGCGGGCGACGACCACCTTCTGCTGGTTGCCGCCGGAGAGGCGGCCGACCGGGGTCTCGATGCCCGGCGCGCGCACGTCGAACTCGGCGAGCTTCTCGCGCGCGAACTCGTCGCGGTGCTTGAGCTGGAGCGTGCCGGCCTTGACGAACGGCTCGCCGAAGCTGCGGTCGAGCATGAGGTTCTCGGCGATCGTGAACTCGCCGACCAGGCCGTCGACCTTGCGGTCCTCGGGCACGAACCCGATGCCGGCGTCGAGCGTGTCGCGTACGGACGCGTCGACCAGCTGCTTGCCGTCGAGCATGATCGACCCGGTCACGTGCTCCTGCAGGCCGAGGAGCGCCTCGGCGAGCTCGGTCTGCCCGTTGCCCTGCACGCCGGCGACCGCGAGGATCTCCCCGCGCGCACCTCGAAGGACACGTCGTCGACGAGCACCAGGCCGGACGGGTCGCTGACGGTGAGGTCCTTCACGACCAGCGCCTCGTCGCCGAGCTTCGGCGCGTCCTTCTGCACCGTGAGCTCGACGGCACGACCGACCATGAGCGACGCGAGCTCGGCGTTGGACGCGGTCGGCTCGGCCTCGCCGACGACCTTGCCGAGGCGGATGACGGTGATGCGGTCGGCGACCTCGCGCACCTCGCGGAGCTTGTGGGTGATGAAGACGATGGAGGCGCCGGTCTCCTTGAGCTGGCGCATGATGCCCATCAGCTCGTCGGTCTCCTGCGGGGTGAGCACCGCGGTCGGCTCGTCGAACACGAGCACGCGCGCGTCGCGGGAGAGCGCCTTGATGATCTCGACCCGCTGCTGGACGCCGACCGGCAGGTCTTCGACGACCGCGTCGGGGTCGACGTGGAAGCCGAACCGCTCCGAGATCTCGCGCACCTTCGCGCGTGCCGCCGGCAGGTCGAGCCGCCCGGCGAAGCCGGTCTCCTCGTGGCCGAGCATGACGTTCTCGGCGACCGTGAAGACCGGGATGAGCATGAAGTGCTGGTGCACCATGCCGATGCCGGCCGTCATCGCGTCGCCGGGCCCTCGAAGTGCTGCAGCCGGTCGTCGAGGAGGATCTCCCCCTCGTCGGCCCGGTACAGGCCGTAGAGCACGTTCATCAGGGTGGACTTGCCCGCGCCGTTCTCGCCGAGGAGGCAGTGGATCTCTCCCGGCTCGACGGTGAGCGAGATGTGATCGTTGGCGACGAGCGAGCCGAAGCGCTTGGTGATGCCTCGGAGTTCGAGCTTCATGTTCCGATCCTATTGACGGTGCCGCCTCGGGCGGCAGGGGGTCGCGGGGATTCGCACGGATGCGCGCAGATGCAGGTCGACGTGCTCGGATGCGCATCGGTGGGGCCGGCGCCGGAGACACGACGGGGAGGCCGGCCGCATGGCCGTCCTCCCCGTCGTGATGCTCCTCGGGTCAGCCCGCGAGGTACGAGGTGACCTCGATCGAGCCGTCGATGATGCCGGCCTTCAGGTCCTCGACCTCCTGCTTGAGCTCATCGGACACGGCGTCCTCGAAGTCGTGGTACGGCGCGATGCCGACACCGTCGTTCTCGAGCGTGCCGATGTAGGTCTCCGGGTCCCACGCGTCCTGGCCCGCGGCGAGCACGGCCTCGTAGGTCGAGACCTTCATGCCCTTGAGGATCGACGTGAGCACGTACGGCTGCGTCGTCGGGTCGCTCTCGTAGAAGTCGGCGTCGACGCCGATCAGGGCGATGTCCTGACCGGAGTCGTCGATCGCGGCGATGGCCGACTGGTAGATCGGGCCGCCGACGGGCAGGAGCACGTCGACACCCTGGTCGATGATGTTCTGCGCGACGTTCTTGGCGTCCTGGTTGGCCTCGAAGCCACCGGTGAAGGAGCCGGTCGAGCCGTCCCAGCCGACGACCTCGACGTCGGCGCCCTTCTCGTCGTTGTAGTAGTCGACGCCCTGCTTGAAGCCGTCCATGAAGATCGTCACGGTCGGGAACTCCATGCCGCCGAAGGTGCCGACCTTGCCGGCCTCCGAGTAGCCCGCGGCCAGGTAGCCCGCGAGGAACGCGGCCTGGGCGGTGTCGTAGAGCAGCGGCTTGACGTTCTCGGCGTCCTTGTTGCCGTCGAAGTCGTTGTCGGCCGCGTCGTCGACCAGCACGAACTCGAGGTCCGGGTTCGCGGTGGCGATGTCGACGGTCGGGGCCGAGAGCGCGAAGCCGACGCTGACGATCGTGTCGCAGCCCTGCGCGACGAGGTTCTCGAGGTTGGGCTCGTAGTCGGTCTCGGCGTTCGACTCGACGTCGATGAAGTCGGCGCCGAGCTCGCCGGCAGCCTCCTCGACGCCCTCGTAGGAGAGCTGGTTGAACGACTTGTCGTCGAAGCCGCCCGAGTCGGAGACGATGCAGGGCAGGTAGTCGACGGTCTCGGCGGCCTCGCCGCCGGTCTCCTCCTCGGGAGCAGAAGCGCAGCCGGCCAGCAGCACGACGGCGCCGAGCGTCGCGAAGCCGCCGAGGGCGGCCTTCCGGATCGAGATGGTCACTGTGTCCTCCAAGTGCGGGGGTACGCCCCGACGCACGCGGGGCTCGTGGCTGTCACGTTACTCAATGTTGCGTTACGGCTCTGTGTCGCGCATGGCCCGCGCGTGAAAGGTTATGAAGCCGCGACATTGTGCTCAGATGAGCACGCGCGCACGACCCGATCAGGCCCCTGATCGGGGGTCAGAGCACGTCGCCCGAGCCGCCCATGCGCAGCGCGTCCACGACCGACTTGACCCGCTGCGCGTGCTCGCTCGTGGTCACCAGCAGTGCATCGGGGGTGTCGACCACCACGATGTCCTGCACGCCGATCAGGCTGATCACGCGGTTCGAGCGGCTCACCACGATGCCGCTCGACGCATCGGCCAGCACGCGGGCGTGCTCGCCGAGGATGGCGAGGTCGCTCGCCCGACCCGCGGTGTTGAGCTTCGCGAGCGAGGCGAAGTCGCCCACGTCGTCCCAGTCGAACGAGCCGGGGATGACCGCCAGCCTCCCGGCATCCGCTGCCGGCTCGGCGACCGAGTAGTCGATCGCGATCTTCGTCAGCGTCGGCCAGATGCGGTCGACGGCAGGCCCGCGGGTGACGGGGTCGTCCCAGGCCGCGGCGAGCTCGACGAGCCCGTCGTGCAGCTCGGGCTGCGACCGGTGCAGCTCCTCCAGCAGCCGGTCGGCCCGCGCGATGAACATGCCCGCGTTCCAGAGGTGCGCCCCGCCCTCGACGTACGCCTTCGCGGTCTCGAGGTCGGGCTTCTCGACGAACTCCGTCACGGCGAGCGCGTGCGGCGCATCGGATACGTCGAGCGCGTCGCCCGCGTGGATGTAGCCGAACCCGACCGCGGGCTCGGTGGGGCGGATGCCGATCGTCGTGATGAATCCCGCGTCGGCGGCGGCGATGGCCTCGCGCACCGCGGCGCGGAATCCCTCGCGCTGGCCGATCACGTGGTCGGCCGCGAACGATCCGATGATCACGCCGGGCTCGCGCCGCTCGAGGATGGCGGCGGCCAGGCCGATCGCCGCCGAGGAGTCGCGCGGCTCGCTCTCGAGCACGATGTTCTCGTCGGTGAGCGCGGGCAGCTGGCCCTCCACCGCGGCACGGTGCGCGCGCCCGGTGACCACCATGATCCGCTGGTCGCCGGCGATGGGTGCGAGCCGGTCCCAGGTGTCGCGGAGGAGCGTCTGGCCCGAGCCCGTCAGGTCGTGCAGGAACTTCGGGGCGTCGGCCCGCGAGAGGGGCCACAGGCGGGAGCCGATGCCGCCGGCGGGGATCACGCTGTAGAAGCGCTCGAGCGCAGTGGTCTCCGTCATGCCGGTCAGGCTACCCCGTCGCCGTTTCGCGTTCATGACGTGTTCGACCGGTCGCCACCGAGGCTCCGTAGCGTCGCGAACGTGAGAGTCGCGGTGGTCAGCGAGAGCTTCCTTCCCACGGTCAACGGCGTGACGACGAGCGTCTGCCGGGTGCTCGAGTCCCTGCGGGACCGCGGCGACGAGGCGGTAGTCATCGCCCCCACCGACGGCGACGGCAGCTACGCCGGCTTCCCGGTAGTGGGAGTGCCCGCGGTCGCGTACCGGAAGTTCCCCGTCGGGCTGCCCGGGCCCAGCGTGCAGCGCACGCTCGAGGCGTTCGGCCCCGACCTCGTGCACGCGGCGTCCCCGTTCCTGCTCGGCGCCGAGGGCATCGCCGCCGCGCGCCGTCTCGGCGTGCCGACGGTCGCGGTCTACCAGACGGATGTCGCGGGCTACGCGCTCCGCCACCGCTGGGGTCGCGGCGCCGCACGTCTCGCACGCGCCTGGGTGCGGCGCATGCACGAGCAGGCCGACCTCACCCTCGCACCGTCGAGCGTCGCGCTCGCCGAGCTGACCGACCTGGGCGTCCCTCGCCTCGCGCGCTGGGGGCGGGGCGTCGACCTCGACGGCTTCCACCCGAACCTCCGCTCGGACGACCGCACGCGCGCGCTGCGCCGGGCACTCGCGCCCGACGGACAGGTGCTGGTGGGCTACGTCGGCCGGCTGGCACCGGAGAAGCGCGTCGAGCGACTGCGAGCGCTCCGCGGCATGCGGGGCATCCGCGTCGTCATCGTCGGCGACGGCCCGGCCGCGGCCGACGTGCGCCGCGCGCTGCACGGCGTGCCCACCACGTTCCTCGGCCAGCTCACGGGCGACGACCTGCGCACCGCCTACGCGGCGCTCGACGTGTTCGTGCACACCGGCACCGAGGAGACCTTCGGGCAGACGATCCAGGAGGCGCAGGCGAGCGGATGCCCCGTGGTCGCGCCGCGCGCCGGCGGCCCGATCGACCTCGTCGAGCACGGCCACACGGGCCTGCTCTATGCGCCCGAGGACGACGACGCGCTCGCCGCGGCGGTCGCGGGCCTCGTCGCCGACCCTGCACGACGTGCACGCATCGGTGAAGCGGGGCGTCGCGCGGTGCGCGAGCGGTCGTGGGAGCAGGTCTGCGCGCAGCTGTTCGCCCACTACGACGCGGTCCTCGCCCGTCGTGCGGCGAGCCTGCCGACTGCACAGGGTTAGGGTCACCTAACCGGCGACCGCCTCAGCGGCGGGACTAGACTCGGCCCTGAACGCCGCGCGCGTTCGACGCCCGTTTCCGGGCATCCACCACAGCCAGGGAGGGTCGTTTCATGTCGGAATCCGCGACAGGAACCCTGACAGCACCCGAGCAGCCGGCGAAGCGTCCCCGGCCCGGCGGAACGCTGTACCGGGGCAACGAGGGAATGTGGTCGTGGGTGCTGCATCGCATCACCGGCGTGGCGATCTTCTTCTTCCTGCTCGTGCACATCCTCGACACCGCCCTCGTGCGCGTGAGCCCCGAGGCCTACAACGTGGTCATCGGCGCGTACCAGACCCCGATCATGGGGCTCGGCGAGGTCGCGCTGGTCGGTGCGATCGTCTTCCACGCGTTCAACGGACTGCGCATCATCCTCGTCGACTTCTGGGCCTGGGCGACCCGCCACCAGCGGCTGCTGTTCTACATCGTCATCGCACTCTGGGTGATCACGATGCTCGGGTTCACCCCGCGGCACCTGATCAACGTCTTCAGCCACTAGGAGGGGCACGACCATGACCACGATCGAAGCCCCCGCTCCCCCAGCCGGCCCGCACGCCGAGGCGTCAACCTCGAGAAGTGGGGCTGGATCTACATGCGCGTCTCGGGGGTCCTCCTCGTCGTGCTGATCTTCGGCCACCTGTTCGTCAACCTGCTGGTCGGCGAGGGCGTCAAGGCCATCGACTTCGGCTTCGTCGCCGGCAAGTGGGCGAGCCCCTTCTGGCAGTGGTACGACTGCCTGCTGCTGTGGCTCGCGCTCATCCACGGCGCAAACGGCATGCGCACGCTCGTCAACGACTACACGAACCCCGGGAAGGTGCAGACGACGCTGAAGGTCGCCCTCGGCGGGGCCGTCGTCGTACTGCTCGTGCTCGGCACGCTCGTGATCTTCACCTTCGACCCGTGCCCGGCCGGTTCGCCCGCCGAGCTGCTCCCCTCGTTCTGCCCCGCGGCCTAGGAGACCTGTGAACCCCGCGAACGCCACCGCCGACTCGACCGTGGTCGACGGCGTCCACTACCACCAGTACGACATCGTGATCGTCGGCGCCGGCGGCGCCGGCATGCGCGCGGCCATCGAGGCCGGGCCGAATGCGAAGACCGCGGTGATCTCGAAGCTGTACCCGACGCGCTCGCACACGGGCGCCGCGCAGGGCGGTATGGCCGCCGCCCTCGCGAACGTCGAGGAGGACAGCTGGGAGTGGCACACCTTCGACACCGTCAAGGGTGGCGACTACCTCGTCGACCAGGACGCGGCGGAGATCCTCGCGAAGGAGGCCATCGACGCGGTCATCGACCTCGAGAACATGGGCCTGCCGTTCAACCGCACGGCCGAGGGCAAGATCGACCAGCGACGATTCGGCGGCCACACCCGCGACCACGGCAAGGCGCCCGTGCGCCGTGCGTGCTACGCGGCCGACCGCACCGGCCACATGATCCTCCAGACGCTGTACCAGAACTGCGTCAAGCACGGCATCGAGTTCTACAACGAGTACTACGCGCTCGACGTCGTCATGACCGAGGTCGACGGCGTGGAGCAGCCCTCGGGCGTCGTCGCCTACGACCTCGCGTCGGGCGAACTGCACGTCTTCCAGGCCAAGGCGATCATCTTCGCCACCGGCGGCTTCGGCAAGATCTACAAGACCACCTCGAACGCGCACACGCTCACCGGCGACGGCGTCGGCATCATCTGGCGGAAGGGCCTGCCGCTGGAGGACATGGAGTTCTTCCAGTTCCACCCGACCGGCCTCGCCGGGCTCGGCATCCTGCTCACGGAGGGCGCCCGCGGCGAGGGCGCGATCCTCCGCAACGCGTCGGGCGAGCGCTTCATGGAGCGCTACGCGCCGACCATCAAGGACCTCGCCCCGCGCGACATCGTCGCCCGCTGCATGGTGCAGGAGGTCGCGGAGGGGCGCGGCGCCGGCCCGCACAAGGACTACGTGCTGCTCGACTGCACGCACCTGGGCGCCGAGGTGCTCGAGACGAAGCTGCCCGACATCACCGAGTTCGCGCGCACCTACCTCGGCGTCGACCCGGTGTACGAGCCCGTGCCGGTCATGCCGACCGCGCACTACGCCATGGGCGGCATCCCCACCAACGTGAGCGCCGAGGTGCTGCGCGACAACGAGACCGTGGTGCCCGGCCTCTACGCCGCCGGCGAGTGCGCGTGCGTCTCGGTGCACGGCTCGAACCGCCTCGGCACCAACTCGCTGCTCGACATCAACGTCTTCGGCAAGCGCGCCGGCCGCAACGCGGTCGAGTACGTCAAGACCGCCGAGTTCGTGCCGCTGCCCGACGACCCCGCGAGCGCCGTTCGCGGCATGCTCGACCAGCTGCGCGCGTCGACCGGCACCGAGCGGATCGCCGCGATCCGCAAGGAACTGCAGGACGAGATGGACCGCTCGGCGCAGGTGTTCCGCACCGACGAGTCGCTCGAGCACGTCACGAACGTGATCGCCGACCTGCGCGAGCGGTACACGAAGATCGCGGTGCACGACAAGGGCACCCGCTTCAACACCGACCTCCTCGAGGCCGTCGAGCTCGGCTTCCTCCTCGACCTCGCCGAGGTCGTCGTCTACTCGGCCCGCAACCGCAAGGAGAGCCGCGGCGGCCACATGCGCGACGACTTCCCCGATCGCGACGACGAGAACTACATGCAGCACACGATGGCGTACCTCACGGGCGACCCGCACTCGTCGAAGGCCGACGACCACATCTCGCTCGACTGGAAACCCGTGACCATCACCCGCTACCAGCCGATGGAGAGGAAGTACTGATCGTGTCGACCGCAACCACGGACGCGCCCGAGGCGACCGAGACCGCCGTTCCGTCCTTCACCGTCACCTTCATCATCCGCCGGTTCGACCCGGACGCCGACACCGAGCCGCGCTGGCAGGACTTCGACGTCGAGATGTACCCGACCGACCGGGTGCTCGACGCGCTGCACAAGATCAAGTGGGAGCAGGACGGCTCGCTCACGTTCCGCCGCTCGTGCGCCCACGGCATCTGCGGGTCCGACGCGATGCGCATCAACGGCCGCAACCGCCTCGCCTGCAAGACGTTGATCAAGGACCTCGACATCTCGAAGCCGATCTACGTCGAGGCGATCAAGGGCCTGCCACTCGAGAAGGATCTCGTGGTCGACATGGAGCCGTTCTTCGCCTCGTTCCGCGAGGTGCAGCCGTTCCTGCAGGCGAGCAGCACGCCCGAGCCCGGCAAGGAGCGCATCCAGGACGTCGTCGCCCGCGAGCGGTTCGACGACACCACGAAGTGCATCCTCTGCGCCGCGTGCACGACCTCGTGCCCGGTGTTCTGGACCGACGGGCAGTACTTCGGCCCGGCCGCGATCGTGAACGCGCACCGCTTCATCTTCGACTCTCGCGACGACGCCGCCCAGGTGCGCCTCGACATCCTCAACGACAAGGAGGGCGTCTGGCGCTGCCGGACGACCTTCAACTGCTCCGACGCCTGCCCGCGCGGCATCGAGGTCACCAAGGCGATCTCCGAGGTCAAGCAGGCGATCATGCGGGGCAAGCCCTAGCCGCCCGGCACGGACGACCGGGGGCCGCAGGTGAGCGAGCGCGCGAACCGCTACGGGCGGAGTGCCGTCGCCTCGCGCGGTTCGGGCGACCCTCGCGAGGAGTTCGAGGAGGGCGTCGGCGAGACCCGCGGCCGCCTCGAGGCGGTCACGGTCGCCCTCCGCGACCGGTTCGAGGAGCCGGTGAGCGCGGTCACCACCCTGACCCGACGCACCATGGAGATCTTCCCGGTGCGGGTCTGGCGCAACTTCCTCTGGCGCAACGGCTTCCTCATGTCGGCCGGCATGAGCTACATGGCCCTGTTCGCGGTGTTCGCCGCCGTGTTCGTCGCGTTCTCGGTCGCGGGGCTCTGGCTGACCTCCAATCCCGAGCTGTTCACCGCGCTCGTCGAGCTCATCAACGCGTACGTGCCGGGACTGATCTCGGCCGACGACGTCACCGGGGTCATCGACGCGGACGAGCTCGCGACCCTCGCTTCCAGCAGCCTCAACCTGTTCACCATCGCGGGTGCGATCGCCCTCGGCGGTCTGCTCTGGACCGCGGTCAGCTGGATCACCTACTCGCGCATCGCCGTGCGGTCGATGTTCGGGCTGTCGCGCGACTCGCGCGCCTACCTGCTGCTGAAGGCCCGCGACTTCGTCATGGCGATCCTCTTCGGCGCGGTGCTCGTGCTCACGGCCGGCCTCAGCGTTGCGACCACCACCGCGTTCGAGTGGGTGCGCGACGTGCTCGGGCTCGAGCTCGCGTCGAGCTGGACCAGCCTGGTCGTGCGACTCGGCGGCGTCGTCGCGATCCTCGTGCTGAACACGGGCGTGCTCGCCACGATGTTCCGCTTCCTCTCCGGTGCGGCGGTGCCGTGGCGTCGGCTCTGGCCGGGGTCGATCCTCGGCGCGATCGCCCTCGGCGTCATCCAGTCGCTCGGTGGAACCGTGCTCGGCGCCGCGACCCGCAACCCGCTGCTGGCGACCTTCACGGTGTTCATCGCGCTGCTGTTGTGGTTCAACCTGACGAGCATCATCACCCTGGTCGCCGCGTCGTGGATCTCGGTCTCCGCGGCCGACCGCAACGAGACCCTGCGGCGTGTCACGCCGGAGCAGCTCGAGCAGGAGCGCCGCGAGCGCGAGCGCAACGCCCGGCTGCTCGCGGCGCGCATCTCGATCCGCGAGGCCGAGCAGGAGGTGCAGGCGGCGAGCTTCTTCCGTCGGCCTCGGGCCCGGCGACGGCTCGCGAAGGCCGAGCTGCGCCTGGAGGACCTGCAGGCCCGCTTCGACGCCGAGGATGTCGCCCGCCTCCCATAGAATTCTCGGCATGCCCACGAAGCCCGTCCGCGTCGCCAGCGTCAACGTCAACGGCATCCGGGCGGCGTTCCGGCGGGGCATGGGCGACTGGCTCGCCGAACGCGACGTCGACATCCTGGCACTCCAGGAGGTGCGCGCCTCGACCGACGACCTCACGGGCCTGCTGGGCGACGAGTGGGACGTGCTGCACGACCCCGCGAGCGCGAAGGGCCGCGCAGGCGTCGCCCTCGCGAGCCGCCGGCCCGCCCGCATCCACCGCGTCGCCCTCGGCCCCGACGAGTTCGACTCGGCCGGGCGCTGGCTCGAGGCGGACTACGACTTCGACGGCTCGTCGATCACGGTCGTCAGCACCTACGTGCACTCGGGCGAGGCCGACACCCCGAAGCAGGTCGAGAAGTACCGGTTCCTCGACGCGATGGAGGAGCGACTCCCCCGGCTCGCGGCGCACACGGAGCACGCGGTCGTGGTCGGCGACCTGAACGTCGGCCACCGCACGCTCGACATCCGCAACTGGAAGGGCAACCGGAAGAAGGCCGGGTTCCTCCCCGACGAGCGCGCCTACTTCGACCGCTTCGTCGGTTCCGAGGAGGACGACGACTACAACGCCGGCGCCGGGCTCGGCTGGGTCGACGTGGGTCGCCGCCACCACGGCGAGGTCGAGGGGCCCTACACCTGGTGGTCGTGGCGCGGCAAGGCATTCGACAACGACTCGGGGTGGCGCATCGACTACCACCTCGCGACCGGCCCGCTCGCGGCATCCGTCGTCGACTACTCGGTGGACCGCGCCGCGGCCTACGACGAGCGATGGTCCGACCACGCTCCCGTCGTCGTCGACTACGCCATCTGACCCGCAAGGACGAAACCATGACCACCGACACCACCCCCGTGCTCTTCTCCGGGATGCAGCCCTCGGGCGACTCGCTGCACCTCGGCAACTACCTCGGCGCCCTCGTCAACTGGGTCGCGCTGCAGGAGCGCTACGACGCCTACTACTGCGTCGTCGACCTGCACGCCATCACCGTGGCGCAGGACCCCGCCGCCCTGCGCGAGAGCGCGCGCCGCACCGCCGCCCAGTACATCGCGTCGGGCATCGACCCCGAGAAGTCGACGCTGTTCGTGCAGTCGCACGTGTCCGCCCACGCCGAGCTCGCCTGGGTGCTGTCGACCATCACGGGCTTCGGCGAGGCGAGCCGCATGACCCAGTTCAAGGACAAGTCCGCGAAGCAGGGCACGGATGCCACGACGGTCGGCCTGTTCACCTACCCGGTGCTCATGGCCGCCGACATCCTGCTCTACGACACGGCACTCGTGCCCGTGGGCGACGACCAGCGGCAGCACCTCGAGCTGACGCGCGACCTCGCCGGCCGGTTCAACAGCCGGTTCGGCGAGACGTTCCGGGTGCCGGAGGCGTACATCCCCGAGGTGACCGCGCGCATCTACGACCTGCAGGACCCGACGTCGAAGATGTCGAAGTCGGCCGCGTCGGATGCGGGCCTCGTGAACCTGCTCGACGACCCCAAGCGCACGGCGAAGAAGATCCGCTCCGCGGTGACCGACACCGAGCGCGAGATCCGCTTCGACCGGGCCGCGAAGCCCGGCATCTCGAACCTGCTCGACATCCATTCGGCCGTGAGCGGGAAGTCGATCGCCGAGCTCGAGGCCGAGTACGCCGGGCGCGGCTACGGCGACCTGAAGGTCGAGCTGGCCGACCTCGTCGTCGCCCGGCTCGAGCCCGTGCGGTCCCGCACGCTCGAGCTCATGGCCGACCCGGCCGAGCTCGACCGGCTGCTCGCCGTCGGCGCGGAGAAGGCCGAGGCCGTGGCACGCGAGACGCTCGACCGCGTGTACGACGCGGTCGGCTTCATCCGCCGCCGATGAGTCCCGCCGGCCCGGTGGTGCTGCGCACCGAACGCCTGGTGCTCGACCAGCCGACCGCGGACGACGTGGACGACATCGCGCGGTACTGCACCGATCCGGTGTTCGAGCACACGGTGACGACGCCGTGGCCGTACGAGCGCCGGCACGCCGTCTCATTCGTCGAGGAGTTCGTGCCGAGCGGCTGGGCCGGTCGCACCGAGCGCACCTGGGCGATCCGCCGGCACGACCGACCCCAGCTGCTGGGGGTCGTGGGGCTGCGCACGGCGCGCACGAGCGTCGGCTACTGGCTCGGGCGCGAGCACCGCGGCGGCGGCATCATGGCCGAGGCGGTGCGCAGCGTGGTCGGCTTCGCGTTCGCCCCCGACGGACTCGATGCCGACCGGGTGTCGTGGGAGGCGGTCGCGGGCAACGTGGCGTCGGCGCGGGTCGCGCGGGCTGCGGGCTTCGCGTTCGACCCTGCCGACCGCAGGCCCGTGCAGCTGCGCGACGGCACGTCGTTCCCCGCGTGGCACGCGGTCGCACGCCGCGGCTCCGAGTCGACTCCGGGCCGCTGGCCGGCCGAGCTGGACGCGCGGTGACGGCCGCGGCACCCGTCGAGGTCGTGCTGTTCGACCTCGACGACACGCTGCTCGACCACCGCGCGGCGGTCGACGCGGGCATCCTCGCGCACGCCCGGTCCCACCCGTACGACCTGCTCGACGACGCCGGCGCGCAGCGCCTGTGGCGCGACCTCGAGGAGGAGCACTACCACCGCTACCTCGCGGGCGAGACGGACTTCGCCGGCCAGCGGCGGGCACGGGCCCGCGCGTTCGCGGCGGCGCACGGGCACGACCTCGACGACGGCGGGGCGGACGACTGGTTCACGGCGTACTTCGCGCGGTACCGCGCCGCGTGGACGTTGCACGAGGACTCGCTTCCGGCGCTCGATGCGCTCGAGGCGCTGGCGCCGGGCATCCGCTTCGGCATCATCACCAACGGCGAGGCCGACTTCCAGGCGACCAAGCTCGCCGCCGTCGGACTCGACGCGCGCATGGAGCACCTCGTCGCGTCGGGCGCCCTCGGCGTCACGAAGCCCGACGGGGCGATCTTCGCCCACGCGTGCGAGCGGTTCGACACGACGCCGGAACGTGCGCTGTACGTCGGCGACCGCCTGCGCACCGACGCGATCGGGGCCGCTCGGGCCGGGCTCGCGGGCGTCTGGCTCGACCGGCTCGGCGTGGAACCGGGCGAAGCGGATGCCGCCGAAGCGGCCGCGCTCGGCGTGCGGCGCATCACCGGGCTGGCCGCCCTGCCCGGCCTCGTCGCGGGTGCCTGAGCCGCGCGGTGCGCCGGGGCCCGGCCCGGGAATAGCACGCGTGCGCGTGCGTTGATCTACACTCGAAGCAAGAAAACGTGCTCCGGGGTCGGTGAAAGTCCGAGCCGGCGGTGACAGTCCGCGAACCGAGCACTCGATCTCCACTGGATCGGGTGCGAGGCCGAACCGGTGGAATTCCGGTACCGACGGTGAAAGTCCGGATGGGAGGCAGCACGTGCCGCAGGCGTCCGCGCCGGCGGCCTGATCGGCGTTGCCGAGCCCCGGAGTCCGCGAGGACGGAAACGGGACATGGGCAGCACGAGCGCAGCGCACCGCGCACCGGCGAACGCCGCCGTGCCGTCGCGCGCCGACGCCGTCTCGCGGGACTCGGCCGAGACCGCGGCGATGCGGCGCGCGCTCGAGCTCGCCGCCCGCGGCCCCGCCCGCGGCGTGAACCCCCGGGTCGGCTGCGTGCTGCTCTCCCCCGCGGGCGACGTGCTCGCCGAGGGCTGGCACCGCGGCGCGGGCACGCCGCACGCCGAGGTCGACGCGCTCGCGCAGCTCGCGCCCGGCGCCGCACGCGGTGCGACCGCCGTCGTGACGCTCGAGCCCTGCAACCACACCGGGCGCACGGGTCCCTGCGCAGAGGCGCTCCTCGCCGCGGGCGTCGCGCGTGTGGTGTACGCCGTCGACGACCCGGGCCTGCACTCCTCCGGTGGCGGCGCGCGCCTGGCGGCCGCGGGCGTCGACGTCGCCTCGGGCCTGCTCGCCGGCGAGGCCGAAGCCCTCATCGCCGACTGGCTGTTCGCCGAGCGCCACGGCCGCCCGTTCGTGACCGTCAAGTGGGCGTCGACCCTCGACGGGCGCGTCGCGGCCGCCGACGGCACGAGCCGCTGGATCACCGGCCCCGAGGCGCGTGCCGACGTGCACGCCCGCCGGGCCGCGGCCGACGCGATCGCGGTCGGCACGGGCACGGTGCTCGCCGACGACCCCGCGCTCACCGCACGCGACGCCGACGGCGGGCTGCGCGCCGACCAGCCCGTGCCGGTCGTCTTCGGCCGCCGCGAACTGCCGGCCGACGCGGCGGTGCTGCACGGCCCGCACCCCGCGGTCCGCCACGACGGCGCGGACCTCGTCGCCGACCTGGGCGCGCTCCAGCGCAGCGGCATCCGCTCGCTCTTCGTCGAGGGCGGGCCGACCCTGGCGAGCGCGTTCCTCGCGGCCGGACTCGTCGACGAGGTCGTCGTCTACCTCGCGCCCGCCCTGCTCGGCGGGCCGCGCCTCGCCGTCGGCGACCTCGGCATCGGCACCATCGCCGGCGCCCGGCGCCTCGCCCCCACCCACGTCGCACGACTCGGCGACGACGTGCTCGTCGTCGCCCGCCCCACCTCCGCCCGGCCGAGCGCCGCCGCGGACGGCCCGACCGGAAGGACCTGACATGTTCACGGGCATCATCGAGGAGATCGGCCGCATCACGCGGGTCGAGCACACCGCCGACGCCGCAAGGCTCACCGTGCACGGACCGCTCGCGGTCTCCGATGCGCGCCACGGCGACTCCATCTCGGTGAACGGCGTCTGCCTCACGGTCGTCGACCGCGACGACGAGTCGTTCACGGCCGACGTCATGGCGCAGACGCTCGCGATGTCGACGCTCGCCGACGTGCGCGAGGGCGACCGGGTCGACCTCGAACGCGCCGCGAAGGTGGGCGATCGCATCGGCGGCCACATCGTGCAGGGCCACATCGACGGCACCGCCGAGGTCGTCGACGTGCGGCCCGGAGAGGCGTGGCGCGTGCTGCGGTTCGCGATCGACCCGCAGCACGCCCGGCTCGTGGTCGACAAGGGCTCGGTCGCGCTCGACGGCGTCTCGCTCACCGTCAGCGCGGTCGGCGACGACTGGTTCGAGGTCTCGCTCATTCCCGAGACGCTCGCGGCGACGACGCTCGGCGACCGGGTCGTGGGCGATCGGGTCAACCTCGAGACCGACATCCTCGCCCGGCAGGTCGAGCGGATGCTGCGCCTCGGCGCCCACGACGACCTGCCGTCGTCCGTGGCGACCCCCGCTGCGCCCGCGCCGATGGGAGGTGCCGCATGAGCCTCGCCGAACTGCCCGAGGTGCTCGCCGCGCTGCGCGCCGGCAAGCCCGTGCTCGTCGCCGACGACGAGGGCCGCGAGAACGAGGGCGACGCGATCATCTCGGCGCAGCTCGCGAGCCGCGAGTGGATCGCCTGGATGGTGCGCCACACGAGCGGCTACCTCTGCGCGCCGATGCCGAACGACCTCGCCGACCGGCTCGACCTGCCGCTCATGACGACGGACAGCCAGGACCCGCGGCGCACGGCGTACACGATCACGGTGGACGCGGCCGACGGCGTCACGACGGGCATCAGCGCGTCCGACCGCGCGCACACGCTGCGCGTGCTGGCCGACCCGGACGCCACGCCGGCCTCGCTCATCCGCCCCGGGCACATCGTGCCGCTCCGCGCGGTCGCGGGCGGCGTGCGCGAGCGGGCGGGCCACACCGAGGCCGCGGTCGACCTCATGCGCCTCGCGGGCCTCGCGCCCGTCGCGGCGATCGGCGAGATCGTCGCCGACGACGGCGAGATGATGCGCCTGCCCGGCCTCATCGAGCTCGGCGAGCGGGAGGGGCTGCCGGTCACGACCGTGGCGGCGCTCATCCGGTTCCTGCGGGAGGAGCCCGACGCGGCGGCGATCTGCGACGCCGCGGAGGGCGGCTCGGTCGTCGACCCGCCCGAGTCGCCGCGCGTGCTCTTCGAGGTCGAGACGACCGTGCCGACCGAGCACGGCCCGTTCCGCATCCGCGCGTACCGCGACCGCAACACCGGAGCCGACCACGTCGCGATCATCGCGGGCGACCCGTCGTCGCCCGGCGCGCTCGTGCGCGTGCACTCGGAGTGCCTGACCGGCGAGGCGCTCGGGTCGCTGAAGTGCGAGTGCGGCCCGCAGCTCGACGCCGCGCTCGCGGCGGTGCAGGAGCACGGCGGGGTGGTCGTCTACCTGCGCGGCCACGAGGGCCGCGGCATCGGCCTGATCAACAAGCTGCGCGCGTACCGGTTGCAGGAGGACGGCCTCGACACGCTCGACGCGAACCTCGCGCTGGGCCTGCCCGCCGACGCCCGCGACTACGGCGCGGCGACCGCGATCCTGCACGAGCTCGGCCTCGACGCCGTACGGCTGCTCACGAACAACCCCGAGAAGGTGCGCCAGCTCGAGACGCAGGGCATCGCCGTGCTCGAGCGCGTGCCGCTCCTCGTCGGGGTCGGGGCCCTCAACGAGGCGTACCTCGAGACCAAGCGCGACCGCATGGGTCACGCGATCGACACCGCCGACCTCACCGAGCCGGCGGCACACCACCTCCTGGAAGGACGCGCATCATGAGCGGAGCAGGCTCCCCCACCCTCGACGCCGACGGCACCGGCCTGTCGGTCGTCATCGTCGCGGGCAGCTGGCACGACGAGATCACCGACGGGCTCATCGCCGGCGCGGTGCGCTCGCTCGAGGCATCCGGCGCGTCGCACACGCTCGTGCGCGTGCCGGGCAGCTTCGAGCTGCCGGTCGTCGCGAAGGCGGCCCTCGAAGCCGGTGCCGACGCGGCGGTCGCGCTCGGCGTGATCATCCGCGGCGGCACCCCGCACTTCGAGTACGTCTCGTCGGCGGCGACCGACGGGCTCACCCGCGTCGCGCTCGACACCGGCAAGCCCGTCGGCTTCGGCGTGCTCACCCTCGACGACGAGCAGCAGGGCCTCGATCGCGCCGGGCTCCCCGGCTCGAAGGAGGACAAGGGCGCTGAGGCGGCCGAGGCTGCGGTCGCCACGGTGCGTGCGCTGCGCGCGGTCCGGGGCTGAGACACGGCGAGCGGATGCCCCGGGGCATCCGCTCGCCTCGCCCGATCGCTCGGGTCGCGACCTCAGTCGAGGAACAGCGCGCGCAGCCGCTTCGTCGTGAACACGACGCCGACCACGATCATCACGGCGTAGTAGAGCACGTGCCAGAGCAGGCCCCAGTGCACGGCACCGGTCGTGAGGCCACGGACGAGCTCGACGCCGTGCCAGAGCGGCATGGCCTGGATGATCCACTGCACGGCCTGCGGGTAGACCGTGATCGGGAAGAACGTGGCCGACAGCAGGAACATCGGCAGCAGCACGAAGTTGATCCAGTCCATCTGCTGGAACGTCTTCATGTAGCTCGTGATCGCCATGCCGAGGCTCGCGAAGCCGAACGCGATGAGCAGCACCGCGGGAAGCGCGAGCAGCGCCCACCACGACAGGTTCAGCCCGAGCGCCTGCATGACGACGAGGAACCCCGAGGCGTAGAACGCGCCGCGCAGCAGCGCGAGCGAGATCTCGCCGAGCGCCACGTCGAGCGGGCCGAGCGAGGTCGCGAGCATGCCCTCGTAGAGCTTCGCGAAGTTCATCTTGAAGAAGACGTTCCAGGTGGAGTCGTAGATCGCGCCGTTCATCGCGGCGACCGCGAGCAGGGCGGGTGCGATGTACGCCGCGTAGGAGACGTCGCCGTCCGCGGTCGCGACCTCGCCGACGAGGGCGCCGAGGCCGATGCCCATCGACAGCAGGTAGAAGATCGGCTCGAAGAAGCCCGAGACGACGATCATCCAGTTCGAGCTTCGGGTCGCGCGCCAGCCGCGCGCCATGACGGCGCGGGAGTTGCCCGCGTACAGGGAGGCGACGCCCCGCCCGCCGCTGGGAGCGGTGCGGTCGTCGGTGGTGGTCGCGGGTGCGGTCATCGTCCCAGCCTCCGTGCGGCGATGCGCCGCGATGCGATCCAGCCGACCGCCGCCATCGCGACGAGCACGACCACGTGCACGACCGTGAGCCAGAGCGGCTCGGGGTAGCCGTACGCGAAGACGCGGCTGAGCTCGGTGGCGTGCCAGAGCGGGGACACCCAGCCGATCGGCTGGAGGAACCAGGGCAGCTGGCTGAGCGGGAAGAACGTGCCCGAGAACAGCGTCATCGGCAGCACGAGGAAGCGCATGACGAGCGCGATCTGCCCCGTGTCCTGCTCGAGCGTCGACACGTAGGCCATGAGCAGGTGCCCGAACGCGAGCCCGCCGAGGGTCGCTGCGAGCACGGCGAGGTACCCGAGCGGCGACGGCACCGCGCCGAACAGCAGCATGAACAGGTAGTAGACCGCGCTCGTGGCGAGGATGCGCACCGTCACCGAGATGACGATGCCGTCGACGATCTGGCCCGGCCGGATGGGCGACGCGTGCATGCCCGTGAACGTGGGGTTCCACTTGTAGCCGAGCATGATCGGGTACGAGAACTCCTCGGTCGCGACCGTGATGGCGGCCGACGCCAGCAGCGCGGGCGCGACGAACACGAGGTACGGCACGCCCTCGGCCCCTGGCTGCGAGGCGACCGGGGCGTCGATCAGCGACGCGAGGCCGGCCCCGAGCCCGTACAGGTAGATGATCGGGCTGCCGATGCCCGTCGCGAGCATGGTCTGCAGGTACGACCGCATGACGCGGAACCGGTGCTCGGCGATGTACCAGGCGCCGAAGCGTCGCGGACGCGCGCCCGCGGCGAGCGCGCGTGCGGTCTCGGGACGGGTGGTCTCAGGGGCATCCGTCGCCTGCTGCCGGGGGGACTCGGCGCTCATTCGATGAGGCTCCGGCCCGTGAGGCGGAGGAACACGTCCTCGAGGCTCGACCGGCGCACCAGACTCGTGATCGGGTGCATGCCCGCCTCGGTGATGCGCACGAGTTCGGCCTCGCCGTTCGCGCTGTAGACGAGGATGCGGTCGGGCAGCACCTCGATGCGGTCGCCCACGCCCTCGAGGCGCTTGGCGACCTCGGCGTTGCGGTCGGCGCCGAAGCGCAGCTCGAGCACCTCGCGCGACGAGTGCGCGCGGATGAGCTCGGCGGGCGTGCCCTCGGCCATGATGCGGCCGTGGTCCACCACGATGAGGCGGTCGCAGAGCTGCTCGGCCTCGTCCATGTAGTGGGTCGTGAGCACGAGCGTCGTGCCCTGCTCCTTGAGCCGGAACAGGCGGTCCCAGAGAATGTGCCGCGCCTGCGGGTCGAGGCCCGTCGTCGGCTCGTCGAGCAGCAGGATGCGCGGGTCGTTGATGAGCGCGCGGGCGATGGTGAGCCGGCGCTTCATGCCGCCCGAGAGCGCGTCGACCTTCGCCTTCGACTTCTCCTGCAGCTGGGCGAACGCGAGCAGCTCGTCGGCGCGCTCGGCGACCTGCCGCCGCGGCAGGCCGAAGTAGCGGCCGTAGACGAGCAGGTTCTCGCGCACGCGCAGCTCGGTGTCGAGGTTGTCGGACTGGGGCACCACGCCGAGCTGCGAGCGGATGTCGGGGCCGTGCGCGTTCGGGTCGAGCCCGAGGATCTCGAGGTCGCCGCTCGTGCGCGTCGAGACGGCGCCGACCATGCGCATGGTGGTCGACTTGCCGGCGCCGTTCGGGCCGAGCAGGCCGAACGACTCGCCGGGCGACACCTCGAACGAGATGCCGTCGACGGCGGCGACGTCCTCGTACTGCTTGCGGAGATCGCGGGCGGTGATGACGGGTGCGGGCACGGGAGAACTGTAGTCGAGGCGGGCGACATCGTCCGCCCCCGCGCAACGGATCCCCCGCCCGGGCCGCCGAGTCGTCATGAAGTGTCGCTTCGACGCACGGAATAGCGACATCTCATGACGACTCGGGGATCGTGGCGCCGGAATACGATGGCGGGGTGAGTGAGACCAGCCCGGGTGTCGTCCTGTCCGACGAGGTGCGCGAGGCCGTGGCATCCGGTGCTCCGGTGCTCGCCCTCGAGACCACGATCCTCACCCACGGGCTGCCGCGGCCGCGGAACCTCGAGGTCGGACTCGCCGCCGAGGAGCAGCTGCGGGCCGCGGGTGTCGTGCCGGCCACGATCGGCGTGGTCGACGGCGTCGCGCACGTCGGGATCGACCGGCCGACCATGGAGCGGCTCTGCGCCGACGAGTGGGTCGTGAAGCTGAGCGTGCGCGACCTGCCCGTCGCCGCCGCGCGCGGGCTGAGCGGCGGAACGACGGTGGCCGCGACTGCGTGGCTCGCGCATGCGGCGGGCATCCGCGTCATGTCGACCGGCGGGCTCGGCGGCGTGCACCGCGGGGCGAGCGAGACCTTCGACGAGTCGGCCGACCTGCCGACCCTCGCGCGCACGCCGATCACGCTCGTGAGCGCGGGCGTGAAGTCGATCCTCGACGTGGCGGCGACCCTCGAGCGGCTCGAGACGCTGAACATCCCGGTAGTGGGGTATCGCACGACGGCCTACCCCGGCTTCTACGTGGCCGACTCGGGCTACACGCTCGAGCACCGGGTCGAGACCCCCGACGAGGTCGCAGCAGTCGCGGCGGCGCGCGACGCGCTGGGCCTCCCGGCGGCCGTGCTGGTCGCGAACCCCGTGGCCGAGGACGAGCAGCTCGACCCCGACCTGCACGAGCGCGTGCTCGCCGAGGCGCTGGCGGCGGCGGATGCGGCGGGCATCGCCGGGCACGACACGACGCCGTTCCTGCTCGACTTCGTGCAGCGCGCGACCGGCGGAGCGAGCCTCGAGGCGAACCTCGCCGTGTACCGCGGCAACGTGGCGCTCGGCGGGGAGATCGCGCGTGCCGTCGCCGGCTGAGCCGGGCGTGCTGGTCGTCGCGGGCGACCTCGTGGAGGACGTCGTCGTGTGGCTCGCCGAACCGACGCGGCACGCGACCGACACGGCGGCGCGCATCGTGCGCTCGCGCGGCGGCAGCGCGGCGAACGTGGCCGCGTTCGCTGCGGGCACGGGCGCACCGGCGCGCTTCGTGGGCTGCGTCGGGGCGGATGCCGCGGGCGACGGGCTCGCGCACGGGCTCGCGTCGACCGGGGTCGATGTGCGCCTCCAGCGCGCGGGCACGACCGGCACCGTCGTGCTGCTCGTCGACCCCGACGGCGAGCGCACCATGTACCCCGACCGCGGCGCTGCGGCCGAGCTCCGCCGACCGATCGACCCCTCCGTGCTCGACGGCGCGGGCTGGCTGCACGTGCCGGCGTACGGGCTCGAGCGGGAGCCCGCGCGCTCGGCCGTGGTCACGCTCGCCGACGCCGCCCGCGAGTCGGGCGTCGGCGTCTCGCTCGACGTATCGTCGACCGGGCTGATCGACGCCCTCGGCGTCTCGCACTTCCTCGCACTCGTCACCCGGATCGGGCCCGACATCGTGTTCGCGAATGCCGATGAGGCCGCACTGCTCGGCATCGGGTCGGCGGCCGACCCCGCCGCCACACGCCCCGAGCCGCTCGCCCCGCTCACCGTCGTGAAGCGCGGCCCCCACCCTGCCGAGGTGCTCCGCCCCGGCCGGCCGGCCCTGCACGTGCCCGCGACAGCGGTCGACGACGTGCGCGACGCGACCGGCGCGGGCGACGCGTTCGCCGCCGGGTTCCTGGTCGCCACCATGGCGGGCGCCGACCCGCGCGCCGCCTGCGTCGCCGGGCACGCGCTCGCGGCATCGGTGCTCGGCAGCCCCGGGGCATCCGTCGCCCTCGCCTGAACCGCTCCCAGCACGCTCGCGGCAACCGTGCCCTAGAAAGGTAGTCATGGCTTCCCCCACCGATGCTCCGGTCCGCCGCTCCCGATCGTCGGCGACCGGCCGAGGCAGGGGACGCGGCCGCGGCCGCGAGACCGCCGGCCCCCGCGCCACGTTCGGGCAACTGCTGCCGTACCTGTTCGAGCACCGGGGCATCCTGAGCTTCATCCTCGTGCTGAGCGTGCTCGGCGCGCTCACGACGCTCGCGCAGCCGCTGCTCGTGGGCCAGGTCATCACGGTGGTCGAGGAGGGCGTGCCGGTCGGGCCGCTCGTCTGGGTGCTCGTCGTGCTCGTCGTCGTGAGCGCCCTCCTCAGCGGCTACCAGCACTACCTGCTGCAGCGCACCGGTGAGGGCGTCGTGCGCTCGAGCCGCATGCACCTGGCGCGGAAGATCCTGCGCCTGCCGATCTCGGAGTTCGACACCCGCCGCACCGGCGACCTCGTCTCGCGCGTCGGCAGCGACACGACGCTGCTGCGCGCGGTGCTCACCCAGGGGCTCGTCGAGGCGGTCGGCGGTGCGGTGACGTTCCTCGGCGCGCTCATCGCGATGATCGTGCTCGACGCGGTGCTGCTCGGCCTCACCGTCATCGTCATCGGCATCGCCATCGCGACCGTCTCGCTGCTGTCGCTGCGGGTGCGCGACGCCTCGCGGCGGGCGCAGGACAAGATCGGCGACGTCGCCGCGGCGGTCGAGCGCGCGATCGGCGCCGTGCGCACCATCCGCGCGGCGGGCGCGACCGAGCGCGAAACGGCCGCGATCGAGGCGGAGACCGACGGCGCGTACCGCGAGGGCGTGAAGGTCGCGAAGATCTCGGCGCTCATCGTGCCGATCGCGGGCATCGCGATGCAGCTGTCGCTGCTGGTCGTGATCGGCGTCGGCGGCATCCGTGTGGCGTCGGGCGCTACCAGCGTCGCGAACCTCGTGATGTTCATCATCTTCCTGTTCATGCTGATCCTGCCGCTCGGGCAGGCGTTCGGCGCGGTCACCTCGGTCAACCAGGCGCTCGGCGCACTCGGCCGCATCCGCGAGGTGCTCGACCTGCCCGACGAGGACGCGCACGACCGCGACGGCGGCCCTGCGGCGGTCGTGGTCGGCCCGGCGAACGCGTCGGCGGCGCCCGACGCACCGGCGATCGCGTTCGAGGGCGTGCGGTTCGCGTACGCTTCACGGGCGGCGGAGGGCGAGGCGGATGCCCCCGAGGGCGACGCGGCGCCCGAGGTCTCGGCGCCCCGCTCGGCCGACGGTGCCGCGAGCTCCGGCGAGGCGCGCGACGTGCTGCGCGGCGTCTCGTTCGAGGTGCCGCGCGGGCGACGCGTCGCGCTCGTCGGCCCGTCGGGTGCGGGCAAGTCGACGACGTTCGCGCTCATCGAGCGCTTCTACGACCCCACCGCGGGCGTCGTGCGCATGGGCGGGCTCGACCTGCGCGCGATCGACCGCGCCGACCTCCGCGCGCAGATCGGCTACGTCGAGCAGGACGCACCCGTGCTCGCCGGGACGATCCGCGACAACCTCACGCTCGGCAGCCCGGACGCGACCGACGACGAGTGCGTCGCGGTGCTGCGGGCCGTGAACCTCGGCGCGGTGCTCGAGCGCGACCCGGCCGGCCTCTCGGCACCCGTCGGCGAGGACGGCATCATGCTCTCGGGCGGCGAGCGCCAGCGCCTCGCGATCGCCCGCGCGCTGCTCGCGGCCCCGCCGATCCTGCTGCTCGACGAGTCGACCTCGTCGCTCGACGGCGTGAACGAGCGCATGATGCGCGAGGCGATCGACGCGGTCGCCGAGGGTCGCACGCTGATCGTGATCGCGCACCGGCTCTCGACCGTCGTCGACTCCGACCGCATCGTCGTGCTCGACGGCGGCGAGGTCGTCGGCGAGGGCACGCACTCCGAGCTCGTCGAGACGACGCCGCTGTACCGCGAGCTCGCGAAGCACCAGCTGCTGGTCTGACGCGCCGGCCCCGGGGCATCCGCTCGTCGAGTTCTCGGCCACGCGCACCTGCACACGGCTGTAACGCGCAGCACGTACCCTCGTGTCATGGACTTCACCGTTCCCCAGCAGCGCAGCCTCGTCACCGAGCTGCCCGGGCCGCGTTCGCGCGAGCTCCTCGAGCGCCGTCGGCGCAGCGTCTCCCGCGGTGCGGGCACCCTCGCCGACATCTTCATGGACCACGGTTCGGGCGCGATCCTGGTCGACGTCGACGGCAACCGCCTGATCGACCTCGGCTGCGGCATCGGCGTGACCACCATCGGGCACGCGCACCCCGACGTCGCCGCGGCCGCGGCCGCGCAGGCGTCGAAGCTCACGCACACGCTGTTCACGGTGACCCCGTACGAGAACTACGTATTGGTCGCCGAGAAGCTCGCCGAGCTCACGCCGGGCGACTTCGAGAAGCACTCGATCCTCGTGAACTCGGGGGCCGAGGCCGTCGAGAACGCGGTCAAGATCGCGCGCCGCTACACCGGCCGCCGGGCGATCGCGTCGCTCGCGCACGCGTTCCACGGCCGCACCAACCTCACCATGGCGATGACCTACCGCCCGTGGCCGGAGCGCGCGGGCATGGGCCCGTTCCCCGGCGAGGTGTACTCGGTGCCGTCGAGCTACCCGTTCAAGGACGGCCTGAGCGGCCCGGATGCCGCGGCGCGCACGATCGACTACATCGACACGCACATCGGGCCGACCGAGCTGGCCGCGCTGTTCGTCGAGCCCATCCAGGGCGACGGCGGCATCGTGATCCCCGCGGAGGGCTACCTCGAGGCGCTCGCCGCGTACTGCGCGGAGCACGGCATCGTGTTCGTCTCCGACGAGATCCAGGCCGGCATCGCGCGCAGCGGCGCGTGGTACTCGATCGAGCACTTCGGCGTCGTGCCCGACCTCGTGACGACCGCGAAGGGCATCGCGGGCGGCTTCCCGCTCGCCGCGGTCACCGGCCGCGCCGAGATCATGGACGCGGTGCAGCCCGGCGGCATCGGCGGCACGTTCGGCGGCAACCCCGTCTCGACCGCGGCGGCGCTCGCGACGCTCGAGGTCATCGAGCGCGACGGGCTGATCGCCGAGGCGCAGCGCGTCGAGCGCGTGTTCGCCGAGCGCATCGGCGACTGGGCGTCGCGGTACTCCGTGGTCGGCGAGGTGCGCGGCAAGGGCGCGATGTGGGGCGTCGAGCTCGTCGTGCCGGGCACGCGCGAGCCGAACGCGGCGGCGCTCACGTCGGTGCTCCGCCACGCGACGACGAACGGTGTGATCCCGCTCGACGCCGGCTCCTGGGACAGCGTGCTGCGCTTCCTGCCGAGCGTGGTGATCTCGGAGGAGCTGGTCGACGACGCGGCATCCGTCATCGAGCAGGAGCTCGCCCGTCTCTCCGCCTGAGGCGACCGGACAGGCGACGAGCCCGTGCCCTCGACGGGGCACGGGCTCGATCGCGTGATGCGGGACTACGACTGCTTGAGGTGGTAGCGGAGGCTCGCCAGCTCGGCGTTCAGGGCCGCGGGCACGCGGTCGCCGAACTTCGCGTAGTACTCCTCGGTGAGGTTGCACTCGGCGAGCCACGAGTCGCGGTCGACCTCGAACAGGTGGTCGAGCACGCCCTCGTCGAGGTCGAGCCCGTCCACGTTCAGGGCGCCCTCGGCGGGGATGCGGCCGATCGGGGTGTCCTCCGCCTCGGCGTCGCCCTCGATGCGGCCGACGATCCACTCGAGCACGCGGGCGTTCTCGCCGAATCCGGGCCAGAGGAACGAGCCGTCGGCGTCCTTGCGGAACCAGTTGACCTGGAAGATCCTCGGCGCCCGGTCGCCGAGGATGCGGCCCATCTTCACCCAGTGGCCCCAGTAGTCGGCCATGTTGTAGCCGCAGAACGGCAGCATGGCGAACGGGTCGCGACGCAGCTCGCCGACGGTGCCCTCGGCCGCCGCCGTCTTCTCCGAGGAGATGGTCGAGCCCATGAACACGCCGTGCTTCCACGACCGGGCCTCGGCCACGAGCGGCACGTTCGTCGCGCGGCGTCCGCCGAAGAGGATCGCGTCGACGGGCACGCCCTCGTGCGCCTCCCAGTCGTCGGCGATCGACGGGCACTGCGCCGCGCCCACCGTGAAACGCGAGTTCGGGTGCGCCGCCGGGCGGCCCGAGTCGGGCGTCCAGTCGTTGCCCTGCCAGTCGATGAGGTGGTCGGGTGCCTCGTCGGTCAGGCCCTCCCACCAGACGTCGCCGTCGTCGCGGAGCGCGACGTTGGTGAAGATCGTGTTGCCCCAGAGCGTCTGCACCGCGGTGGGGTTCGTGGTCTCGCCGGTGCCCGGGGCGACGCCGAAGAAGCCCGCCTCGGGGTTGATGGCGTAGAGCCGGCCGTCGGGGCCGGGGCGCATCCAGGCGATGTCGTCGCCGACCGTCTCGACCGTCCAGCCGGGGATGGTCGGGCGGAGCATCGCGAGGTTCGTCTTTCCGCACGCGGACGGGAACGCGGCGGCCACGTGGTACACGCTGCCCTCGGGCGAGGTGATCTTGATGAGCAGCATGTGCTCGGCGAGCCAGTCGTCGTCGCGCGCCATGACGCTCGCGATGCGCAGCGCGAAGCACTTCTTCGCCAGCAGCGCGTTGCCGCCGTAGCCCGACCCGAACGACCAGATCTCGCGGGTGTCGGGGAACTGCACGATGTACTTCTCGGGGTTGCTCGGCCAGTCGGCGTCGGCACGGCGGAAGCCCTTGGAGTCGACCAGCGGGTAGCCGACCGAGTGCACCGTGCGCACCCACGGGGTGCCCTGCTCGATCATCTCGAAGACGCGCTCGCCCATGCGGGTCATCACGCCCATCGACAGCACGACGTAGGGCGAGTCGGTGATCTCGACGCCGAGCTGCGAGATCGGCCCGCCGAGCGGGCCCATCGAAAACGGCACGACGTACATGGTGCGGCCGCGCATCGACCCCGCGAACACGCCGGCCAGTTCGGCGCGCATCCCGGCCGGCTCGCGCCAGTTGTTCGTGGGCCCCGCGTCCTCCTCGAGCTCGGAGCAGATGAACGTGCGGTCCTCGACCCGGGCGACGTCGCCGGGGTCGGTGCGCGCGAGGTAACTGTTGGGACGCCACTCCGGGTTCAGGCGGATGAGCTTCCCCTCGTTCACGAGCTGCTTGGTGAGCCGGTCGGCCTCCTGCAGCGACCCGTCGCACCAGACGACCTCGTCGGGCTGGGTGAGGCCGGCGATCTCCGCGACCCACTCGCGCAGCGCGCGATCGGTGGTGCCGGTGCGGTGCGCGCGGCCTGCCGCCGCGTTCTCGAGGGAGAGTTCCATGGTCATCGCGAGCCTCCGATGGTCTGGCGGGTGGTGGCGTGAGTCCAGAATGCGCGAAGAACACGCGCGACGAGCCGCGAACCGGCATGAAAGAATCGCACTTCTTTCCGTATGGTTAACGCATGCAGGCAGGAACCGACCTCACCACCCTCGGGCAGCGCATCCGCCACTTCCGCGGCGAACGCGGGCTCACCCTCGACCAGCTCGGCGAGCAGGTCGGCATCGCGGGCAGCCAGCTCTCCCTCATCGAGAACGGCAAGCGCGAGCCCAAGCTCTCGGTGCTGCACGCCCTCTCGGCGGCGCTCGGCGTCGAGCTCGCCGAGCTGCTCTCGCCGGAGCCGCCGAACCCCAGGGCCGCGCTCGAGATCGAACTCGCCCGTGCGCAGGCCAGCCCGCTCTACGCCATGCTCGGCCTGCCCTCGGTGCGCCCCGGCAAGGGCATCAGCGACGAGGCGCTCGAGTCGATCGTCGGCCTGCACCGCGAGCTGCAGCGGCGCGCGAGCGAGGCGATCGCGACGCCCGAGGAGGCACGGCGGGCGAACACCGAGCTGCGCACCCGCATGCGCGAGCGCGACAACTACCTACCAGACATCGAGGAGCTCGCCGAGCAGCGCGTCGCCGCCTCCGGCCACCGCCAGGGGGCGCTCACCCACCGCGAGGTGAGCGTGATGGCCGAGCAGCTCGGGTTCCGGCTCATCTACGTCGACGACCTGCCGGATGCCACGAGGTCGATCACCGACCTGGCCAACGGCCGCATCTACCTGCCGCCCGCCTCGATTCCCGGCGGTCACGGCCTGCGCTCGATGGCGCTGCAGGCGATGGCCCACCGCCTGCTCGGGCACGAGCGCCCGGGCAGCTACGCCGAGTTCCTCTGGCAGCGCCTCGAGATCAACTACTTCGCGGCGTGCTGCCTCATGCCCCGCGAGGCATCCGTGAAGTTCCTCACCGAGGCCAAGCGCGAGAAGCGCCTCGCGGTGGAGGACTTCCGCGACGCGTTCGGCGTGACCCACGAGGCGGCGGCGCTGCGCCTGACGAACCTCGGCACCTCGCACCTCGACATGACGCTGCACTTCCTGCGGGTGAACGGCGACGGCGCGCTGCAGAAGGGGTACGAGAACGACGGCATCCCGCTGCCGGCCGACGTGACCGGCTCGATCGAGGGCCAGTGGGTGTGCAAGCAGTGGAGCGCGCGGAGTGCGTTCGATCGCACCAACCGCACGACCGAGAACTACCAGTACACCGACACCCCGGCGGGCACGTACTGGTGCGCGACGCAGACGGGGCGAACGGATGCCGCGGAGTTCTCGATCACGATCGGCGTGCCGTTCCAGGACGCGAAGTGGTTCCGTGGCCGCGAGACGACGGTGCGCGTCGAGTCGCGGTGCCCCGACGTCACGTGCTGCCGCCGCGCGCCGGCCGAGCTCTCCGACCGCTGGGACGGCAAGGCGTGGCCGAGCGCCCGCCTGCACGCGCACGTGCTCTCCCCGCTG
The DNA here is from genome assembly GCF_030296695.1 of Agromyces mangrovi. Lineage (NCBI taxonomy): Bacteria > Bacillati > Actinomycetota > Actinomycetes > Micrococcales > Microbacteriaceae > Agromyces > Agromyces mangrovi (ex Wang et al. 2018). The sequence continues at coordinate 2,771,913 of NZ_AP027737.1, read as the reverse complement.
CCGTCGGGCCGGTTCCCGGGCGTCGACGACGCCGAGGTGTACGCCTTCCTGGAGGCGCACGCGGGTCAGTAGCGGAGCATCCGCTCGGGCGCTGTTGCAATAGTGTGTGTCACACAGTATGGTGTGTGACATGACAACGGATGACGCCACCGCCACGCACCTCCAGGAGCTGCGCCGTGGCACGACCGTGCTCGCGTGCCTGCTGCGCCTGCGCACGCCCGACTACGGCTACGCCCTGCTCGAATCGCTCGCGGGGCTCGACCTCGCGGTCGACGCGAACACGCTCTACCCGCTGCTGCGCCGGCTCGAGAAGCAGGGGCTGCTCACGAGCGAGTGGAACACCGACGAGACCCGCCCGCGCAAGTTCTACCGCACGAGCCCCGCCGGCGAGCGGCTCGCCGAGGTGCTCGCGGGCGACTGGCACCGCATCGACGAGGCGCTCGCGCGCCTGACCGAGGGAGACGCATCATGACCACCACGACCCTGACCGACCGCTACGTCTGGGCGACCGTGCGCAACGTGCCCCAGCGCCAGCGCACCGACCTCGACCGGGAGCTGCGCGAGCGCATCGCCGACCAACGCGACGCGTTCGTCGAGGAGGGCGTCGACGCCGCCGACGCCGAACGCCGCACCCTGCTCGAGCTCGGCGACCCGAGCGTGCTCGCGGCCGACTACCTCGACCGGCCGCTGCAGCTCATCGGCCCGCGCTACTACCTGACCTGGCTGCGGCTCGTGAAGGTACTGATGGCGGTCGTGCTGCCCATCGTCGCCGCGGCGAGCGTGCTCGCGCAGCTGCTCGCGGGTGCGTCGGTCGGCGAGGTCTTCGGCGCGACGTTCGGGGTGCTGCTGAGCACCGCGGCGCACCTCGCGTTCTGGACGACCCTCGTCTTCGCCATCCTCGAACGCTCCCCCGACCACACGCCCGGCCAGGAGTGGAGCCTCGCGAACCTCCCCCAGGTGCGCGACGAGCACCGCGCGAAGCGCCTGCCCGACCTGATCGCCTCGGTCGTGTTCCTCGCGATCTTCGCCGGGTTCATCGTCTGGGGGCAGCTCGGCGTGACGATCGACGGCGAGTCGTTCCCGGTGCTCGACCCCGACCTGTGGAGCTTCTGGATCCCGTGGTTCCTCGGGCTCCTCGTGCTCGAGATGGCATTCGCCGGCGCGATCTACGCGTGGGGCTGGAACTGGTGGCTCGCGTTCGCGAACCTGCTGCTGAACATCGCATTCACGGTTCCGGCGCTCTGGCTGCTGCTCTCCGAGCGCCTGTTCAACCCCGAGTTCCTCGCCGCGATCGGCTGGCCGTGGGGCGACGCGGGCGGGGTCACGATGACCGTCATCGTGGTGGCGATCGTGGGCGTCACCATGTGGGACGTGGTCGACGGGGCCATCAAGGCGTACCGCGCCGGCCGCGAGCGGGCGATCGCCTGACCACGGGCCGAGAGCCGAGCGGATGCCTCGGGGCGCGCGCCGCCACGAGGCATCCGCTCGCCTACTTCGGCTGCATGCGGATGGCGCCGTCGAGCCGGATCACCTCGCCGTTGAGCAGCGGGTTGGCGACCACGTGCATCGCGAGGGCCGCGTACTCGGCGGGCGTGCCGAGGCGCGACGGGTGCGGGATCTGCGCGGCGAGCGAGGCCTGCACGTCGTCGGGCATGCCCGCCATCATGGGCGTCCGCATGATGCCCGGGGCGATCGTGACCACGCGGATGAGCAGCTTCGACAGGTCGCGCGCGAGCGGCAGGGTCATGGCCGCGACGCCGCCCTTCGAGGCCGAGTAGGCGGCCTGGCCGATCTGGCCGTCGAACGCGGCGACCGAGGCGGTGCTCACGATCACGCCGCGCTCGGCGGTCTCGGGCACGCCGGGCAGCGACTGCGCGGTCACAGGGTCGGTGGCGGCCATCGCCGCGGCGGCGAGGCGCGTGACGTTGAACGTGCCGATGAGGTTCACCCGGATCGTGCGCTCGAAGTCGGCGAGCGCGAGGGGCCCGTCGCGGCCGACCGTGCGGCCGGCGGTCGCGATGCCCGCGCAGTTGACCGCGACCCGCAGCGGGCCGAGCGCGACGGCGGCATCGACCGCGGCAGCGACCTGCGCCTCGTCGGCGACGTCGGCGGGCGCGAACGTCGCGCGCTCCCCCAGCTCGACGGCGGCCTCCTCGCCGCGGCCGCCGGGCAGGTCGACGATGACGACGGATGCCCCGGCGTCGATGAGCGCCTCGGCCGTGGCGCGCCCCAGGCCGGACGCACCTCCCGTGACGATGGCGGATGCTCCGCTCAGCTCCATGCGCTGTCCTCTCGTGGTTCGTGGGTGCGCCGACCCGGTCGCGTCGGCGTCGTGCCATGGCTCCGGCGCCGTGGCAGTACTACGTCGGTGCCGATCGTACCGTTCAGGCGCGTTCGACGATGTACGCGTTCGCCATGCCGCCGCCCTCGCACATGGTCTGCAGGCCGAGGCGCGCGTCGCGCCGCTCGAGCTCGCACACCAGCGTGGCGAGCAGCCGCGTGCCCGACGAGCCGAGCGCGTGGCCCAGTGCGATGGCCCCGCCGTTCGGGTTGAGCTTCGCCGGGTCGGCGCCGGTGTCGGCGAGCCACGCGAGCGGCACCGACGCGAACGCCTCGTTCACCTCGTAGACGTCGATGTCGTCGTGGGTGAGACCGGCGCGCTCGAGTACGCGCGCGGTCGCGGGGATCACGCCCGTGAGCATCAGCAACGGGTCGCTGCCGGTCACGCTGAAGGCGCGGAAGCGGGCCCGGGGCGTCAGGCCCAGCGCGGCGGCGCGCTCGGCGCTCATGATGAGGGCGGCGGATGCACCGTCGGTGAGCGGCGACGAGTTGCCGGCCGTGATGCGCCAATCGAGGTCGGGGAAGCGCTCGGCGAGCCGGTCGGTGCGGAACGCGGGCGCGAGGCCGGCGAGCCCCTCGGTCGTCGTGCCGGGGCGCACGGTCTCGTCGACGAGCGCGTCGACGCCTCGCACGGGCACGATCTCGTGGTCGAAGTCGCCGCGCCCCGCGGCATCCGCCGCCCTTCGATGGCTCTCGGCCGCGAACGCGTCGAGCTCGTCGCGGCCGAACCCCCACCGCTGGGCGATGAGGTCGGCCGACACGCCCTGGCCGACGAGCCCCTCGGGGTAGCGGGCGTGCATGCGGGTGCCGAACGGGTCCTGCCCGGTGGTCGACGAGCCGAGCGGCACGCGGCTCATCGACTCGACGCCGCAGGCGATCACGATGTCGGCGGCCCCGGCGATGACCGCCTGCGCGGCGAAGGTCGCGGCCTGCTGGCTGGACCCGCACTGGCGGTCGACCGTGGTGCCGGGCACGTGCTCGGGGAATCCCGCCGCGAGCAGCGCGTTGCGGGTGACGTTGTACGACTGCTCGCCGACCTGGCTGACGCAGCCGCCGATCACGTCGTCGACGAGCGCCGGGTCGAGGTCGTTGCGGGCGACGAGGTGGTCGAGCACGCCCGCGAGCAGGTCGACCGGATGCACCCCGGAGAGCTGCCCGCCCGGCTTGCCCCGCCCGCTGGCGGTGCGGATCACGTCGACGATCACGGCCTCGGTGCCCATGCTCCCACCCTACGCGCGCCGCCGCGGCGCGGCTCAGGCGGGGAGCATCGTGTACTTGGTCGACAGGTACTCGTGGATGCCCTCGAACCCGCCCTCGCGGCCGATGCCGGAGGCCTTCACCCCACCGAACGGCGCGGCGGCGTTCGAGATGACGCCCGCGTTGAGGCCCATCATGCCGGTGTCGAGCCGGTCGATCATGCGGTGCCCGCGCGCCAGGTCGGTCGTGTAGACGTACGAGACCAGCCCGAACTCGGTGTCGTTCGCGAGCCGCACGGCCTCGTCCTCATCGGCGAACGTCGTGATCGACAGCACCGGCCCGAAGATCTCGTTGCGGAGGATCTCGCTGCCCGCGACGACGCCGGTCACGACCGTGGGCTCGAAGTAGGTGCCCTCCCCGGCGATGCGGCTGCCGCCGGTGGTGACGGATGCCCCTCGCCCGACCGCGTCCTGCACGAGCGCCTCGGCCTTGCCGACCGCGTCCTCGTCGATCAGCGGGCCGATCTGCACGCCCTCGTCGGTGCCGCGGCCGACCCGCATGGCCGAGACCCGCTCGGTCACGCGCCGGGCGAACTCGTCGGCGACCGACTCGTGCACGATGAACCGGTTGGCGGCCGTGCAGGCCTGGCCGATGTTGCGGAACTTCGCGAGCATCGCGCCGTCGACGGCCGTGTCGAGGTCGGCATCCTCGAACACGACGAACGGCGCGTTGCCGCCGAGTTCCATCGAGACCCGCAGCACGCCGTCGGCGGCCTGCGCGATGAGCTTCCGACCGACCTCGGTCGAGCCGGTGAACGAGAGCTTCCGCAGCCGACGGTCGGCGAGGATCGGCTCGGTCACCGCCGACGAGCTCGACGACGTGATGACGTTCACGACGCCCGCGGGCAGGCCCGCCTCCTCGAGGATGGCGGTGAACGCGAGCGTCGTGAGCGGCGTGAGCTGCGCGGGCTTCACGACCACGGTGCAGCCGGCCGCCAGCGCGGGGGCGATCTTGCGGGTCGCCATCGCGAGCGGGAAGTTCCACGGGGTGATGAAGTACGACGGGCCGACGGGCCGCTGCGACACGATCATGCGCCCCGTGCCCTCGGGGTTCAGCCCGTACCGGCCATGGATGCGCACCGCCTCCTCCGAGAACCAGCGCAGGAACTCGCCGCCGTAGGTCACCTCGCCTCGCGACTCGGCCAGCGTCTTGCCCATCTCGAGCGTCATGAGCAGCGCGAGGTCGTCGGCGCGCTCGGTGACGAGCTCCCACGCCCGGCGCAGCAGCTCGCCGCGCTGCCGGGGCGCTGTCGCGGCCCACGCGTCCTGGGCGGCGACCGCGGCGTCGAGCGCGCGCACGGCGTCGGCCGGCGAGGCATCCGCGATCGACCGGATCACCCGGCCCGTCGACGGATCGTGCACGTCGAGCGCGCGCCCGCCCTCTGCGGCCACCCACTCCCCCGCGATGAACAGCCGATCCGGCGTGCCCTCCAGCAGTGCCCGCTCATCCATGTCGCGACCTCCCCGTCTGCGTGACGCGACCAGCGTAGCCCCGCGGGTACGCGCGACGGCCGGGCTCAGGCCTCGACGTCGACGAACTCGATGTCGTAGACCGCGACGCGCTGCGGGACACCCGCGAACACCTCGGCGCGCGCATCCGAGGCCATGTAGGCCTGCTCGAGCACGAGGAACGCGTCGCGGTCGCCCTCGGCGCTGACCGCCCACACGAACTCGTTGCGCTCGGGCAGCCCGTAGGCGAACTCGATGCGGAACCCGGCGGCGGGGCGGACCTTCGGCATGCTGCCGTGCCACCAGGCGACGAAGGCGTCGTACTCGCCCTCGACGAGGGTGTAGCGGCGGAGCTGGACGGTGCGAGTCATGCGTCCATTCTGGCGGGTCGCGCGGGGCTCGCCGAACCGCGGTCAGGCGGTGCCGGATGCCTCGCTGCCGGCGATCTCGGCACCCGCATGCCCCATCTCGGCGATCGCGGCCTCGCTCGACTCGGCGGCCACGCCCGCGACGAGGCCCGTGAGCACGCGCGCGTGCTGCCCGTGCTCGAGCGCGTCGAGCGTGCTCGCGCGCACGCAGTAGTCGGTGGCGATGCCGACGACGTCGACCTCGGTCACCCCGTGGCGGGTGAGCAACTCGGGGAAGGGCGTGCCGTCGTCATCCGTGCCCTCGAAGATCGAGTACGCGGGCGCGCCCTGCCCCTTGCGGATGTGCACGTCGACGCGCGAGACGTCGAGGTCGGGGTGGTACTCGGCGCCCGTCGTGCCCGAGACGCAGTGCACGGGCCAGGTGTCGACGAAGTCGGGCTCGGCGTCGCCCGCGAAGTGCCCGCCGTTGTCGTTGTCGCCGTCGTGCCAGTCGCGCGACGCGACGACCAGGTCGTAGTCGTCGCCGTGCTCGGCGAGGAACCGGGTGATGCCGGATGCCACGGCGGCACCGCCGTCGACCCCGAGCGCACCGCCCTCGGTGAAGTCGTTCTGCACGTCGATGATGAGTAGCGCTCGCGTCATGTTCGAACCTCCTGGTTCGATCATCCCACCGTCGCGGACCGGCGGGCCCGGTGCGCGCAGGGCCGGCCGCTCAGCCGCAGAATTCGCGCAGCACGCGTTCGAGCACCCGCGCATGCGTCACTGCCGACGGCAGGTCGAGCCACTCTGCGTCGGCGTGCGCGCCTCCTCCGGCAGGCCCGTAGAGCGCGACGTCGATGCCCGCGTCGGCGAACAGCGCCGCCTCGGTCCACCACGGGTCGCCGCGACGGTCGGGCTCGGCGCCGACCTCGGCGAGTGCCGCGCGGTCGACGGCCGCGACGACGGCCGACCCGTCGGGCGCCTCGAAGGCGGGGCGCGAGACGAGCTCGGTCAGCTGGAACGACACGTCCGACCCGGCCGCGCGCGCGAGCGTCGCCTCGAGCGCGGCGCGCACGACCGCCGGGGTCTCGCCCGGCAGCGTGCGGCGCTCGATGGTCGCGCGGCAGTGCGGCGCGACGGTCGCGGCGTCGACGCCGCCGTCGAGGGTGGCGACCCGCAGGGTCGAGGTGCCGAGCAGCGGATGCCCCTGCTCCGGCGCGCACGGCGCGGGGTCGGCGTCGAGCGCGTCGACCAGTCGCAGCATGCCCGCGATCGCGTCGACGCCCTGCTCGGGCTGCGAGCCGTGCGCGGCGCGCCCGTGCACCTCGAGCGCGAACCACGCGAAGCCGCGGTGCGCCACGCCGAGTTCGAGCCCGGTCGGCTCGAGCACGAGCGCGCCGTCGATCTCGGCCGCGTCGAGCGAGGCGAGCACCGCCGCGGTGCCGATCGAGCCGAACTCCTCGTCGGCGGCGAACGCGAGCACGACGTCGCCGGTGAGCCCGTCGCCCGCGGTCGCCCGTTCGGCTGCGAGCACGCCCGCGGCGAGCGCGCCCTTCATGTCGTAGGCGCCGCGACCCCAGAGCTGGTCGCCGTCGACGCGCGGTGCGAACGGCCCGTCGGCATAGGTGCGCACGCCGACCGTGTCGAGGTGACCGCTCAGCAGCAGCGTGCGGCCGGCGCCGGTGCCCGGCTTCCGGGCGATCAGGCTCGGGCGCGCTCCCGGGCCGATCAGGGTGGTCTGGAAGCCGGATGCCACGAGGCGGTCGCGCAGCGCGTGCGCGAGTGCGACCTCGGCGGCACCCGTCGGGTCGAGGTCGGGGTTCACCGAGTCGATCCCGACCAGCTGCGCAGCGAGGTCGACGAGTTCCGGGTCGTGTGTGCCGGATGCGGGCGCGCGCCCGCCCGCGGCATCCGCTCGACCGCCCCTCATCCGTTGGAGAGGTTGTCGCCGCAGCGGAAGAACGCCGTCGTGAGGGTGTCGATCGCCTCGCGCGACGACGGCGGGATGGCGCCGGGCGCGTCGCCGAGGGCGTAGATGGCGAACGTGAGCGGCGTGCCGTCCTGCGCGTGGATGATGCCGGAGAGGGTGTAGCCGGTCTCGATCCAGCCGGTCTTCGCCCAGACCGCGCCACGCGCGACGGCGTTGTCGCCGAAGAAGCGGTCGCCGTACGCGAGCGAACCCTGCACGCCCGCGACCGGGAGGCCGTCGCGGACGACGCCGAGCCCCTGCTCGCGCGCCTCGATCTTGCGGAACAGCTCGGTGAGGTACGCCGGCGGCACCGCGTTGTCGTCGCTGAGGCCCGAGCCGTCGGTGACGGTGATGTCGTCGGTGTCGATGCCGTACGCTGCGAGGCCCTCGCGCACGCCGGCGTCGATCGCCGCGAAGTCGTTGCCGGTGCCCGTGCGGATCGCGACGTGCCGGGCGAGCATCTCGGCGACCGTGTTGTCGGAGACGATGAGCGACTTGTTCACGAGCTCCGCGACGGTCGGCGACGAGACCGTGCCGAGCGTCTGCGCGTCGGCGGGCGCGGTGCCGCGCTCGATCGTTCCGATGCCGCCGAGCGCGCCGGCGAAGGCGTCGCCCGCACGACCGATCGGGTCCGGGCTGCGCCACGACGTCTCGGCGAACGGACTGGCGCGGTCGCCGTCGACCTGCAGGGCCGTGATCTGCGACATGTAGCCCTGCTCGCGCTCGAGTGGGTTCCAGGTCGGGTGCCACTCGTCGCCGCCGAAGAACGACGCGTCGAGCACGAGCTTCGTGAGCGGCGGGTTGGCGGGGTCGGCGTCCCACGCGGCGCGCACCTGAGCGGCCAGGTCGTCGAGGTGCGCCGCGCCCGGGTAGACGGTCTGCGTGCCGCTGGGCGTGGCCGAGAGCGTGAGGTCGCCGCCGCCGACGAGCACCACCGAGCCGGGCTCGCTGCCGCGCACGACCGTGGTGGTCGCCCGGTAGTCGGGGCCGAGCACGTCGAGCGCCGCCGCCGCGGTCAGCACCTTCATGACGCTCGCGGTGCGTGAGGCGGTGCCGCCGCCGCGGTCGTAGAGCACCTCGCCGGTGTTCGCGTTGCGCACGTGCGCCTGCATCGCGCCGAGGCGGGCGTCGGTCGCCGCTGCGCCGACCATGCAGGTGCGGATCTTCGCGGTCGTCGCCTCGGCGGTGGGCGCGGGGCGTCCGGGGTCGACGGTGGGCGTGGGCGTCGGGGTCGCGGTGGGCGTCGGGGTCGGCGCCGGGCTCCCGCTCGCGACCGCGGAGCCAGCGGCGACCGCGCCCCAGCCGGCGAGCGCGAACGCGACGACGCCCGCGGTCACCCAGAGCGCGAGGCGCGTGCGCTTCGGGTGCGTGCCGCCAGGGGCATCCGTCGTCGTGGTCTCCCCCGCAGCCGCGTCGGTCGAGGCCGTGGCGCCGTCAGGGGCATCCGTCGCCCGCCCCTCGCCGCCCGCGGCGTGCGGGGTCGGCTCGGCCGCGCCGTCTGGGGCGTCGGGGGTCTCGGGGTCGGTCGACACCCCGGCATTGTACGCAGCCGCGCCCGTGAGTCGGGTGGACGCGGCCGGCGCCTACTCGCCGGGGTAGCGCAGTCCGATCAGCTCACGCACGCGGTCGAGCGTGCCCATGATCGCGACCGTCTCGTCGAGCGGCAGCACGTCGCCGCCGAGCTCGTCCGACGCGACGAGCCGCTCCGCGGCCTCCGCCTGGAAGTGCATGCCGCGCCCGTTCACCTCCTGCGAGAACTCCTCGACGACGGCGCCGTCGGAGTCGATCAGGCGGAAGCTCGTCGGCGTGTACCAGACCGCGTCGATGTCGATGCGCGCCTCGGTGCCGATGACCGTGGCGACGTTCGGGCCCCGGGTGTCGCTCGCCGAGAGCGTGGTCGCGACGCGCCCGCCCGCGTACCCGAAGATCGTGGCGACCTGCGCGTCGGCGCCGGTCGGCTTGAACGTCGCCGTCGCCTGGATCGTCTCGGGCTCGCCGAAGAGATCCCACGCGAACGAGACCGGGTAGATGCCGAGGTCGAGCAGGGCGCCGCCGCCGAGCTCGAGCGCGTTGAGCCGGTGCGTCGGGTCGTCGGTGATGCGCTGGGTGTGGTCGGCGATGAGCGTGCGCACCTCCCCCAGCGCGCCGTCGGCGATCAGTTCGCGGATGCGCTCCATGTGCGGCAGGTACCGGGTCCACATCGCCTCCATGGCGAGGAGACCACGCGCCTTCGCCAGGCCCGCGATCGCGGCCGCCTCGCGAGCGTTCAGCGTGAACGGCTTCTCGACCAGCACGTGCTTGCCCGATTCGAGCAGCAGCAGCGCGTTCTCGACGTGCATGGGGTGCGGGGTCGCGACGTACACGATGTCGACGTCGGGGTCGGCGGCGAGCGCCTCGTAGCTGCCGTGCGCCGTCGGGATGCCGAACTCGGCGGCGAACGCCTCGGCCGCCTCCGGCCGGCGGGAGGCGACGGCCCGCACGTCGAAGCCGTTGGCCACGAGGTCGGAGGTCATGAGATGGGCGATGCCGCCCGTAGCCAGGATGCCCCAGCGGAGTCGATCGGTCATTCGTCGAGCGTATCGCTGCGCCTGCGGCTCGCGGGTGGCAGGGTGGATGCGTGCCACTCGCGTTCTCCGCCACCGTGACCGACTTCTGGGGCCTCACGGGTGCCTCGCCGGGCCCATCGGACTCGTACCGCGTCGTCGTCGGCCCGGGGCTGCGCAGCGACCTGCTGCTGACCCTGCTCGACGTGGTCGATGGGCCGCTCGTCGCGACCGTCTCGCCGGCCACTGCTGAGCGTCTCGGCGTCGCTGACGGTGAGGCGGTCGGACGCGATGCGCTGCGCGCGCGGATCGCGGAGGCCGGTCTCGAGCTCAACGGCGCCGATCTCGTCTCCTACCTCCCCCAGGAGGCGCAGCGGGCCGTCACCGCACTGCCCCCGGCGCCCGGCACGCGGGTGCTGACGGCAGCGGATGCCCCTGAGTTCGCGCGCTTCTCCGCCGACGCCCCCGAGGACGACCTGGACGAGGCGTACGTCGAGCTCGACCACTGGGTGGCGCTCGGCACCTTCGTCGACGATCGCCTGGTCGCCGTCGCGAGCATGTACCCGTGGCGCGAGTCGACGGTGGCCGACATCGGCGTCATCACGTTGCCCGAGTACCGCGGGCGCGGTCTCGGTCGACGCCTCGTGCAGGCGCTCGCCGCCGAGGCGCTGGCCCGCGGCCACGAGCCGCAATACCGGCACCAGACCGGCAACGCCGCCTCCGCCGCGCTCGCCCGCGCGGCCGGCTTCGCCCGCTTCGGCGAGTGGGACGTCGTCACGGCGTGACCAACGACGAAGCCCCCGCCCGGACGGACCGGACGGGGGCAGTGGAGCCGCCTGTGGGAATCGAACCCACGACCTATTCATTACGAGTGAATCGCTCTGCCGACTGAGCTAAGGCGGCGTGCTTCCGGCGCGAGAAGCGACGGGCACGAGAGACCATGTTAGCGGGTTTCCGCGAGTACTTCGTACACGCGCCGGAACGCCTCCTGCATGCGGGCCTCGAGCGGCCGCTGCGGGTCGAGTTGCTCGGCCCAGCTGCGCCACGCGTAGGTGATCACGCCGACCGCAGTCATCGCCACGAGCATGGTGCGATCGTCTCGCGCAGCCGGGTCGGCGGCGAGACCGGGATCGGTGACCTCGAGTCGGCGTGCGACGAGCGCGCGCAGGCGGTCCTCGAACGCCATCAGCCCGGCGAACTGCCCCTCCATGAGCTGCGGATGCTCCTGCATGACGTCTCGACGGAGCGCGACGACCTCCAGGTCGTCGGCCTGCTCCGCGACCACCGCGGCGAAGAGCTCGCCGAGGTCGTCCGCGAGCCGCCCGGTGGGGCCCGCACTCGCGAACACCTCCGCGGCGCCATCCGGGAAGGTGGGCACGTCGCCGGTGAGGGCGGCCGTCTTCGACGGGAAGTAGTTGAAGAACGTGCGCGGGGAGACGTCGGCCGCCCGCGTGATCTCCTCGACCGTCACCCGGTCGAAGCCGTGCTCCAGCGTCAGCCGGAGGGCCGCCAGCTGGATCGCGTGACGCGTCGCTCGCCGCTTGCGCTCTCGGAGCCCGGGTTCGGTCGTGTCGACAGCCATCCCGTCAGTATTGCACCTGCTGCAACATTGCAGCGAGACCGAGCGTCATGCAGGGTCGCCGATCGTCAGCAGCGGGTGTCGTCGACCGGAACGACCCCGTCGACGAGGTATCCCTCGACCGCGTCGACGATGCACGGGTCGCGAGACGGATACGCCGCGTGCCCCTCCCCTCGAACGTCACGAGCACGCCGGTGTCGAGCTGGTCGGCGAGCGCCACCGCCCACTCGTACGGCGTCGCCGGGTCGTTCGTCGTGCCCACGACGAGGATCGGCGGCGCACCCGGCGCGGTCACGACCTCGTCCGAGTCGATCGGGGGCGCCGGCCACCCCGCGCACGACAGGTCGCCGTACCCGAAGTACGTGCCGAACACCGGCGCGAGCTCCTCCAGCTCGGCGACCCGCGCGCGCATGCCGTCGACGTCGTCGGGGTCCCCGGCGTGGTCGATGCAGTTGATGGCGTGGAACGCCTCGCTCGAGTTGTCGACGTAGTTCCCGTCCGCGTCGCGGCCGTTGTACGCGTCGGCCGAGAGGAACGCCGCCTCGGTGCCGCCGAACATCACCTGCTCGAAGAGGATGTCGAGGAACGGCCACGAGGCCTCGTCGTAGAGCGGGTAGATGATCGCGGTCACGAGCGTGTTCGCGCCCAGCATCCGCCCGTCGTCGGCGCGGATCGGGCTCGCCTCGACCGAGTCGAGCAGGGCGCGTACGGTGGCGGCAGCCTCGTCGACGGAGCCGGTGAACGGGCACTCCGCACCGGACAGGCACCAGGCGAGGTACGACGAGAGCGCTCGCTCGAACCCGATCGCCTGGGTCTTCGTGATCTCGAACGCCGGCGTGCTCGGGTCGAGCACCGCGTCGAGCACCATGCGCCCGATGCGCTCGGGGTACAGGCCCGCGTAGGTCACGCCGAGCGTCGAGCCGTACGAGTAGCCGAGGTAGTACAGCTCCTCGTCGCCGAGCAGGGCGCGCAGCAGGTCGAGATCGCGCGCGGCCGAGCCGGTGTCGATGTTCGCGAGCAGCTCGCCGCTGCGTTCGGCGCACGCCGCGGAGTAGTCCTCCTGCTCCGCGCGGGCCTCGGCGATCCAGGCGTCGGTGCCGCGCTCGCTCTCGGCGATGCTGTACAGGTACGCGTCCTTGTCCTCCGCGTCGGCGAAGCACTCGACCGCGGTCGACTGCCCGACCCCGCGCGGGTCGAACCCGACGACGTCGTAGGCCGCCTGCACGGAGTCGCCGACCGCATAGTCGATGGAGTCGGCGATGAAGTCGACGCCCGACGCTCCGGGCCCGCCCGGGTTCACGAGCAGCGACCCGACCTTCTCCCCCGTCGCCGGGTGGCGCACCAGCGCCAGCTCGACGCTCCCGACCTCCGGCTCGTCCCAGTCGAGCGGCGCCTGGGCCGTCGCGCACCACATGCCGTCGCCGCAGCGACTCCACTCGAGCTCCTGCGAGTAGAACGATTCGAGGTCGCTCGCGATCGTCGTCGGCACGGGCGCGGGAATGCTCCGCTGCACCCCGAACGGCCACGCGATGCAGCCAGAGAGCACGAGGGCGACGGATGCCGCGAGGGCGACCGCGCCCGTCAGCCGGCGCGCGCTCATCGCCTCGCCTCCGCGCGGCCGCGCACGGCGGACACGAGCATCGACTCGAGCGCGAGCGCGGGCGCGACGTTGCCCTCGATGCGCTCGCGCGCCAGGGCGATCGCGTCGAGCGTGGCGAGGGTCTGCGCGGGGCTCGCCGCCTCGGCTGCGCGGTCGAGCTCGGGCCGCAGCTCGACGTTCACCAGGTCGATCTCGGCGCCGACCTGCAGCAGCAGCACGTCGCGGTACAGCGACGACAGGTCGACGAGGATGCGGTCGATGCCGTCGCGCAGGCTCCGCGTGGCGCGCCGCTTCTGGTCGTCCTCCAGCGCCTTGATCTGCGAACGCAGCGCGGCCGGCACGGCCTGGCCCGGCGCGACGCCCAGCGAGCGCAGTGCGTGCTCGCGCTCCTCGGCGTCGCGCTCGGCGGTGATGGCCTTCGCGTCGTCGCCGGCGATCTCGAGCATGCGCGCCGCACCGAGCACCGCGTCGCGCGTCGAGCGCACGCCGAGCGCCGCGCGCAACGTCTCCTCGCGGCGGGCACGTGCCTCCTCGCTCGTCGCGAGCCGGAGCGCCATGCCGATGTGGCTCTGCGCCTCCCGCGCGCAGCGCTCGGCGAGCGCCGGGTCGACCCCGTCGCGCCGCACGAGCAGGTCGGCGACGTCCGCGACGCTCGGCACGCGCAGCCGCACGGTGCGCACGCGCGACCGGATCGTCGGCAGCAGGTCGGCCTCGCTCGGCGCGCAGAGTATCCACACCGTGCGCGGCGGCGGCTCCTCGAGCTCCTTCAGCAGCACGTTCGACGAGCGCTCGGTCATGCGGTCGGCGTCCTCGATCACGACCACGCGGTACGGCGCGACCGACGGCGAGTAGTGCGAGCGCTCAACCACCGTGCGCAGCGTGTCGATCGAGATGATCACGCCCTGCGTCGAGACGACGTGCAGGTCGGGGTGCGACCCCGCGTCGACCTGCGCGATCGTCGTCGGCTCGCCGTCGGCTTCACCCGAGAGCAGCGCCGTCGCGAACGCGAGCGCGAGGTTCGAGCGCCCCGAGCCGGGCGGCCCGGTGATGAGCCAGGCGTGCGTCATGCCGTCGTCGCCGGCCGGGGCGGCCCCGGCCGCGGCACGGAACACGTCGATCGCGGCATCCTGCCCGGTCAGCTCGGTCCACACGCTCACGCCGTTCACGCTACCCGTCGCCGCCGACGAGCCGGCCCGCCACCGCGTCGCGGATCGCCGTCGCGAGCTCCTCGACCGGCAGGGTCGCGTCGAGCACGAGGAACCGCTCGGGCTCGGCCGCGGCGAGCTCCAGGTACGCCGCCCGCACGCGTGCGTGGAAGGACGCACCTTCCGCCTCGAGCCGGTCGTACCGCGTACGCGCCCCGTCGAGTCGCGCACGCGCGGCCGCCTCGTCGAGGTCGAGCAGGATCGTCAGGTCGGGCAGCAGGTCGTCGGTCGCCCACAGCGACAGCCGCCGCACCTCGTCGGCGTCGAGCACGCGCCCGGCGCCCTGGTAGGCGACGGAGGAGTCGAGGTAGCGGTCCTGCAGCACGACCGCCCCGCGCTCGAGGGCGGGCCGCACGAGCGTCGCGATGTGGTGCGCGCGGTCGGCCGCGTAGAGCAGCGCCTCGGCGCGCGGCGCGATGTCGCCTCGATGGTGCAGCACGAGCTCGCGGATCTCGAGCCCCACGTCGGTGCCGCCCGGCTCGCGCGTGCGCACGACCTCGCGACCCGACGCGCGCAGCCGCTCGGCGAGCAGCTCGGCCTGCGTGGACTTGCCCGACCCGTCGCCGCCCTCGAGCGTGACGAACAGGCCGCGCGCGGCCGAGGTCACGACGAGGACTTCTTGGCCGCGGGCTTCTTGGCCGGCGCCTTCTTCTTCGCCGGCGCCTTCTTCGCGGTGCTCGCACGCGAGGTGCGCGGCTTCGCCGGGCCCTTGTCGCGCTTGATCTGCAGCAGCTCGGCGGCGCGCTCGAACGTGATGTCCTCCACGGTGTCGCCGCGCGGGATCGTCGCGTTGGTCGTGCCGTCGGTCACGTACGGCCCGAAGCGGCCGTCCTTCACCTTGATCGGCTTGCCGCTCACGGGGTCGGCGTCGAACTCCTTGAGCGCGCTCGACGCCCGACGGTTGCCGTACTTCGGCTGCGCGTACAGCTCGAGCGCCCCGGCGAGGTCGATGTCGAAGATCGCGTCCTCGCTCGGCAGCGAGCGCGTGTCGGTGCCCTTCTTGAGGTAGGGCCCGTAGCGACCGTTCTGCGCGGTGATCGCGTCGCCCGACTCCGGGTCCTCGCCCACGGTGCGCGGCAGGTCGAGCAGGCGCAGCGCGGTGTCGAGGTCGATCGTGGCGAGGTCCATCGACTTGAACAGCGAGGCCGTGCGCGGCTTGGGCGCCGCGGCCTTCTTCGCCGGCTTCCTCTTCGGCGCCTCGGTGACCTCGCCGGTCTTCGGGTCGACGGATGCCTCGGGGTCGCCTCGGGCTCCGGCTCGAGCTCCGTCACGTACGGGCCGAAGCGGCCGTCCTTCGCCACCACCTGCTTGCCGTTCTCCGGGTTCACACCCAGCACGAGGTCGCCCTGCACGGGCGCGTCGACGAGTTCGCGCGCCTTCGCCTCGGTGAGCTCGTCCGGCGCGAGCTCGGCGGGGATGTTGACGCGCCTGGGCGTGGCATCCGGCCCGCCCTCGGTGTCGGGCGTCTCGAGGTACGGGCCGTAACGCCCGATGCGCAGCGTGATGTCGTCGGCGATCGGGATCGAGTTGATGCTGCGCGCGTCGATGTCGCCCAGGTTGTCGATGATCTGGCGGAGCCCGAGGTAGTCGTCGGTGCCGAAGTAGAAGCCCTTGAGCCAGTCGACGCGGTCGGCGTCGCCGCCCGCGATGCGGTCGAGGTCCTCCTCCATCTCGGCGGTGAAGTCGTACTGCACGAGGTCGGTGAAGTGCTCCTCGAGCAGGCGCACGACCGAGAAGGCGATCCAGTTCGGCACGAGCGCCTGGCCGCGCGGCGTCACGTAGCCGCGGTCGACGATGGTCGAGATGATCGACGCGAAGGTCGACGGGCGGCCGATGCCGAGCTCCTCGAGCCGCTTCACGAGGCTCGCCTCGGTGTAGCGCGGCGGCGGGCTGGTCTCGTGGTCCTTCGACTCGAGGTTCGCCAGCGCGATGACCTGGCCCTCCTCGAGCGGCGGGAGCTTCGCGTTCTTGCCGCCCTCGTCGGCGTTGCGCTCCTCGTCCTTGCCCTCCTCGTAGGCGGCGAGGAAGCCGCGGAAGGTGATGACGGTGCCGCTCGCGCTGAACTCGGCCGTCGCGTTCGCGATGTCGGGGCGGGCGGTGGTCGTCTCCGGGGCATCCGCCGCCACCGCGGTGTCGGCCGCCGTCGGGCCGACCGCGATCGTGAGCGATGCCGTCTTGCCCTTCGCATCGGCCATCTGCGAGGCGACCGTGCGCTTCCAGATGAGGTCGTACAGCTTGAAGTCGTTGCCGCGCAGCGTCGACTGGAGCGAGGCCGGCGTGCGGAACGTGTCGCCCGACGGGCGGATCGCCTCGTGCGCCTCCTGCGCGTTCTTGCTCTTGCCCTTGTACACGCGCGGCGACGACGGGATGGAGTCGGCGCCGTAGAGGGCGACGGCCTGCGCCCGCGCCGCATCCGTCGCCTGCTTGGACAGCGACGGCGAGTCGGTGCGCATATAGGTGATGTAGCCGTTCTCGTAGAGCGACTGGGCGACCGACATGGTCTGGCGGGCCGAGAACCGCAGCTTGCGCGCGGCCTCCTGCTGCAGCGTCGAGGTCGTGAACGGGGCCGCGGGCTTCCGCGAGTACGGCTTCGACTCGACCTTCGCGACGGTCGAGGGCACGGTGTCGGCGCGCAGGGCCGAGGCGAGGGCACGAGCGGATGCCTCGTCGAGGACGACCGCGTCGTTCTTCAGCCGGCCCGCGTCGTCGAAGTCGCGGCCGGTCGCCACGCGGGCGCCGTCGAGGCGCACCAGGCGCGCCTCGAACGCGGTCGCGTCGGGTGCATCCGACTCCGCGAAGGTCGCGGTCAGGTCCCAGTACGACGCCGCGACGAACGCCAGGCGCTCGCGCTCGCGCTCGACGACGAGGCGGGTCGCGGCGGACTGCACGCGACCGGCGGAGAGGCCGGGGCCGACCTTGCGCCAGAGCACCGGCGACACCTCGTACCCGTAGAGGCGGTCGAGGATGCGGCGGGTCTCCTGCGCGTCGACGAGTGCGGTGTCGAGTTCGCGGGTGTGGTCCTTCGCGGCGAGGATCGCGTCCTTCGTGATCTCGTGGAAGACCATGCGGCGCACCGGCACCTTGGGCTTCAGCTCCTGGAGGAGGTGCCACGCGATGGCCTCGCCCTCGCGGTCCTCATCAGTGGCGAGCAGGAGTTCGTCGGCGCCCTTCAGTGCGCGCTTGAGCTCGGCGACCGTCTTCTTCTTGGAGTCGGAGACGACGTAGTAGGGCTCGAAGCCGTTCTCCACGTCCACGGAGAACTTGCCCATCGAGCCCTTCTTGAGCTCGGGCGGGAGGTTCTTCGGCTCGACGAGGTCGCGGATGTGACCGACCGAGGACAGCACCTCGTAGCCCTCGCCCAGATAGGTGGCGATGGACTTCATCTTGGTCGGCGACTCGACGATGACCAGCTTCTTGCCCGGCACCGGACTCCTTTCGCGGGAGTACCCCTCCCGTTCATCGCACACCATACACATACACGCCGAGAGCGACCCCTTGCGGACTCGTGGGGGCGGAGGACAATGGCGACATGGACACGTCAACCGCAGGCACGTACACGGCGAAGCTGACCGACGGGCCGCTGGAGGGCAAGACCATCACGGTCTCGTTCCTCGATTCCGGCGATCCGAACCCCCGGCTGGAGATTCCGGCCGAGTCGGGTGGCAAGCATTACGTCTACTCGAGAGGCTCCGGTGTCGAGTTCGACGCCGAGCACGCCAACCGTCCGTCGTCCGTCTCCTATCGCTTCATCGAGACGGTCTTCGACTGACCTGAAGCACCTCACGGCACGGGTCGCTCAGCCGGCGGCCCGGCCCGGGCCCGTGCGGCCTGGGCGACGCCCGCGAGGGTGACGCTCGCCCGCACGTCGGCGATCGCACCGTCGACGGCGCACGCCTCGAGCACGGCGCCGTTGCGCTCCGCAGCGTCGACCGCTCGTGCGCAGGGCTCGCCGGGCGATGCGCCCGACGCGACGTCTGCCGCGGCGAGCGCAGCCGCGTCGGCCGCGTTCGCCGCGAGTTGACCGCCGAGCAGCAACGCGCAGGCGCCGAGCACCGGCACGGTGAGCGCCACGGTCGCCGCGACCACGGCGAGCGCGAGCACCGAGCCCGCACCGCGCTCGCTCCCGCCCATCGTCACCACCCGCCCTCGAGCGCGCAGGCGCGGGCCGAGGCGTCGAGCGGCAGCAGGGCCACCGGCGCGGGGTCGCGCACGTGCACGCACACGAACCCGTCCGAGCGTTCGAGTCGGATGCCGGCGCCCGGCGCCACCCGCGCGATGATCGCGGCGGCGCGGGCGTCGGCCTCGCCGCGCGCCACGGCACGTGACGCGTCGGCCGCCGCATCGGCCAGCACCGCCTGCCGGGTGAGCAGCGCCACCCCGCCGAGGCAGATCGCCAGCACGAGCGCGACCGCGGGGAGCGCGGCGGCGAGTTCCGCCGTCACGCTCCCCCGGTCGGAGCGGCCGGCGAGCTCAGCCCACCGTGAGCGCATTGCGCACGAGGTCGGTGAGGATGCCGCGCACCTCGTCGCCGCGCAGGATGATGACGAGCAGGCCCGCGAAGCCCACCGCCGCCATCGTCGCGACCGCGTACTCCGCAGTCGCGGCGCCGCGCTCCCCGCGAGTCGCCGCAGCAGGACCGCGGCGCGGCCCCTCGACTCGACGTGTCGGGCGCGCTCGTCGGGTGAGCCGCCGCCGGGCGCACCTCCGTCGTCGTGTCCGTGCATCCGTTCTCCTCTCTCTTCGTCGGGCTGGCGCCCGGTCGGGTGGCACGAGCAGGTGCGGGGGCCGTGACGCTCACGCGAGGTCCGCGACCGTCGAGGCGACGACGGACACGAGCATCGGCAGCACGCCGAGCAGCACGAACGCCGGGAGCGTGCAGATCGCGAGCGGCACCATCAGGTGCACGGCGAGCGAGGCCGCGCGCGTGCGACCCGCGCCGCGGGCGGCCAGCCTCCGCCGGTGGGCCTCGGCCCGCAGCAGCTCGGCGACCGGCACGCCCGCACGGCGGCTGAGCGCGACGACCTCGTCGGCGTCGCCGTCGGCGCGCGCCTCGGGCAGGCAGGAGTCGAGTGCCGATGCCACGGATTCGCGGGCCCGCGGCACGCTGGCGCCGCCCGCGAGCGCGACCGCGAGCAGGTCGAGCGCGACCCCGGGGGCCGGTTCCGGCCGGCCCGCGCGCCCGACGAGCGCTCGGCTCCAGGCGTGCCCCACGACGAGCAGCACGACTCCCGCGATCGCGCACACGATGCCGAGCGCGGAGCCGAGGAGCACTCCGACGGTGTCGAAGCCGAGCACGGCGCCGAAGGCGATGCCGACGGGCGGCAGCAGCGCGACGAGGCGCGAGGTCGCGCGCGGACCGGCGAGCGCGGCGTCGAGTTCGCGCTGGAGCTCGGCGACGTCGCGCAGGCTCGTCGACGTGTCACGGAGCATCTGCGCGAGCGGACTGCCCGAGCGCTCGGCGACGGACCAGCCGGCGGCGATCGCCCGCCAGCCGAGCCGCGAGTGCGGGGAAGCCCGTCGGCCGAGGCGACCAGCGCGCCCGAGACGTCGCCGCCCGAGCGAGCCGCGGCGGCGGCCGGTGGGAGCACGACCGGAGCGGCGCCCTCGAGGTGCGCCAGGGCCGCGGCCGGCGCGACGCCCGCCGCGAGCAGCACCGCGAGCCGATGCGCGATACCCGCGACCTCGTCGACCTCGCTGCCCGGCGCGGGCCTCCGCCGCCGCACCGCGAGCGACGACGCCCCGATCACGATTCCGCCTCGGGCGTGACCGGTACAACCTGCAGGCGACCCGCCTCGAACCGCAGTCGCCCCACACCGCCGATGCGACGGCCCGTCGCGCTGCGCTGCACGTGCACGACCAGGTCGAACGCGCTCGCGGCCTGCCGTGCGACGGCGTCCGGCGTCATGCCCGCTGCGGCGCCGAGTGCCTCGAGCCTCGACGGTACGTCGGCGAGCGCGTTCGCGTGCAGGGTGCCCGCCCCGCCGTCGTGGCCGGTGTTGAGCGCCGACAGCAGCTCGCGCAGCTCCGCCCCGCGGCACTCGCCGACGACGATGCGGTCCGGGCGCATCCGCAGGGCCTCGCGCAGCAGTGCGTCGAGACCCACCCCGCCCGCGCCCTCGAGGTTCGCCTGCCGCGCCTGCAGCGCGACGACGTGCGGGTGCCGCACGCGGAGCTCGGCGACGTCCTCGATGAGCACGATGCGCTCGTCCGCCGGCGCCTCGGCGAGCAGTGCGCCCAGAAGGGTGGTCTTGCCCGCGCCCGCGGCGCCCGTGACGAGCAGGTTCGCGCGCTCGGCAACGGCCGCGCGCAGCCGGTCGGCGACCGGTTCGTCGCACAGCCCGCCGCGCACGAGGTCGTCGAGGCTCGGCGCACCGTGCCGGGGCACCCGCACCGAGATCAGCGTGCCGGCGGTGGCGACCGGCGGCAGCACGGCGTGCACTCGGATGCCCCCGCCGATGCGCGCATCGACCGCAGGCGTCGCCTCGTCGACGTGGCGTCCGCCGTGCGCGATGAGCGAGACCGCGAGCGCGCGCACCATTCGCTCATCGGCCTCCCATGCCGGGTCGCGCACGATGCCGTGACCGCGGTCGACCCAGAGCCCGCGGTCGCCGTTGACGAAGAGGTCCGTCGCGCCCTCGGCGTGGGGCGCGAGGGGGCCGAGCACCGCGAGGTCGATCGGCTCCGCCGCCCACGTCGCCTGGGAGGCATCCGCACCGCTGTACCTGCCGGGACGCAGCATCAGCGCGCCGCCGGAGTCGGGCACCGGCACGGGCACGGGGGACGCCGGCGCCGACCACGACGGCCGGGCGATGTACGGAGTGGGAGGGTGTGCCGCCATGCCGACGACGGTAGGCAGTCGGCCGGGGTTCCGATCGGCCGATCATGGGCTCGACCGGCGCGAACCGCTCGGGAGCCCTGTGGAGGAGTGCGGGCCCGCTCGCCACGTTGCGACACGACCCGTTAAAAGGAGGGGGCGGCACCCATTGGGGGGAACAGGTGCCGCCTCGGCAATGCGCGATTGGGGGGAATCACAACATCGCAGGCCATGAAACTCGTTCAGGCACGCCCCAGTTTAGGGGCCAGAAGTCCATGCGCAAGTACCTTTTGTCCTCATTTGTGGGGACGTGCAGATTTCTCTGGGCTGAGGCACAGATGGGGGACACGATTCGGAGGCACTCGGGGGACAGATTGCACGATTCCGCAGCCGGGTGGCGCGAGGGATAGGGTCGTACCGGGCAGGCGAAACCCACCGATGATCCCCGTTCGCGAAGGAGCGACCGAACGACATGAACGTCCAGATCGATCACAGTCTCGAGGAGATCCGCCGATTCCGGCCGAGCCCCGAGTTCGCCGCCCAAGCGGTCGCGGGCCCCGAGCTCGCCGAGGCCGCATCCGCCGACCGGCTCGCCTTCTGGGCCGACCAGGCCCGCTCGCTCCTCACCTGGAGCACTCCCTTCACCCGCACGCTCGACTGGACGAACCCGCCGTTCGCCAAGTGGTTCGACGACGGCGAGCTGAACGTCGCCTACAACTGCCTCGACCGCCACGTCGAGGCCGGCAACGGCGACCGCGTCGCGCTGCACTTCGAGGGCGAGCCGGGCGACAGCCGCAGCATCACCTACGCGGAGCTCACCGCCGAGGTGAAGCGCACCGCGAACGTGCTCATCGGGCTCGGCGTGAAGCCCGGCGACCGCGTCGCCGTCTACATGCCGCTCATCCCCGAGGCCGTCATCGCGATGCTCGCGATCGCACGCGTGGGCGCCATCCACTCGGTGGTGTTCGGCGGGTTCAGCGCCGACAGCCTCGCCTCGCGCATCGACGACGCCGAGGCATCCGTCGTCATCACCGCCGACGGCGGATACCGCAAGGGCAAGGTCTTCCCGCTGAAGCCGACCGTCGACGAGGCCGTCGCAAAGTCGGCCGGATCGGTCGGGCACGTGCTCGTCGTGCGCCGCGGCGAGAACGAGGTCGACTGGGTCGAGGGCCGCGACCACTGGTGGCACGAGCTGGCGGCCGATGCGTCGGACGAGCACATGGCGCCGGCGTTCAATGCGGAGCATCCGCTGTTCATCCTCTACACCTCCGGCACGACCGGGAAGCCGAAGGGCATCCTGCACAC
This sequence comes from Agromyces mangrovi, assembly GCF_030296695.1. NCBI lineage: Bacteria > Bacillati > Actinomycetota > Actinomycetes > Micrococcales > Microbacteriaceae > Agromyces > Agromyces mangrovi (ex Wang et al. 2018). The sequence continues at coordinate 2,749,506 of NZ_AP027737.1, read as the reverse complement.
GTCGGGCGGGTACCTCACCCAGGCCGCCTTCACGCACAGGAACGTGTTCGACCTGCACCCCGAGACCGACGTGTACTGGTGCACCGCCGACGTCGGTTGGATCACCGGCCACTCCTACGTCGTCTACGGTCCGCTCGCGAACGGCGCCACGCAGGTCATCTACGAGGGCACGCCCGACACCCCGCACGCGGGTCGCTGGTGGGAGATCATCGAGAAGTACGGCGTCACGATCTTCTACACGGCACCCACGGCCATCCGCTCCTTCATGAAGGCGGGCCGGCAGATCCCCCAGTCGTTCAACCTGCGGAGCCTGCGCGTGCTGGGCTCGGTGGGCGAGCCGATCAACCCCGAGGCCTGGATCTGGTACCGCCATGTCATCGGCGGCGGATCGATCCCGGTGGTCGACACCTGGTGGCAGACCGAGACCGGCGCGATCATGATCTCGGCGCTGCCCGGCATCACCGACCTGAAGCCCGGCAGCGCGCAGGTGCCCGTGCCGGGCATCTCGATCGACGTGCTGACCGACGAGGGCGAGCCCGTCGACGGCACGAACGGCGGCCTGCTGACGGTCACCGAGCCGTGGCCGAGCATGCTGCGCGGCATCTGGGGCGACCCGCAGCGCTTCCAGGAGACGTACTGGGACAAGTTCGGCGACCGCTACTTCGCCGGCGACGGCGCGCGCCGCGACGAGGACGGCGACATCTGGCTGCTCGGCCGCGTCGATGACGTCATGAACGTCTCGGGCCACCGCCTCTCGACCGCGGAGATCGAGTCGTCGCTCGTGGCGCACCCGCTCACCGCGGAGGCCGCGGTCGTCGGCGCGTCCGACGAGACGACCGGTCAGGCCGTGGTCGCGTTCGTGATCCTGAAGGACCGCCAGGTCTCGGCCGCGAGTGACACCGAAGCGACGAGCCAGGAGCTGCGGGCGCACGTCGCCAAGGAGATCGGCGCGATCGCCCGGCCCCGTCAGGTGTTCATCGTGAACGAGCTGCCGAAGACGCGCTCGGGCAAGATCATGCGGCGCCTGCTGCGCGACCTCGCCGAGGGCCGCGAAGTCGGCGACACGACGACCTTGGCCGACACGTCGATCATGGAGATCATCAGCGCCCAGGTGCGCTGAACCGAGCGGTGGGGCGGATGCCGCGAGCCGGCGTCCGCCCTCCCCGCTCGTCTCGCGGCTCGCGCCGCTACGCGAACTCGACGACGAGTTCGACCTCGACCGGTGAGTCGAGCGGCAGCACGGGCACGCCCACGGCCGAGCGCGCGTGGCGACCGGCCTCGCCGAAGACCTCGCCCAACAGCTCCGACGCCCCGTTGATGACGCCCGGCTGCCCGGTGAACGACGGGTCGGATGCCACGAAGCCGGTGACCTTCACGACGCGCGTGATCCGGTCGAGCGAGCCGATGACCGACTCGGCCGCCGCGAGCGCGTTGAGGATGCAGGTGCGGGCGTAGCCCTTCGCGGCATCCGCATCGACCTGCCCCTCCCCCGTGCCGACCTTGCCGGTCTCGGGGAGCGCCCCGTCGACGAACGGCAGCTGGCCCGACGTGAACGCGAGGTTTCCGCTCACGACGGCGGGCACGTACGCCGCGACGGGCGCCGCGACCGCGGGGAGCTCGAGCCCGAGCTCGGCGAGCCGGGCGGCAACGGTTCCGGTCACTGCTCGCCCTCGAACTGCTTCGCGGCCTCCGCGGCGGCTGCGGCACCGGCCGATGCGGCCTGCGAGTCGCCGCCGCCCACGGGACGCTTCAGGTAGGCGACGAGCCCGCCCTCGGGGCCCGATACGACCTGCACGAGCTCCCAGCCGTCGCGCCCCCAGTTGTTCAGGATCGCGGCCGTGTTGTGGATGAGCAGGGGGGTCGTGACGTACTCCCAGGCGGGCATCTCGCTCCTTCGTCGTGGGTCTTCCGCAGGCGCGGGTCGGTGGAGCAGTTTGCCAGCCTCCGCCGCTAGGCTCCACTATATGTCTGCCCAAAAACGTACCCTGAGCGGTGCCGCCGGAGGCGTGCTCGGCCTCCTCGGCCTGAGCGCGCTCGCGGGTGTGCTCGTGACCGCCACGGTGACCCCTGCCCTCGCCGTGACCGGCATGGCGGCGAACAGCTCCATCAGCATGTTCGAGAACCTCCCCGGGTACCTCGAGATCGACGACCTCTCCCAGAAGTCGACCGTCTACGCCAAGTACGGCGAGGAGTGGAGGCCCATCGCCTCGTTCTTCGACCAGAACCGCGAGGAGGTCGCCTGGGACGACATCAGCCAGTACGTCAAGGACGCCGCGATCTCCGGTGAGGACCCGCGCTTCTACGAGCACGGCGGCGTCGACCTGCAGGGCACCATCCGAGGTGCGGTCAGCACCTACGTGCTGAACCGCGACGTGCAGGGCGGGTCCTCGATCACGCAGCAGTACGTGAAGAACGTGCTCATCCAGCAGGGCATCGCCGAGGCGACCACCGCCGAGGAGGAGCAGGCCGCGTACCAGGAGGCGACCGCGACCACCCCCGAGCGCAAGCTCAAGGAGATCCGCTACGCGATCTCGCTCGAGAAGCAGTTCTCGAAGGACGAGGTGCTGCTCGGCTACCTGAACATCGCGCACTTCGGCGGCCGCGTCTACGGCATCGAGTCGGCGGCGAAGTACTACTTCGACAAGTCCTCGAAGGACCTGTCGCTCGCCGAGGCGGCGAGCCTGATCGCGATCGTCAACAACCCCGAGAAGTTCCGACTAGACTACCCCGACAGCGAGACCAACGGTGCCGAGACGGTGAACGCGGACGGTGAGTCCGTGCCGTACGCGGCGAACATGGACCGCCGCAACTACATCCTCGGCGAGATGCTCGAGTACTCGAAGATCACGCAGGCCGAGTACGACGAGGCGGTCGAGACGCCCGTCGCACCGACCATCACGGAGCCGAGCACGGGATGCCAGTCGGCGGGCGACCTCGGGTTCTTCTGCGACTACGTGACCTGGGAGATCAAGAACAAGCTCGACGATCCCGAGACGGAGGACGTCAACGAGGGCCTCCAGCTCCTCCAGAAGGGGGCCTGAACATCTACACCACCATCGACACGAGCCTCCAGAACGCGGCAGTGGCGACGATGAAGGCAAACGTGCCGTCCGTCGATGCGCGATTCGACGTCGGTTCGACCGCGGTGAGCGTTCAGCCTGGTACGGGTGACATCTTGGCGATGACCCAGAACAAGACCTTCTCGAACGACCCGAGCGTGCTCGCGAAGGGCCCGCAGTACTCCGCAGTGAACTACAACACCGACTACGAGTACGGCGGATCGAGCGGGTTCCAGCCCGGATCGACGTACAAGGTGTTCACGCTCGCCGAGTGGCTGAACGAAGGTCACTCGCTGCTGGAGTCGTTCAACGGCCAGCGCCGCGCGTTCACGAGCTTCACCAACACGTGTGACGGCAACTTCGTCGGCTCGTTCGATCCGAAGAACGACGACGGGCGCGTCGCGACCAATGCAGTCAACGCGACCAAGTGGTCCGTGAACACGAGCTTCGTGGCCATGGCGCAGCAGCTCGACCTCTGCGGGGTCAAGGAGACCGCGCAGGCGTTCGGCGTGCACCGTGCCGACGGGAACCCGCTGCAGATGAACCCGTCGGATGTGCTCGGCACCCAGGAGATCGCGCCGCTGACGATGGCCGAGGCGTACGCAGGCATCGCGAACAATGGGCTGACCTGCGAGCCGAACGCCATCAAGAAGATCCGCGACGCCGAGGGCGAGGCGATCTACTCGCCAGAGCCCCAGTGCACCCAGTCGGTCACTGCGGACGTCGCCGCAGCGATGCAGTACGCGATGCAGGAGACGTTCACGGGCGACGGGACGGCTGTCGCGTCGAACACCTACTCGGGCGTGCCGCACATCGGCAAGACCGGAACGACCGACGATTCCAAGGACACCTGGATGAACGGCGCGAGCACGAAGGTCGCCACGGCCGTCTGGGTCGGGCACGTGACCGCTCCGGCGGGCCGCCAGGTCGCCCTGCGCAACATCTACTGGGATTCCGGCCCCGCCGCGACCGCACGTCACCGCATGTGGAAGGACATCATGACGGTCGCGGACGCCAAGTACGGCGGCGAAGCGTTCCCCGAGGCCAACGCGGAGTTCTTCAAGCAGGTGCTGATCGACATTCCGCAGGTCATCGGCCTCACCCCCGAGGCGGCGCAGGCCGCGCTCGAGGAGGCGGGCTTCGTCTACCAGGCGGGCGTCGAGGAGGACTCGAGCGAGCCCAAGGGCCGCGTCTCGAGCATCAGCCCCGAGGGCCAGGCCGGCCGCGGCACGATGATCACGGTCAACGTGTCGAACGGCAACGTCGGCGCCGTGCCGAATGTCGTCGGCATGACCGAGGACGCGGCGCGCGACCAGCTCAACGGCTACAACGTGCGCGTGCGCGAGGAGGACGTGTCCGATCCCTCGCAGGACGGCGTCGTGATCTCGCAGGATCCGAGTGGGGGCGAGAACGCCCGCCAGGGGTCGCGCGTGACGATCGTGATCGGCCGCTTCGTCGACACCGGACCCGGTGACGACGACGGCGGCGGGACCGGCAACGGGAACGGCACCAACGGCGGCGGCGGCGGGTGACCGCTCCCCGACGCAGCGGAGTCCCGGCCGCATTGACCCTCGTCGGTGCGGCCGGCCTCGCCGCGTTCGCGTACGGTTCGCTCGTCGAACGCACCCGGTGGACCCTGCGCGAGGTCACGGTGCCCGTGCTCCCCGCCGGAGCCGAGCCGTTGCGCGTGCTGCACGTCTCCGACCTGCACATGGCACCCTGGCAGCGCGAGAAGCAGGAGTGGGTGCGCAGCCTCGCCGCCCTCCAGCCCGACCTCGTGGTCGACACCGGGGACAACCTGGGCCACGCGCGCGGCCTCGAGGGCATCCGCCGGGCCTTCGAGCCCTTCGCCGGAATACCGGGCGTCTTCGTCAACGGATCGAACGACTACTTCGGCCCGACCCTCAAGAACCCGTTCCGGTACTTCGCCGGCCCGTCGCGGGTCGGGGGTCCCCGCGCCGCTCGGCTCGACATCGATGCCCTGCACGCGTTCTTCGACGAGCTGGGCTGGATCGACCTGGACAACGCCGCCGCCGCCATGGAGCTGCGGGGCACCCACCTCGAGTTCTTCGGCGTCGACGACGCCCACAAGGGATACGACCGGCTCGACCTGATCACCGCGGCGATCGACGAGCTGCGCGAGGGCGACCCCTGGGGCGACGACTCGTGGTCGGACGACGACGACACCCCAGATCGTCCGACTGTGACGATCGGCGTGACCCACGCCCCGTACCGCCGCGTGCTCGGCTCGTTCGTCAACCACGGCGCACAGCTGATCCTCGCCGGCCACACCCACGGCGGCCAGGTGCGCGTGCCCGGGTACGGCGCCCTCGTGACCAACTGCGACATCCCGCGCTCGCAGGCGCGCGGACTGAGCCTCTGGGGACACGGACTGCACACGGCGTACCTCAACGTCTCCGCGGGACTCGGCACCGCCATCACCGCGCCGGTGCGATTCGCGTGCCCGCCGGAGGCGACGCTGCTGACGCTGGTGCCGGCGCCGTAGCGCGGAGCCGCCACGTGGTCGGGAGCACTCGGATTATCGGCTATCCTTGTTGAGGCCTCAGGGCCAATCGGGGTGTGGCGCAGCTTGGTAGCGCGCTTCGTTCGGGACGAAGAGGTCGCAGGTTCAAATCCTGTCACCCCGACCGAATCGAGACCCCCTCTGCGGAGGGGGTCTCGTCGTTTCCCCGGACGCGGCGCTGCGCCTAGGCTGTGCGCGTGGGGTGGTTCCGCCGGCGGCCGTGGCTCACGGCCGTGCTGGTCGTGGCCTACCTCGCACTGCTCGTGACGACCCTCGGCTGGCCGTACCCCGTGGAGGGCGACCGCGGCACCCGCTTCGTCTTCCTGCTCGACGCCATGCTCAGCGTCGGGGTCGGTTCGCGGACCACGCTCATCGCGATCGAGGTCGTCTCGAACGTGCTGCTGTTCCTGCCGCTCGGACTCATCCTCTGGTGGGTGCTGAGCCGGCTTCGGGTCCTGCGGAACCCGTGGGTGCACCTCGTGGTCGCCCTCGCCTGCGGCATGGTCGTCAGCATCTCCGCCGAGCTGTTCCAGCGGGAGTTCCTCCCGGAGCGCACCGGCGACGTCCGCGACGTCGTCTCGAACTCGATCGGGGTCGCGATCGGCTGCGTGCTCGGGCTCGTGCTCGACCGGGTCGAGGCCCGCCACGCGGCATCCGCTCGCCCCGAATCGGACTGAAGGGCGTCAGCCGCCCGACTTGACCAGCTCGGCGAACTCGGCGACGTCGTCGTCGGCCCACGCCTCCTGCATCTCGGGGATGCGCGCCTCGTCGACCAGCACGATCGACTGGCCGTCGGCCGAGACGCCGATGCCCGACGTCGGCATCGTGAAGAACGTGATGTCGTCCTTGCGGATCGACGTCATCTCGAGCGCCAGCCCGCCGACCGCGACCGCGTTCAGCCCCTCGCTCACCGTGACGAACGGGGAGACGGCACCCACGATGTCGGCGACGCGGCCCGGGTTGAGGGCGGTGTCGGCACTCAGCGCCGTGTCCATGACCGAGCTGAGGAACAGCTGCTGGTTGCGCACGCGCTGGTAGTCGCCGTCGGCGTAGGCCTTGCGCTCGCGCGCGTACGCCATCGCGAGCTCGCCGTCGAGGTGCTGCATGCCCTGCGGGAAGAAGTGGTCCATGTGCGTGGACTGGAACGCGATGGGGTTGTTGATGTCGACGCCGCCGAGCGCGTCGGTGAGGCCCTTGAAGCTCTCCGCATCGACGATCGCGACGTCGTCGATACGGGCGCCGATGAGTCCCTCGACGACCTGCACGGTGAGCGGCACGCCGCCCCACGAGAGCGCCGCGTTGATCTTCGCGGGACCGTGGCCGGGCACCTCCACCCAGCTGTCGCGCAGGATCGACATGACGGTGACGTTCTCGCGGTCGCCCGAGATGTTGACGACCATGATCGTGTCGGAGCGCTGGCCGCCCGGCAGGTCGGAGATGTCGTCGCCGACGGCGTCACGGGTGTCGGAGCCGAGCAGCAGGATGTTGACGGCGTTCGCGGCGTCGCCGTCCTCGATGATCGGCGGACGCAACGACTCCTCGGGGAACGTGTCCTCCTCCGCGAGCTTCGCAGTCTGCTCGTCCCAGGTGCGGGCGATGGTGCCGAGGTAGATCGCGACGACGGCGATGCCGATGGCGATCACGCCGAGGATCGCCCCCAGCGTGATGAGCGTGACGCGCAGGCCGGTGCGCTTGCGAGGAGGAACCTCCGCCTCGTCGAGATTCAGTGACACGAGCGCAATCGTAGCCCTGATGGCTGCGCTTGGGCCGTGTATCCACCGAACGACCCCTCCCCTGTTCGGGGGACGGAGCGGATGCTGTTCAGTACGCGCCGCGCGAGCTCAGCACCGCCCGCACGGTGCGGGCGAGCACGATGACGTCGCCCGTCAGCGACCAGTTCTCGACGTAGAACAGGTCGAGCCGCAGGCTGTCCGACCACGACAGGTCGGAACGACCGCTCACCTGCCAGAGCCCGGTGATGCCGGGGCGCACGAGCAGGCGCCGTTCGGCGGCGCGCCCGTAGCGCTCGACCTCGCGCGGGAGCGGGGGCGCGGCCCGACGAGCGACATCTCGCCGCGGATGACGTTCACGAGCTGCGGGAGCTCGTCGAGGCTGTACCGCCGCAGCACGGCGCCGACGCGCGTGACCCGGGGGTCGGAGCGCAGCTTGAACAGCACGTCGTTGCCGTCGGACTTGTCGAGCAGCCCCGGCAGCTGCCCCTCGGCGTCGTCGACCATCGAGCGGAACTTGAGCATGCGGAAGGTCGTGCCGTTGAGGCCCACGCGCTCCTGCGCGAAGAAGGCCGGGCCGGCGCTGTCGCGTCGCACCAGCACGGTGAGCACGAGGAAGACCGGGCTCAGCAGGAGCAGCGCGAGCGATGCGACGACGAGGTCGAAGACGCGTTTCGTCGCGTACTTCCGGCCGACGAAGCGCGGGTAGTCGACGTGGATGAGCGGGAGCCCCGCGACCGGCGTGGCGTGGATGCGCGGACCGGCGACGTCGACCAGCGCGGGCGCCATGACCAGGCTGACCTGCCGCTCCTCGAGGTCCCAGCCGAGTTCGCGCAGCTGCTCGGGGGGCACGAGGTCGGAGCCGGCGTAGATGACGGTGTCCGCGTCGGACTCCTCGAGCGCGTCGAGCACGTTCGCGAACCCGCCGAGCACCGGGATGCCCTCGCCCAGGTCGTGGTCGACCGATCCGTGGTCGGTGACCGCGCCGACGATGCGGAACCCGCCGGTGGGTGCACGGCCCATCTGCTGTGCGACGTGGGCGGCCTTCGCCCGCTCCCCCACCAGCAGCACGCGCCGGCTGTAACGGCCCGCTGCACGTCGCCGCACCAGCCACTGGCGCCAGGCCCACCGGCTCGCGAGCAGCAGGAGCAGGCCACCGGGCAGCGCGATCAGCACGTAGCCGCGACCGATCTGCGACTGCGCGAGGAAGGCGACGATCGCCAGGATGCCGAACACGCGGATGGTCGCGTCGACCAGCCGCCGGTACTCGGTCGAGCCGGCCCCGATGATCGTGTGGTCGCGGGTCGCGAACAGGTCGAGCGAGACCATCCACACCGTGATGAGCACCAGAGACACGAGCGTGTAGCTGATCGACTGCTCGGCGATGCGCTGGGCGGCCGCGTTCTCACCGAAACGCAGGAACTGGGAGCCGAACACCGCGGCGACGATGACGACGAGGTCGGTCGCGAAGAGCCGTGCCGCGTAGTCGCGCTGCCAGCGCTCGAGGCGGCTCGCCGCCCCCAGTCGCTGGTTCGTCGTCGTCACGCGACCGACTCCTCCCGCTCTCGGCACGGACCGCGCGCGAGACGTCGAACGTCGCCGAGGTTCGGGCTCGGCTCGTGCGCGCGGGTTCTGCAATCGTCGCACGCACGCGTCGCGGGCGCACGAGAATACCCCTGTTCTGGGGCCAGTGTAATCCGAACCGTTACGGAGCGGTGCGGCGGCTCAGGGGCGACCCATGCCGTGGTAGGCGAAGCCGGCGTCGCGCCAGTCGGCCGGCGAGAGCACGTTGCGGCCGTCGATGATCACCGGCGAGGCCACGAGCGCGGCCACCGACTCGGGGTCGAGGTCGCGGTACTCGCGCCATTCGGTGACGAGCACGACCAGGTCGGCGTCGCGCAGCGCGTCATCGGTCGAGTCCGCGTACTCGAGCTGCGGATGCCTCGCGCGGGCGTTCTCGATGCCCTGCGGGTCGGTCGCGACGACGTCGGCGCCGAGCCCCTTCAGCTGCACCGCGACGTCGAGCGCGGGCGAGTCGCGCACGTCGTCGGAGTCGGGCTTGAACGTGACCCCGAGCACCGCGATCTTCGCGGTGTGGATACGGCCATCGAGCGCCTCGACCGCGAGGTCGACGACGCGCTGGCGGCGACGCAGGTTGATCGCGTCGACCTCCTTGAGGAACGCCACCGACTCGCCGCGGCCGAGTTCCTCGGCGCGCGCGCTGAACGCGCGGATGTCCTTCGGGAGGCATCCGCCCCCGAACCCGACGCCGGCGTTCAGGAAGCGACGGCCGATGCGCGCGTCGTGGCCGATCGCGTCTGCCAGCGCGGTGACGTCGGCCCCGGTCGACTCGGCGATCTCGGCCATCGCGTTGATGAAGCTGATCTTGGTGGCGAGGAAGGCGTTGGCAGACACCTTGACCAGCTCCGCGGTGGCGAAGTCGGTCGTGATGCGCGGCGTGCCCGCCTCGAGCGCCTGGGCGTAGACCTCGTCGAGGAGGTCCGCAGCGCGCTGGTCGGCCACGCCGTAGACGAGGCGGTCGGGACGGATGGTGTCCTCCACCGCGAAGCCCTCGCGCAGGAACTCCGGGTTCCACGCGAGGCTCGCCTCGCTGCCCGCGGCGACCTTCTCGGCGAGTCGTGCGGCCGTGCCGACGGGCACCGTGCTCTTGCCGACCACGAGACTGCCCGGCTTCAGGTGCGGGATGAGCCCGTCGACCGCCGCGTCGACGTAGGTGAGGTCGGCAGCGTGGCCGCCCTGGACCTGGGGCGTGCCCACGGCGATGAAGTGCACGTCGGCATCGGCGGCGGCGGCGGAGTCGGTGCTGAAGCGCAGCCGGCCGCTCGCCGTCGCGGAGGTCAGGATCTCGGGGAGCCCGGGCTCGTAGAACGGCGGAGCCCCGGCGGCGAGCCTGGCGATCTTCGCCTCGTCGACGTCGATGCCGATCACATCGTGTCCGAGCTCCGCCATCGCGGACGCGTGCACCGCGCCCAGGTAGCCGCAGCCGATCACCGAGATTCTCAATGTTCCTCCTCTAGAGCGGCTTCAATTCTCTCCTACGCGAGGGCCGCGCGCACATCGCTCACGCGGCCGGGCGATCGCGGCCGCTGATCCAGCGGAAGAGGGCTTCGAGCGGGCCCCGACCGACCCACGCCCGCCAGGCGAGCGCGAACGCCATCGAGCCGAGGACGGTGAAGGCGAGGAGCCCCCAGGAGTCGTCGTCGGGCACCCCGCCCTCGATGCGGATCGCCTGCGAGATGACGACGATGTGCGCCGTGTAGATGGTCAGCGGCATCGCACCCATCGCCGACAGGGGGGACAGCAGGATGCGGGCCACGCGCGTCGTGGCATCCGTGCCCCACTGCGTGACGGCGACGAGCGCCGCGGTGAGCGCGAGGCCCGCCCCCACGTTCGCCACGGTCACGAGCGAGGTGCCCAACGCGTCGGCCGCGGTTCCTGCGCCGGCGTCGAGCAGCGCGTTGCCCGGGAGGTAGACGACCACCGTCGCCAGCGCGACCAGCCCCGTGATCGCGACCGTGGCCGGACGCTGCAGCCCGTAGCGGGCGACCGCGAGTCCGACCAGCATCACCGGCACCCAGATGATCACCGGGTACGACCCGGCGATGAACCAATCCGTGAGCAGGAAGGTGCGGCCGCGCCGCGCGTCCTGCACCGCGTCGGTCGCACTGAGCGCGACCGCGAGGCCGGGCGCGATCACCAGGAGTCCCGCGCCCAGCCCCAGCAGGACCGATCGGGGCAGGAAGAGGAGCGGGAGCAGCAGCAGGAACGCGATGCCGTACTCGTCGAGGATCACCGACGCCAGCGGCTGCAGCACGTACATGAGCAGCAGGCCGAGCAGCAGCAGGAGCGCTGCCCGGACGGCCAGCTGGCGGCGCTGCTCGGCGCGGTCGGACGGGTCGGTCGGGCGCACCCCGCCCGTCAGCAGGCCCAGTCCGATGCCCGCGGCGAGCGCGAACAGCAGCCGGGGCCGTTCGTCCGCGACACTCAGAAGGGTCGCCTCGAGCGTCCCCGTGGCCGCTGCGGGGGCGAGGTGCGCGATGAACATGCCCACCAGGGCGATGCCCCGCGCCGCGTCGACGCCGTCGATACGGCGCCCCTCGGCGAAGCGCGCCGGGACGGTCTCGTGCCGGACCGGGGCTTCGCGCATGGGAGCCATGGTCGCACAACCCCCGGCTTCAGGCGCCGTCGAGCACCCCGCCGGACTCCTGCAGGTAGCAGACGCCGCACAGCGACTCGTACGTCACCTCGACGCCGTCGATCGCGACCTGGTCGCCGTCGAAGACGTAGCGCCCGTCGACGAGGCGGCCGTTGAAGATGGCCTTCCGCCCGCAGCGGCAGATCGTCTTGAGCTCCTCGAGGCTGTGCGCGACCTCGAGGAGGCGCCGGCTGCCGGGGAACGCGACGGTCTGGAAGTCGGTGCGGATGCCGTAGGCGAGCACGGGCACGTCGTCGAGCAGGGCGACGCGCAGCAGGTCGTCGACCTGGCGCGACGTGAGGAACTGCGCCTCGTCGACGAGGAGGCAGCTCACGTCGTGGCCGCCACGGGCCACGGATGCGGCGCGGTGGTGCTCGAACAACGCGAACGCGTCGGCGTCGGGCGCGAACACGAAGTCGACCTCACGGGTGACGCCGAGGCGCGAGACGATGTGCTCGGCGCCCTTCGTGTCGACGGCCGGCTTCGCGAGCAGCACGCGGTGCCCGCGCTCCTCGTAGTTGAAGGCGGCCTGGAGCAGCGCGGTGCTCTTGCCGGAGTTCATCGCGCCGTAGCGGAAGTACAGCTTCGCCATCTACTCGAGGAGTCCGTCCTCCGCCACGCGGCGGGTGAGGTCGCTCTTGCGACTCGCGGGGCGGCCCTGGCGCGCGTACTTCTCGCGCACCCGCCGCAGGTACGTCTTCACCGTCTCATAGCTCACGCCCATCGCGTCGGCGGTCTCGGCGGTGGAGCGCCCGCCGACGTAGAGGCGCACGGCGGTGAGCTCCGAGCTGCTGAGCGCCGGCGCGGGCGGCGGCGCGGGATCGTCGGACGCCGTGCCGTGCGCCTCGTCGACGCCGAGCCACGGCGCGAAGGTCGCCTCGCCCGCGCGGCCGGCCGCGGGTGCGACCACGGCCGACGTGGCCCCGCGACGACGCGCGAGCACGAGCCGGGCCACCTCGAGCACGAGGGTCCCGCTCGCCGACTTGGCGACGAACGCGGCCGCGCCGGCGGCGATCGCGCGGTCGCGCGCCTCGCGGGAGTCGAGCGCGCTGACGACGATCACCGCGGCTCCGGCCGCCCGGCAGGCACGGACGCGCGACTCGATCGACACGGGCTCGGCGAGCTGGAAGTCCATGACGACCAGGTCGACGGGGAACCGCGGCGAGCGCACGAGCTCGAGCCAGGTCGTCGCACGCACCGCCACCTCGAGGTCGGGTGCGTTGCGCTCCACCCAGGCGACGAGCCCGTCGAGCACGATCTGGTGGTCGTCGAGCACCGCGATCGTCGCCCGCGGAACGGGTCGGCCCTCGTCTCCGGGATCAGCCCGCATACGCCAGCTCCAGGTGGATCGAGTCGTCGCGCACCTGCATCTGGGCGCGGTCGAAGTTCATGCGCGCGACGGCGAGCAGGTTGTCGGCGTCGGCCCGGAGTCCGGCTCGGGCCGGCAGGCCGGTCGCCGTCGCCGCGATGAGGCATCCGGAGTCCTCGTCCTGGACCCGCAGCTCGAGCGAATGGCTCGCCACCTGCCCGCCCGCGAGCCAGGCGACCACCGCGGCCACCGTCGCCCGCTGCGGCTCGGGCAGCCGGGAGGCCGCGCCGTGCGGGTCGTCCACGCTGATGCGCGTCGAGCCGCGGCCGAGCTCGTACCCGACGAGGTCGTCGAGCCAGGTGGCATCCGCCCCTGCGACCAGCGCGGAGCGGAGCTGGTGCGCCAGCTCGCGAGCACGGTCGGCCTGCGCGGGCGTGACGTTGCCGGTCGCGGTCACCTCGGCGAGCAGCGGCAGCACGTCGCGACCGAGCACCGTGACCCGGCCCTCCTGCACCGACCGCGCGATGCCGGCGCGCACCTCCCGGTCGCGTGCGAGCACCGCGACCGCGGCGCTGCGGTCGAACGCGAGCACCTCGGCCACGACCGCGCGCGAGTACCCGGCTGCGGCGGCGCCCAGCACCAGCACCGGCAGCGCCGCCACGACCATGAAGACCGGCGGCGACGCCTCGATGCTCGAGTACTGGCCCGACTCGAGGGTCAGGATGCCGAGGATGCCTGCGGACACGCCGCACGCGGTCAGCAGCGACTGCCAGGTGCAGTACGGCGCGAGCGCGATGAGCATGAGCCCGACGACCATGGGCCCGACGTCGTCGGAGAGGAGCCGGTTCGCCCCGGCGGTGCTCGCACTCTCGGCGATCGCCGCGCCGATCGCGAGCGCCATGACGACCCACAGCCGCTCGTTCGACATGGGCGCCATGCGCGGCGAGGTCCAGACGATCACGCCGGCCGCCGCCGCCGCGGTGAACCCGATCGACATCGCCGACAGCACCGGGGCGACGATCTCGTCGAGATGCATGAGGACCACCGCGACGATCCCCACGACGGCGAGGCTCGCGTGCAGGATCGCGATGCCCCAGGTCGCGACGGATGCGACGGGGTCGACCGACTGCTGGGTGAGCCGCAGGCGCGCGCCCCTCACCGTGTCGCCTCCGGAACGGCGAGCAGTACCGTGGTGCCGACGCCCGGCGTCGACCAGAGCTGCACCTCGCCGCCGACCCGCTCGATGCGTCCGCGCACGGAGGCGCGGATGCCGAGGCGGTCCTCCGGCACGGCCTCCGGGTCGAACCCGCTGCCGTCGTCGACGACGGCCACGGTCAGCTCGGAACCGTCGGTCGCGACCGACACCTCCGCCTCGTGCGCGCCGGAGTGGTCGGCGACATTGACCAGGCACTGGGTGATCGCATCGCGCAGCGCCGCCATCGCCTCCGGGTGCAGCCGGTCGATCGCCTCCGGGGTGCCGGAGACCCGCACGTCGAGCCCGTGCCGCTGCGCGATCGAGACCGCAGACTGCAGCACCGAGCGGCCGGGCTCACGCGCCTCCTCGCTCCAGTCGCGGCCGACGATCAGTTCCAGGTCGTGCAGGATCGCGGATCGCAGTGCCGGATCGAGCGGCCCGGAACCGCGGCCGCCCAACGCGAGCAGGTGGTTGAGCGCGGTGTCGTGGAGCCGTTCCGTCGCGCGCGACTCGAACTCGCGGCGGATCTCGATCTCGCGGACGCGTCGCTGCGCGCGGTGGAGGCCCGCCGCCTCGCGCCGACCCGACCGGAGGTTGCGGGCGTCGTAGACGCGAACGGTCAGCACGAGCGCCAGGGCCACGGTCGCGGGCACGTTGAGGCTCCAGGGCAGGCCGACGACCGTGGTCGCCGCCGCGAGGGACACGAGCCCGACGACGTAGGCCAGCGCCGCCCACCAGGCCGCGACCGCCGAGCGGGGGCGGGGCGTGCCCGAGAGGATGATGACGATCCACGGCACCGCGACCATCATGGTGCTCGCGAAGTCGGGCAGCGGGAAGTCGGCGAGCACGAGCACGGCGACGACGTAGGTCGCGATGCCGCCCACGACCAGGTGCAGCACGCTCGTCCAGACCGACGGTCGCGCCACCACGAGCGCGAGCGTCGCGGCCAGGCCGGTGAGCACGCCGACCGAAGCCCACGCCCCCGCCGCGCCGGAAAGGAGCGCCGACAGCAGCGCCATCGTCCATGCGGCGCCCAGCGCGGCGTACGCCCCCACCGCATGCTCACCGTCAGCGCCCGCCCGAACACCTCAGCGACCTGCTCGCGCGGGATGCCGATGGACATGGGATGTCTCCGTGTGCGCCGCACGCGACGGTCCGGCGCGGCATCGGGTGGATCGCCGGCGGGTCCGGCAGGTGCGTGGGCCCGATTATCGCAGTTCGGGCGCCACGTGCGCCAATGCCGGCGCGACGGGCGCAGCCGTCGCCACCTGCCGCAGCGGACCGGTGCGCTCCGGGATCTCGCAGTGGCGCAGCACCACGCGCAGGCCGTCGGGGTCGGCGATCAGCGCGGCCCGATCGTAGGCGCCGCGAAGGGCCTGCACCATCGGCTCCACGACCCGCGAGGTCGCCTCCGGGTCGACCGGTCGCGGCGCCTGCACGGTCAGCGTCCACTCCCCCGGCTCCGGGGCGACGACGTGCACGCGCACGGATCCGCGGCGCGAGAGCCGGGCAAGCGACTCGAGGAGCGAGGCGAGGCTGTCGCGCTGCGTCTCGTCGAGCCGGTCGGCGAGGCCGCAGTCGTCGGCGACGCGGATGCGCCCGGATTCGCCGCTCGCGAGCCGTGCGAGATCGGAGAGCCAGGTGGCATCCGATCGACATGCGGATGCCACGCGCAGGCGCGCGGCCAGGCGACGGGCACGGTCGACCTGGCCCGGCGTGAGTTCGCCGGTCCCGGCGACGCGCCCCAGCAGTGGCAGCGCTTCGGCCTCGAGCACGTCGATGCGATCGGCGCAGTCACCGGCGCCGACGGACGCGGGTGCGCCCCGTTCGCGGCCGCGCGCCTCCCGGCGACGCGCGAACTCGGTGGCGAGGAGTTCGTGGTCGCGCGCCCGAACCATGCGCGCGAACGTGGACGAGAACGCGATGGCCGCCGCCACGGCGACGAGGACCGGAGCCGCCGCCACGACCGAGAACGTCGGCAGCGGCGCCACGATGTCCACGAACGCGGCGGAGCCGACCGCGAGCGCGGAGGCCGCCACCACGGCGACGGCGCCGACCGCGGTCGCCGTGCGCCACGACGCGAACGGCGCGAGCAGCACGATGAGCAGGCCGGCGAGCGCCGTGCCGAAGTCGTCGTAGAAGAGCCTGTTCGCCCCGAGCGTGCTCACGTTCTCGGCGACCGCAGCCGCCATGGCGAGCGCCACCGCGAGCGCGTAGCGTTCCGGTGCGATGCGCCCGCGGCGGGCGGCGCCGGCGATGGCGACCGCCCACGCTGCGGCCAGGAGCACGAACGCGAGCGCGGCCGCGCTCGGCAGGCGGATCTCGTCGCCGTGGCCCGCGGTGACCACGGCGGCGATCACGAGGGCCAGGAGCGCCCCTCCGCACAGGAGGGCCCACGCGAGCCGACCGCCGGCCGGGTCCGCCGCGGCGGCGGTCGGTGCGGACGTCGGCCAGTGCGGGCCCGTGCCCGATGCGGCGATGCGGGCACGGGTACGGCGCGCCAGGCGGCCGGGCGGGTTCTCGGCGACGAGGGCGAGGCCGTCGAGGCAGCGCTCGTGCAGCCGGGTGACGGCCTGCTCGGCTCGCGTGCGCCGCGACGCGTCGGTCGCCGCGGGCCGCCGCACCGCGACGACGAGCTGCAGCACCCGGAGCGCGATGACGACCGCGAAGACCGCGACCGTGCCGATGTTCACCGCGAACTCGTGCCCGCCGACGCGCGCCGCGGCGAACACCGCACCGCCCGTGACGAGGTAGCCGGCGGTGATCCACGCGATCGATGCGGCCGGTCGGCGCATCGCGCCGAGCGCGAGGAACGTGGCGACGCCCGGGAGCGCCGTGCGCAGCGTGTTGGTGTCGGTCATCGCGGTGTCGAGCGTCATGACGGCCTCGGTCGACGCGAACACGACGGTCGCACCGACGACGAGCAGTACCACCCGGTGACCGGTGCTGGGGCGCGCGGCGACGAGCGCGACCGCCACGCCGAGTGCGAGGAACCACCCGACGGCGGCGACGGCGACCTGCGCCCATTCGCCGGAGCGGAACACGGCGGACAGCGCGGCGATGACGATCATGATGCCCACGCACGCGGCGGATGCGGCGAGGGAGGCCGAACTGACGGCGCGCGCGAACACGGGTTCGGCGGCCGGGACGCGATCGATCATGTGTTCCGGTCGGATCTGCGCGGCGTCTGCCCTGGGGGAGCATCCGGACCG
The DNA here is from genome assembly GCF_030296695.1 of Agromyces mangrovi. Taxonomy (NCBI): domain Bacteria; kingdom Bacillati; phylum Actinomycetota; class Actinomycetes; order Micrococcales; family Microbacteriaceae; genus Agromyces; species Agromyces mangrovi (ex Wang et al. 2018). The sequence continues at coordinate 2,732,261 of NZ_AP027737.1, read as the reverse complement.
CATTCGGGTGGGTTCAGAACAGCGTAGGCGGTACCGAACCCCCGCGCACATCGGGTTCCCACAGGGCCGACGCGGTGCTACTCTGCGGCGCGTTGTGCGCCGGGCCGCCGGTGACCGGGCTCTCCTCGCCGCGGGCGAGCCCGTGGGCGCGCATGAGCGGCCGTATGCGCGCCGCGAGCCAGCGCCGGTAGTCCTTCGGCGCGTCGGCCACCCGGCCCGGATACATCGCCCGGTACTTCGGCAGCAGCTCGGGGTGATCGCGCGCGAGCCACTCGAAGTACCACTCCTTCACGCCCGGCTTCAGGCGCAGCGCCGTGTGCACCACGCTCGTCGCGCCCGCCTCGCTCGCGCGCCGCAGCGCCTCGTCGAGATGCGCCCGCGTGTCGGTCAGGTACGGCAGGATCGGCATCAGGAACACCCCGCAGTCGAGTCCCGCCTCGCGCACGGCGCGCACGGTCGCGAGCCGCGCGGGAGCCGTCGGCGTGCCGTGCTCGACCGACTGCTGCAACGCGTCGTCGTAGATCGCGATCGACATCGCGATGTCGACGCTCACGTGCCGCGAGGCATCCGCCAACCGCTCGAGGTCACGCCGCAGCAGCGTTCCCTTGGTGAGGATGCTGAACGGCGTACGACTCGCAGTGAGCTCGTCGATGATGCGCGGCATCAGCGCGTACCGACCCTCCGCGCGCTGGTACGGGTCGGTGTTGGTGCCGAGGGCGACCGGATGCCGCTGCCAGCTCGCCCGCCCGAGCTCCCTGCGCAGCACGTCGGCGACGTTGACCTTCACCACGATCTGCCGGTCGAAGTCGTCGCCGCCGTCGAGGTCGAGGTACTCGTGCGTCGGCCGGGCGAAGCAGTTGTGGGAGACGACCCCGTTCGCGATGAAGTCGCCGGTGCCGGTCGTGATGTCGATCATGTCGACGGTCTCGCCGAGGTCGTCGATGCCGACGACGCGAAGGTCGGCGTGCGTCGTGACCGCATCGCCCACCAGGTCGAGCTTGCGCGTGATCGCGGGGCGCACCTCGTCGAAGAACCGGCGGCGGGCCGTGAGACCCCCGCGGAGGCGGATGGTACGAACGCCGTTCTCGCGCGCGGGCTCCGTGACGGCGTCGAGCGAGAGGACGGCGAGTCCTCGGCGGGTCGCCTCGAGGATCGCCTCGTCGGAGTTGGAGATCCGCAGAATGCCTCGAGAGCAGCTGCCCTCGGCGTCGAAGACTCCGGCGAGGAACCCTCGATGCCACGTGTCGGACGGCTCCGCGGGCCAGGCGATCAGGTCGAGGATTCGGTCGTAGTGGGCGCGCTTCGAGGTGAAGATCGCCGTCATCGGGCGGCGGCTGGCCGACCCCACCGCGAACGGCCGCTGCACCGTGTCGATGCCTTCACGGGCAAGGAACGTGCGGGAGCGCTCGAGAGCCTCGCCGTCTGCAAGAGCGAGGCGGAACCTGCTGGCGACGAAGCTTCCCTTTCCGCCAGTCCGCGAGTACTCGCGACGGAGCATCATCGCGTCGCCCCGGATCATGCCGCAGAGGTACCCGCGGCGATAGTCCTCGCCGCCGTGGTGCGTTCGCGCGACGCCGAGACCGAAGCCCTGCAGGCGGTTGTTCGTCGTCAGGTGCGGGCGCTGCCCAGACTCTGGCGGGCGGATGAACTTCCAGCCGCGGTCGGTCAAGAAGCGGTGGTCGGCGCTGCCGATCACCTCGGTACCATCGGCCAATCGCACGCGATGGGCGCGCTTCCTGGTCGACCAGACGGCAGAAACGGTGGTCTCCACGTACCGCCGATAAGCGCCGCGGCGCTCGGTGCCGATGAGGCGATCGCCGATGCGGATCGACGAGAGCGGCTTGTGTCGACCATCCGCCATCAGGATCAGTGTCTCAGGATGCAGGCAGTAGGCGCAGGCATGGCTGCAGCCGCGGTAGGGGTTGATGGTCCAGCCGAAGGGCATGCGGCTCGGGCCCGGCACCTTGTTCAACGCCGACTTCGCGAGCACCTCGTGGAAGGTGATGCCGGCGAACTCGGGGGTCTGCACGCTGCGCACGAACCCGTCGAGCCTGCCGAGGCCGGGCAGCGCCGCGGCATCCTCGACCCCGAGTTCCTGACCGTTCCAGCGCATGCCGACATTCGAACACATGTTCGATCCGAACGCCAGCCGGACGCGCCGCACGTCACACTGCGGGCCGGAAGGGTCAGGCGGATGCCTCCGCCACGCGCCCACTCGTCAGGTGCAGCCGCTCCCCCGTCCAGCGCCTCCGGAGCCACCGGTCGTGGCTCGCGACCACCACCGCGCCCGGGAACGTGCCGAGCGCGTCCTCGAGCTCGGTCGCGAGGGCGAGCGAGAGATGGTTCGTGGGCTCGTCGAGCAGGAGCGCGTGCGGCGGCCGGGCGAGCACCAAGGCGAGCGCGAGCCGGCGCTGCTGGCCGACCGAGAGCGCGCCGATCGGGCGCGACTCGTCACGCGGACGCAGCAGGCCGAGCGAGGCGAGCGGCACCTGCTCGGCGCGACGCTCGCCGAGCGTGACCTCGTAGATCGTGCGGGGCGAGGCCGCAGGGTCGGCGAACCGCACGTCCTGCTCCAGCAGCCCGAGACGAAGCCCGCGACGACGCTGCACCGTGCCCCGGTCGGGCGCGATGCGACCGGCGAGCAGCCCGAGCAGCGTCGACTTGCCCGAGCCGTTGCCGCCGGTGAGGAGCAGTCGCGCGTCGGCGGCGAGCGACAGCGACGTGGCGTCGAGCCGCGCGTCGACACCGACCCTGTCGGCCTGGAGCAGCGGCCCCGATGACGCTGGCGCGTGCGCCCCACCGAGGATGCCGGTGAACGCGAGCGGCGACGGCGGCCGGCGCACTGCATCGCGCTCCAGGTCGCGGAGCCGCCCCTCGGCGTCGCGGATGCGTCGGGCGACCGCGACATCCTGTCTCGCTCCGAGGAAGTGCCCCACGAACTTGTCGTTGTCGCGACGCGGCCGGTCGCGGTGCACCCGCCCCGACGTCTCGGCGACGACGGCGCGCAGGCGGATCCGCTCGGCCTGCTCGTCGGCGAACCGCCGCTCCCACCGTGCGCGGTCGGCGGCGCGCACGTCGAGGTACGCGCTGAAGCCGTCGCCGAAGGCGCGGGCCCCACTGCTGCCGGTGGGCCCGACCGTCGGGTCGAGGTCGACGAGGCCCGTGGCGACCTCGTCGAGGAACGCGCGATCGTGGCTGGCGAACAGCACCGGTCCGTGCCACGCGCGCAGCTGCGCGGCGAGGAACCCGGTTGCATCGTCGTCGAGGTGGTTCGTGGGCTCGTCGAGAAGCAGGGCGTCGGGCCGGGCGAGCAGCAGGGCGGCGAGCGCGAGCCGGCTGCGCTGGCCGCCCGAGATGCTCCCGAGGCGACGATCGCGCGGCACGCCGGCGAGCCCGAGCCCATCGAGCAGCGCGTCACGGCGCGACCCTGCACTCCAGACGTCGGCGCGCTCGGCCGCCGCCAGGGCGCCGGCGTAGCGGGATGCCGGGTCGGACGCGCGGGAGCCCGCGGGTGCGGCCGACCCGTCGGCGAGCGCCGCGGCCGCCGCCTCCAGCTCGTGCTCGATGGCGCGCACCTGGGCGAGCGCGTCCTCGAGCACCGCGTCGATCGGCTGGTCGGGCGCGAACGGCACCTCCTGGAGCAGCAGCCCGGTGCGGGCCGGCCGGGTGACGATGCCGTCGGCAGTGCCGCTCCCCGAGGCATCCGCCCCGCCGCGCAGCAGTCGCAGCAGCGTCGACTTGCCGGCCCCGTTCTCGCCGATGAGGCCGATGCGGGCGCCCGGGGCGACCGAGAGGGAGACGTCGGCGAACACCCGCCGGTCGGCGAAGGCGACCGACAGGCCGTCGGCGCGCAGGTGGTCGGAATGGTGGATGCGTACGGTCATGCGAGACCCCTCCGGCGAGGTCCCGGAGCGTGGGCCCGGGAGCGAGGATTCCCGCCGGGCACGTGCCGTCGAGGGTGGCGCGCGACCGTCGAACCGCGATCAGCGATCAGCGATCAGCGAGTGGAGCGCACACCACGCGTCGACGGCGCCTCAGGCGCGGGACGGTCGTGGCGTGCTCACTTCATGACGGAGGCGACTGTAGCACGCCCACAGCGACGCGCGGACTATGCGGGGAGCTGCAGCGCCTTCGCTGTGCGCGCGAGCGAGGCCTTGGCCTTCTTCGGGTCGTCGGAGAGGCGCGAGCCGAAGCTCGGCACCATGACGAGGATCATCGGCTCCCAGGCATCCCACCGCTCGGGGAAGCACTTCTTGAGCACGTCGAACATGATCGGCGCGGCCGTCGAGGCACCCGGCGATGCACCCAGCAGCCCGGCGATCGTGCCGTCGGCGCCCGTGATGACCTCGGTGCCGAACTGGAGCACGCCGCCCTTCTCGGGGTCGTGCTTCATGACCTGCACGCGCTGGCCGGCGGTGATGAGCTCCCAGTCGCGCGACTTCGCGGTGGGCATGAAGACGCGCAGCGCGTCCATCTTCTGCTCGCGGTTCGCCAGGAGCTCGCCGAGGAGGTACTTCACGAGGTCGAAGTTGCGGAACGCGACCTGGAGCATGGTGCCGAGGTTGTGCCAGCGCACCGAGAACGGCAGGTCGAACCAGGTCGAGCGCTTGAGGAACTTGGGCGTGAACCCCGCGTAGGGGCCGAACATGACGGATGCCTCGCCGTCGACCACGCGCGTGTCCAGATGCGGCACCGACATCGGCGGGGCGCCGACCGCGGCCTTGCCGTACACCTTGGCGTCGTGCTGCGCGACGATCTTGGGGTTGCGGGTGCGCAGGAACTGCCCGGAGATGGGGAACCCGCCGTAGCCGCGGATCTCGGGGATGCCGGACTGCTGCAGCAGCGGCAGCGCACCGCCGCCGGCGCCGACGAAGACGAACTTCGCGTTCACGACGTGCGGGTTGTTGCCGACCGTGTGGCGCACCTTGAGGCGCCACGAGCCGTCCTTGCGGCGCTTGATGCCCTGCACCTCGTGGTTCAGGCGGATGGTCGCGCCGTGCGACTCGACGTGCGCGAACAGCAGCTTGGTCAGCTCGCCGAAGTCGACGTCGGTGCCCGAGACGATGCGCGTCGCGGCGACCTTCTGGCGCGGGTTGCGCTTCTTGGCCAGCAGCGGCGCCCACTCGGCGATGACGTCGATGTCGTCGGTGAACTCGATGCCCGCGAACAGCGGCTCGTCCTTCAGCACCTCGTAGCGCCGGCGCAGGTACTCGACGTTCGCGGCACCGTGCACGAAGGTCATGTGCGGGGTGGGGTTGATGAACTTCGACGGCTCGGGCAGCGCACGCGTGCCGACCAGGTGGGCCCAGAGCTGGCGGCTGACCTGGAACTGCTCGTTGATGCTGACGGCCTTGGCCGGGTCGACCGTGCCGTCGGCCTGCTCGGGCATGTAGTTCAGCTCGCAGAGCGCGGCGTGGCCGGTGCCCGCGTTGTTCCACGGGTTCGAGCTCTCCTGCGCGACCTTGCCGAGGCGCTCGAGCACGAGGATCGACCAGTCGGGCTGCAGCTCCCGGATGAGCGTGGCGAGGGTGGCACTCATGATGCCCCCGCCGATCAGCACGACGTCGACGGTCTCCTCGGATTGCACGACGCACAGTCTAATGAGCGCGGGCCCCGTGCCCGAATCGAGCGGATGCCCCCGGGCGGCGCCCGTCGGCGGCACCCGCCCGTCTCACGCGGCGACCGCCGCGAGGATCAACCCGACCCCGGCGGTGACGAGGCCCGCCGTCAGCACGATCGCGCCGGCCCAGAGCAGCCAGATGAGGCCGTTCGGCTTGGCCGGGTCGCGTCCGGTGACCGAGAGGAAGAACCCGGCGGGCATGAGGATGGCCGCGATCGGCACCGCGGTGCGGGCGAACCACGCGAGGAGGCCCTCGTAGGGCGCCGCGTCGATCATCGCGAGGATCGCGAGCGAGAGCACGAGCAGCACGGCCGCGTGCGCGTGACCGGCGCGGAAGAACCCCTCTGGAGGTCGTTCGCGGGCGCGTGGCCCCGCACGACCCGGGTGAGGAAGTACCCGCCGGACTCGACGGTGACGAGCGCGAGCAGGAGGATTCCCGCGAGCAGCAGCGTTTCGGAGGACATGACGACTCCCGACATGGTTGGATAGTGGTGGTATCCAGTATTGGATACTTCCACTACCCAACACAAGGGGATGCATGCGTATTTCCGAGCTCGGCGCGACCACGGGCGTGCCCGTCGCGACGCTCAAGTACTACCTGCGCGAGGGGCTGCTGCACGCGGGCGAGGCACGCGGGGCGACGCAGGCCGACTACGACGCGACGCACGTGCGCCGGGTGCGGCTGGTCCGCGCGCTCACCGGCACGGTGGGGCTCAGCCTCCAGCAGGCCCGCACCATCCTCGAGCTCGTCGACGACCCGGGCGACGACCTCTACGAGACACTCGGATGCGCCGTGTCAGCGCTCCCCCGGCCACGACCGCACCCGATCCCGGCGACGCCGACCCCTACCCGCTCGCGCGCGAGGCCATGGAGCGGCTCCGCTGGCGGGTGCATCCGACCTACGCGGGCATGGCGCAGCTCGAGCAGGCGCTGGCCGCAGCATCCGACGCCGGACTGCCGATGAGCGACGAGCGCCTCGAGGCGTACGCGCGTTCGCTGCACGACATCGCGCGGTACGACCTCGACCGGCTGCCCGGCGACGACCCCGCGGCATCCATCGAGTACACCGTGCTCGGCACCGCGCTCTACGAGCCCGTCGTGCTCGCCTTGCGCAGGCTCGCGCACCACGAGATCGCGGGGCGGATGCTCCACCCCGACGCCGACTGAGGCCGGGCGCCCGCCCGCCCCAGCGACTCAGGCGCCGGCGGGAACCGCCTGCCGCGCCGCGACGAGCTCCGCGATCTGCACCGCGTTCAGCGCCGCGCCCTTGCGCAGGTTGTCGTTCGAGATGAACAGCAGCAGGCCCTTGCCGTCGACCGCGGACTGGTCCTGGCGGATGCGGCCCACGTACGACGGGTCATTGCCGGCCGCCTCGAGCGGCGTCGGCACGTCGGAGAGCGCCACGCCAGGGGCATCCGCCAGCAGTTCACGGGCACGGTCGGGCGTGATGGGGTTGGCGAACTCGGCCGCGATCGAGAGCGAGTGCCCGGTGAAGACCGGCACGCGCACGCAGGTGCCCGCGACGCGCAGGCCCGGCAGCTCGAGGATCTTGCGGCTCTCGTTGCGGAGCTTCTTCTCCTCGTCGGTCTCCTCGTCGCCGTCGTCGACGATCGAGCCGGCGAGGGGCACCACGTCGAACGCGATCGGCTTCGGGAACTTCACCGGCTCGGGCATGGTCACGGCGGCGCCGTCGTGCACGAGGCCGAGGGTGTCCTGCTCGATCGCGGCCTTCGCCTGCTCCAGCAGCTCCTCGCCGCCCGCGAGCCCCGCGCCCGAGACCGCCTGGTAGGTCGAGACGACCATGCGCTCGAGGCCCGCGGCCTCGTGCAGCGCCTTCATGACCGGCATCGCGGCCATGGTGGTGCAGTTCGGGTTCGCGATGATGCCCTTGCGCGCCTCGTCGATGGCGTGCGGGTTGACCTCGCTGACGACGAGCGGCACGTCGGGGTCCATGCGCCAGCCCGACGAGTTGTCGATGACCGTCACGCCGGCCTCGGCGAACCGCGGCGCCTGCGCCTTCGAGAGGGTCGCGCCGGCCGAGAAGATGGCGATGTCGAGGCCGGTCGGGTCCGCCGTCGCGGCGTCCTCGACCACGATGTCCTCACCGCGGAACGGCAGGGTCGTGCCCGCCGACCGCGCCGAGGCGAAGTAGCGGATCGACGCGACGGGGAAGTCGCGCTCCTCGAGCAGTCGTCGCACGACCTTGCCGACCTGGCCGGTCGCGCCGACGACGCCGATGTGCACTGCGTTGCTTGCTGCCATGGCTCCCATTGTCCTCGTGTCGATGGCCTAGCGGCCCGTGCCGGCGTAGACGACGGCCTCGATGTCGCTGTCGAGCCCGAACGCGGTGTGCACCGCGCGGGCCGCCTCGTTCACCATGTCGGCGCGCGTGACGACCGACACGCGGATCTCGCTGGTGGAGATCATCTCGATGTTGATGCCGGTCTCGTAGAGCGCCTCGAAGAGCTTCGCCGAGACGCCCGAGTTGGTGCGCATGCCGGCGCCGACGAGCGCGAGCTTGCCGATCTGGTCGTCGTACTGCAGGCTCTCGAAGCCGAGCTCGTCCTGCTCGTTGCGCAGCGCGGTGAGCGCCCCTGGCCCTCGGGCTTGGGCAGCGTGAACGAGATGTCGGTGCGGCCGGTCGCGGCGGCCGAGACGTTCTGCACGATCATGTCGACGTTGGCGTTCGTCTTCGCGACGATGCGGAAGATCTTCGCGGCGGCGCCGGGCACGTCGGGCACGCCGACGACGGTGATCTTGGCCTCGCTCAGGTCGGTGGCGACGCCGGAGATGATGGGCTGTTCCATGGTTTCCCCTTCGGGCAGGCTCGTCGGGTCGTAGACGATGGTGCCCTCGTTGTTGCTGAACGACGACCGGACGTGCAGGGTCACGCCGTGGCGGCGCGCGTACTCGACCGCGCGGATGTGCAGGACCTTGGCGCCGGATGCCGCGAGCTCGAGCATCTCCTCGCTCGTGATGCGGTCGATCTTGCGGGCGAGCGGCACGACCCGGGGGTCGGACGTGAAGATGCCGTCGACGTCGGTGTAGATCTCGCAGACGTCGGCGCTGAGCGCTGCGGCGAGCGCGACGGCGGTCGTGTCGGAGCCGCCGCGGCCGAGGGTCGTGATGTCCTTGGTGTCGCGGCTGAAGCCCTGGAAGCCGGCGACGATGACGATCGAGCCCTCGTCGAGGGCCTCGCGCAGGCGCACCGGGGTGACGTCGACGATGCGGGCGGCGCCGTGCGTGGCATCCGTGATCATGCCGGCCTGGCTGCCGGTGAACGAGCGGGCGTCGTAGCCCATCGCCTTGATCGCCATGGCGAGCAGCGCCATCGAGATGCGCTCCCCGGCCGTGAGCAGCATGTCGAGCTCGCGCGGCGCCTGGATCGGCGTGACCTCGTTGGCGAGGTCGATCAGCTCGTCGGTCGTGTCGCCCATCGCGGACACGGCGACGACCACGTCGTTGCCGGCCTTGCGCGTCTCGACGATGCGCTTCGCCACGCGCTTGATGCTCTGCGCGTCGGCGACGGACGACCCGCCGTACTTCTGCACGATCAGGCTCACGGTGCTGGTACTCCCGGGTGGATTGCGTCGGCGGGATTCGCCGCGACCATCATACGGTCGCCCGCATACGGGCCCGTCCATGTGACGACGGCCCGCTGCGTTGCCCCAGACCCGTCGAATTGCTGCGTTCCCAGCGCCGGGAACGCAGCTTCTCGACGGGTCTCGGGTGTTGCGAGCGGGGGTGCGGGTGAGGAACATGTGACGAGTGAGCGAGCGGATGCCCCTGGGCGGCCGGATGCGAGGGCGCGATGCGCGTCCGGAGCGATCGGGGGCGTCGTCGTGACGAGCCCTGCCGCGATCGAGGCGCGCAGTGTGTACCGCGTCTATCGCGGCGGCGCGGGGGTGCACGGGGTCGACCTCACGGTGGAGCCCGGCGAGATCCATGCGTTGGTCGGGCTGAACGGGGCCGGCAAGACCACGCTCATGCGACTGCTGCTCGGCATGCTGCGGCCGGACCGCGGCGAGGTACGCCTGTTCGGCGGCGAGCTCTCGCGCGCCGGGCGCGACGCCTGGGCCCGCGTGGGTCACCTCGTCGAGACGCCGCCGACGTACCCGGAGCTGACGGCGCGGGCGAACCTCGAGGCCGCGGCACGGCTGCGCGGGGTGGCGCGGGCCGAGGTCGCAGCGGTCGTCGACGGGGCGATCGTCGAGCTCGGGCTCGAGGCGTACGCCGACGTGCTCGCCCGCCGTCTCTCGCTCGGCAACCGGCAGCGCGTGGGCCTCGCGGCGGCGCTGCAGCACGACCCCGAAGCGATCGTGCTCGACGAGCCGGGCAACGGGCTCGACCCCTCGGGCGTGCTGATGCTGCGCTCGGCACTGCGGCGGCGTGCGGACGCCGGCGCGGGCATCCTCGTGTCCAGCCACCACCTCGACGAGGTCGCGCGAGTCGCCGACCGCATCTCGGTCATGAACGCGGGGCGCATCATCGGGCGGATGCAGCCGGGCGGCCGCGACCCCGAGCGCGAGTTCTTCGAGCTGGTGCTCGCCGACGACGTGGAGCGCGCGTCGTGATCGGCGTGGCGTTCGGCGTCGAGGCGCGGAAGGCGCTCGCGTCGCGCGTGCTGCGCTGGACCACGCTGCTGCTCGTCGTCGGCCTCGCGCTCATCGTCGGCGGCATGACGCTCGCGGTGCGCGCGGGCGACCCGCAGGTGGTCGCGAAGCTCGGCATCGTCGCCGACCTCGAGGGGTGGGCTGCGGTGTCGGCCATGGCCGCGCAGGTGACGAGCGCCGGCGCGCTGGTGGCGATGGGCGTCGCGCTCAGCTGGCTGTTCGGGCGCGAGTTCGCCGAGGGCACGGTGGCCGGACTGTTCGCGCTACCCGTGTCGCGGGCGGCGGTCGCGGTGGCGAAGCTGGTGGTCTTCCTCGCCTGGGTGGCGGCGACCGCGGTCGTGCTCGGGGCGGCGGTCTGGCTGGTCGGCGCGGTCTCGGGTACGGGCGCGCTCGACGAGGCATCCGCCACAGCCCTCGGCCGCCAGGTGCTGCTCGGCCTGCTCACGGGGTGCATCGCCACCCCCGCCGCGTGGGCGGCGACGCTCGGGCGCGGGCTGCTGCCGGGCATCGCGACGACGATCGGCATCGTGGTGGTGAGCCAGGTCATGGCCGTCGTGGGGGTCGGCGCGTGGTTCCCGTTCACGGCGCCGGCGCTCTGGGCGATCGAGCCGGGGACCGTTTCGGCGGGTCAGCTCGCGCTCGTCGCGATCGTGCCGTTGGGGTTCGGCGCACTCACCGCCCTCGCGTGGCACCGCCTGCAGCTCGACCGCTGAACGGGCGGATGCAGGTCAGCTGACGACGCGGCGGCCCTCGAAGGCGCGGCCGAGGGTGACCTCGTCGGCGTACTCGAGATCGCCGCCGACCGGCAGGCCCGAGGCGAGCCGGGTGATGCGGATGCCGAGGGTGGTGAGCATGCGGCTGAGGTAGGTCGCCGTCGCCTCGCCCTCGAGGTTCGGGTCGGTCGCGATGATGACCTCCTGCACGACGCCGTCGGCGAGCCGCTCCATGAGCTGGCGGATGCGGAGCTCCTCGGGGCCGATGCCGTCGATCGGGCTGATCGCGCCGCCGAGCACGTGGTACCGGCCGCGGAACTCGCGGGTGCGCTCGATGGCGACGACGTCCTTCGCCTCCTCGACCACGCAGATGACGGCCGGGTCGCGGCGCGGGTCGCGGCAGATGGCGCACGTCGACTGCTCGGCGACGTTGCCGCAGATCTCGCAGAAGCGCACCTTGTCGCGCACCTCGGTGAGGATCTCGGCGAGCCGCGACACGTCGAAGCTCTCGGTCTGCACGATGTGGAACGCGATGCGCTGCGCCGACTTCGGCCCGATGCCGGGCAGGCGGCCGAGCTCGTCGATGAGGTCCTGCACGATGCCCTCGTACATCCTCAGCTCCCCCGACCGTGCCGGAGCGCGGCTCGCCCAGCTGCTGCTCCTCGATGAAGGTGGCGCCGAGCACCTCGCGTACGACGGCCTCCCCGTAGCGCTGCGCTCCGCCGCGGGTGGCGGGGGCGGATGCCTCGGGGCGCCGCGTGGGCGCCGCGGGCGTGGGCGCGGGTGCCGGGTCCGGCGCAGGAGCGGCGTCCTGAGCGGGAGACGGTTCGGGTGCCGGGGCCGGTTCGGGCGCGGCATCGTCGGGCGGAAGCGCCGGTTCCTCGTCGTCGGGAGGCGGGGCGTCGTCGTCGGATGGGATCGACACGACGTCCCACGAGTCGACCGGCGCGGCCGTGACGGGCGCGTCGCGCGGCTTCGGCGGCGCAGACTTCGCCGGGGCGCTCGGCGGTGCGGACTTGGGAGCAGGTCGCTCGGCGCGAGTGCTCGTGGCCGTTCGCGCTTCCGCGACCCGCGCCGGGGCGGGCTCGGCGGCAGGCGCCGCGGCTCGCGGCTCGTCGGCACCGTCGACTCGGGCGATGAGGGCGACCTCGACGCCGAGGCGATCGTGCACGGCGCGCTTGAGCAGGTCGCCCACGCCCTGGCCGGGCGCGGAGGGCTGCTTGAGCTGCTCGACGTCGCTCTGGCTCGGGAACCCGAGCACGAGCACCCGACCGTCGCGGAACTCGCGCACCTGCGCGGTGAACAGCACCATCCAGGCGCTGCGGCGCACGGCCTGCACGGCCGAGAGCACCTGCGGCCACTCGTCGCGAATCTGCTGGAGCGTCACCGGCCCGGTCGGCTTCGGCGCGGGGGCCGGGGGCGGGGTCGGTGCCGGCTCTGCGGGAGCGGGCGCAGCAGGCTCGGCAGCCGCGGATGCGGCCGGACGCGCCGGAGCCGGCGACGAGGCGGGCTCGGCGGGCGCGGGCGCGGGCGCGGGCGCGGGATGCGACGGCGCCTCGGCGCGCGCGGGGCGCGGCGCGGGCGCCGGCGCGTCGGCGGCGGCGTGCGGTGCGGCTTGGTCGCCGGAGGCATCCGTCACCCCCACCCGCCGCTCGAGCCGTTCCACGCGGGCGAGGGCTCCCCGGGAGCTGTCGTCGCTCGAGGGCACCAGGGCGCGGGCGAGCATGAGCTCGAGGTGCAGGCGCGGCGAGGTCGCCCCGGTCATCTCGGTGAGCGCGGCGTTCACGATGTCGGCCGTGCGCGAGAGCTCGGCCTGGCCGAACGTCGCTGCCTGGCGGCCCATCTGGGCGATCTCGTCCTCGGGGATGCCGCGGAGCACCGCGGCCGCGCCCTCGGGGGTCGACGCGGCGACGACGACGAGGTCGCGGAGGCGCTCGAGCAGGTCCTCCACGAAGCGGCGCGGATCCTGCCCGGTCTGGATCACCCGGTCGACGGCGGCGAACGCGGCGGCGGCGTCACGAGCGGCGATGGCGTCGACGACCTCGTCGAGCAGGGCGCCGTGCGTGAAGCCGAGCAGCGCGACGGCGCGCTCGTAGTCGACCCGGTCGCCCTCGGAGCCGGCGATGAGCTGGTCGAGCAGCGAGAGCGTGTCTCGCGGAGAGCCGCCGCCCGCGCGCACCACGAGCGGCAGCACGCCGGCGTCGACCTGCACCGACTCGCTGTCGGCGAGCTGCTGCACGTACTCGAGCATGGGGCCCGGCGGCACGAGGCGGAACGGATAGTGGTGCGTGCGCGAGCGGATCGTTCCGAGCACCTTCTCGGGCTCGGTCGTCGCGAAGATGAACTTCACGTGCTCGGGCGGCTCCTCGACGAGCTTCAGCAGCGCGTTGAAGCCCTGCGGCGTCACCATGTGCGCCTCGTCGAGGATGAAGATCTTGTACCGGTCGCGCGCCGGCGCGAACACCGCGCGCTCGCGCAGGTCGCGGGCGTCGTCGACGCCGTTGTGGCTGGCAGCGTCGATCTCGACCACGTCGAGCGAGCCGCCGCCCGAGCGCGAGAGCTCGACGCAGCTCGGGCACGTGCCGCACGGGGTGTCGGTGGGGCCCTCGGCGCAGTTCAGGCAGCGGGCGAGGATGCGCGCCGACGTCGTCTTGCCGCACCCGCGCGGGCCGGAGAAGAGGTAGGCGTGGTTCACCCGGTCGGTGCGGAGCGCGGTCATGAGCGGCTCCGTCACCTGCGACTGGCCGATCATCTCGGCGAACGTCTCGGGCCGGTAGCGGCGATAGAGGGCGGTGACCACGCGACCAGACTAGTCGGCGCCCACGACACGAGGGCCGGGTTCCGAACCGCCCGCGCACCCCCTCCCCAGCCTCGAACGGCGGTTCGAATCCCGAGCGGCGCTCGCGTATGCTGTGCGGGCGCGGCGCCGCGTACCCCCAACGGCGTCGCGGGTACGAAGGAGCACCACCCCATGCCCACCACCACTCCCCGCTACGCCGTGATCGGCGCAGGCCCGTCGGGCCTCGCGGGCCTCCGCGCCATGCAGCGCCGGGGCCTCGACGTCGTCGGCTACGAGTCGTCCTCCGACGTCGGCGGGCTCTGGAACATCGACAACCCCCGCAGCACGATGTACGAGTCGGCGCACCTCATCTCGAGCCGCACGACCACCGAGTTCGCCGAGTTCCCGATGCGCTCGACGGCCGACTACCCGAGCCACCGCGAGCTGCGCCGCTACTTCGACGACTACGCCGAACACTTCGGCCTGCGCGAGCTGATCCGCTTCGACACGCGGGTCGACCGCGTCGAGCGCACGCCCGACGGCGGCTGGCTCGTGCACGCGACCGGCCCCGACGGCGAGACGACCGACGAGTACACGGGCGTCGTGATCGCCAACGGCACGCTGGCCCACCCGAACGTGCCCACGTTCCCCGGCGAGTTCACCGGTGAGATCCTGCACACGAGCGCCTACAAGCATCCGGAGCTCTTCGAGGGCAAGCGCGTGCTCATCATCGGCGCCGGCAACTCGGGCTGCGACATCGCGGTCGACGCCGTGCACCGCGCGGCATCCGTCGACATGTCGGTGCGCCGCGGCTACTACTTCGTGCCCCGCTACCTGTTCGGCAAGCCCAGCGACACGCTCAACCAGGGGCGCCCGCTGCCCGCCCGCATCAAGCAGGCCGTCGACACCCCCGTGCTGCGCGCCTTCACGGGCGACCCGACCCGCTACGGCTTCCCGAAGCCCGACTACAAGCTGTACGAGTCGCACCCGATCGTGAACACGCTGATCCTGAACCACCTCGGACAGGGCGACCTGTCGATCCGCGCCGACATCGAGCGCTTCGACGGCGAGCGCGTGCACTTCCGCGACGGCACCCACGGCGACTACGACTTGATCATGCTCGCCACCGGCTACACGCTGGACTACCCATTCGTCGACCGCGCCGACCTGAACTGGGAGGGCTTCTCGCCGAAGCTCTACCTCAACATCTTCCCGCCGAGCTTCAACGGGCTCGCGGTGCTCGGCATGATCGAGGCATCCGGCATCGGCTGGCAGGGCCGGGCCGAGCAGGCCGAGCTCGTCGCCGCGTACTTCGCAGCCGATGCGCGCGACCCGCTCAAGGCCGCGAAGCTGCGAGCGGATGCCTCGGGGCAGTGGCCCGACCTCACCGGCGGGTACCACTACCTGGCGCTCGAGCGCATGTCGTACTACGTGAACAAGGACGCGTACCGGCGCGTGGTGCGCCGCTCGCTCGCGGCGTTCGGGGAGGCGCCTTCGGTGGTTGCGGATGCGGCGGGTGGGACGACCGGCTCAGCGGCATCCGTCACCGCCCCTGCCCGGGCCGCCGCCAAGGCCGGAGCACGCGCATGAACATCGACGAGGTGATGCTGAACTTCGCGCCCGGCTCGCTCGTGGCGCTCAGCGTGGTGCTCGGGCTGATCATGTTCGGCATCGCACTCGACACGTCGATCGACGACTTCCGCGCCGTCGCGAAGGCGCCGAAGCCGATGATCGTGGCGCTCATCGCGCAGATCGTGCTGCTGCCTGCGATCACCTTCGGCCTCACGCTGCTGCTGAACGTGCAGGGCTCGATCGCGCTCGGCATGATCCTGGTCGCGTGCTGCCCGCCGGGCAACGTGTCGCAGGTGCTCACGTACCGCTCGGGCGGCAACGTGGCGCTCAGCGTCTCGATGACCGCAGTCGCGAACGTGCTCTACATCTTCCTGCTGCCGCTCAGCCTGTCGTTCTGGGGCAACCTGCACCCGACCGGCTCGGAGCTCATGCGCGCCGTCAGCCTGAACGGCTGGCAGATGATGCTCGAGATCCTGCTCGTGATCGGCCTGCCGTTCGCGCTCGGGCTCACGATCCGCACGGTGTGGCCGCGGTTCGCCGCGAAGGTGCAGCCGACCATGCGCTGGGTGAGCCTGCTGGGCCTGCTCGGCTTCATCGTCGCCGCGCTCGTCGGCAACTTCGAGTACTTCATCGCGTGGATCGGCGTGGTGCTGCTCGCCGTCACGCTGCACGACGCGATCGCTCTGGCGATCGGCTACGCGAGCGCCCGCGTCGGCGGCCTGGCGGTGCGCGAGCGCAAGGCCATCACGTTCGAGGTCGGCATCCGCAACGCCGGCCTCGGCCTCGGCCTCGTCTTCACGTTCTTCGGCGGCCTCGGCGGCATGGCGATCGTCGCCGGCTGGTGGGGCATCTGGGACATCGTCGCCGGCCTCGTCGTCGCGAGCCTCTGGGCGCGGCACACGAAGAAGAAGCAGGCGGCGGATGCCTCGTCGGGCGTGACCGCGTGAGCGCCGCCGTGTCTGGTGGTCGCCGGGTCTACGTGACCGGTGGCAGCGGATTCCTCGGGTCGAACGTGGTGGCGGCGCTCGCCGCGCACCCCGACGTCGAGGTCGTGGTCTCGGGCGACCTGCGGCCGCCGCGCGCGCCGGTGCCGGGCGCCGTGGTCGTGCACGGCGACGTGACGTCGCCCGGGTCGCTCGCGCCGCAGTTCCGCGAGCACCGCATCGACACGGTGGTGCACCTCGCGTCGATCGTGAACCCGGGGGCCGCGACGACGGTGGAGCAGGAGTACGCGGTCGACGTCGAGGGGTCGCGTCACGTGCTGGACGCGTGCCTCGAGGCGGGCGTTCGGCGGGTCGTCGTCTCGTCGAGCGGTGCTGCCTACGGCTACTACGCCGACAACCCGATGCCGCTGCGCGAGACCGACCCGCTGCGCGGCAACGACACCTTCCCGTACTCGCGGCACAAGCGCCTGGTCGAGGAGTTGCTCGCCGAGGCGCGGGCCTCCCACCCCGAGCTCGAGCAGGTGATCTTCCGCATCGGCACGATCCTCGGGCCGACCGTCGGCAACCAGATCACTGCGCTCTGGGAGGCCGACCGGCCGCTCGAGATCCGCGGCGCGGCGAGCCCGTTCGTATTCGCCTGGGTCGACGACGTCGTGGGCGCGATGGTGCACGCGGTCGCCGGCGGAGGGCCGGCGGGCGCGTACAACGTGGCGGGCGACGGCGTCGTCACGGTGAGCGAGATCGCGGCAGCCATGGGCAAGCGCACGCTGCGGCTGCCCGCGTGGGTGCTGTCGCTCGGCCTTCGCGTCGGGCACGCGCTGAAGCTGACCGTGCACGGCCCCGAGCAGCTCGACTTCCTGCGCTACCGCCCGGTGCTCGCGAACGACGCCCTCAAGGCGCGCTTCGGCTACGTGCCGCGGCGCACGAGCCGCGAGGCGCTCGACGCGTACCTCGAGGCGCGCGCGGCACGGCTCTCCGCGCCCGCCTGAGCCTGCGCCGAATCACGCCTGAGGGCCGTTTCTTGTCTGAGGGCCGTTCCTCGGGCTGAGGGCTGAAGCTCTCGCCCTCAGACAAGAAACGGCCCTCAGGCAGGTTCCGTGCGCCGGCGGACCGGGGTGCTCGTCCGCACTAGCATCGCTCCCATGCCGACGATCCGGAACATAGCCGTGGGGCTCCCCGTTCGCGACGGGCACGTCCTGGTGCTCGACGGGAGGGATCGCGTAAAGGATGCGTCGTTCCACCGCGCGCTCGGCGGCGGCATCGAGTTCGGAGAGACCGCCGAGCAGGCACTGCGCCGCGAGTTCGTCGAGGAGCTCGGCGTCGAACTGGGCCGGGTCGAGCTGCTCGACGTCGTGCAGAACATCTTCACGTACGAGGGACGACCTGGCCACGAGATCGCCCACGTCTACGCGGTCGAGTCCGACGAGATCGACCGGATCCCCCTCGACGCCCGCCTGCACGTGCTCGATGAGGGCAGCCCGGTCCGCTGGGTGCCGATCCGTGAGACACCCCACCCGTTCTACCCCGACGGCATCGCCGAGATCATCCATGCGCGACTCTGATTCGCAGGCTGGAGGGAGGCGGGCCGCGATGCGGACGTTGATGCGCTGGCTGCTCGGGGCGGGAGTGGCGCTGCTCGGGCTCGTAGTCGCGGCGGTGTGGGTGCGCGTCAGCCTCGCATGGTCGGACAGCCGGGGCTGGGAGGGGCAGGCGACCGAGATCCGCTACCTCGTGTTCGCCTGCATCGCGCTGGCGATCGCCGCGGCCGGCCTGGTCCTGGGCGTGCTCGTGGGCCTCGGTCGCCTGCGCAGGCGACGCTGAGCGCGCCGAAACTCGCGCCGCCGCCGCACGGCCGGCACACGATCGGCGCTTGAGGGCGATTCCTTGGCTGAGGGCCGAAGCTTTCGCCCTCAGCTCAAGGAATCGCCCTCAGACGGAAATGGAGGGCGCGCGGGGCGCGGAGGGGCGGACTCGGACACGAGACGGGTCAGTCGATCGGGCCGATGCGGGTCAGCGGCCAGACGCGGGCGAACGCGAGACCGACCACGTTCTCCTCGGGCACGAACCTCGCGCAGGCGGTGGCCTCGGGGGCGCCGCGGCACGCGATGACCGAGTCGGCCGACGACCCGCGGTGGTCGCCGAGCACCAGGAACTCCCCTCGGGCACGGCGATCGGCCCGAAGCAGCGGGTCGAGATCGGCTGGGTCGTGCAGTCGAGGGAGCCCGCCTCGAAGGGCGGGTCCTCGAAGAGGTACGGCTCGTCGAGGGGCTCGCCGTCGACCGTCACACGGCCCTCGGCATCGCAGCACGCGACCTCCTCCCCCGGCATCCCGATGACGCGCTTGACGAGCGAGTACGGCGCGCCCGGCCCGAGTCCGGTGACGGTGCCGATCACGCGCAGCGCACCGTCGAACACGTCGGTCACGGGCCCGAGGCTGCCCCACTCGGGCGTCGCCTCGAAGACGATGACGTCACCGCGCTCGTGCGGCGTCGGCACGATGCGCTCGACGAGGATGCGGTCGCCGACGTCGAGCGTCTCCTGCATCGACCCGCTCGGCACCGCGTAGAGCTTCACCACGAGCGCCTGCACGATCAGCACGAGTACGAGCGCGATCGCGGGGCCCACCCAGAACGGCAGCTGGCTCGTCGACTCGTCGGCGCGCCGACGACGTCGCATGCGATCTCGAAGGCTGCGCTCCACACCGGACACGCTATCGGTACGGGGCGGTCGCCCAGGGGCATCCGCTCGCCGTGCTCAGCCCGCGACCACCTCGTGCGCCTGCCGGGCGATCTCGAGCTCCTCGTTCGTGGGCACGACGAGCACCTCGACGCGCGAATCGTCGGCCGAGATGCGCCGCGCGCCCGGCACCCGCTCGGCATTGCGGGCCGCATCGAGCACGACGCCGAACCCCTCGAGCCCGGCGAGCACCGCGGCACGTGCCCGGTCGTCGTTCTCCCCCACGCCGGCGGTGAACACGATCGCGTCGACCCGCCCGAGCTGGGCCGCGTACGCCCCCACGTACCCGCGGATCCGGTGCGCCCACACGTCGAACGCCACCTGCGCCCGCTCGTCGCCGGCGTCGATCGCGGCGTGCAGGTCGCGCATGTCGCCGTGCCCCGACAGCCCGAGGATGCCGCTGCGCGAGTTGAGCAGCGTGTCGAGCTCGTCGATCGACATGCCCGCCCGGCGCGAGAGGTGCAGCAGCACGGCCGGGTCGATGTCGCCCGAGCGGGTGCCCATGACGAGCCCCTCGAGCGGGGTCATGCCCATGCTCGTCTCGACCGAGCGGCCGCCGTCGACGGCACAGGCGGATGCCCCGTTGCCGAGGTGCAGCACGATCTGCTTGAGCTCGCCCACCGGTCGTCCGAGGAACTCCGCGGCGGCGCGCGACACGAACCGGTGCGAGGTGCCGTGGAAGCCGTAGCGGCGCACGCGGTGCTTCTCGGCGACCTCGGCGTCGATCGCGTAGGTGTAGGCGGCGGGCGGCAGCGTCTGGTGGAACGCGGTGTCGAACACGGCCACGTGCGGCACGTCGGCGAACGCGCGCTGCGCGGCGACGATGCCGGCGAGGTTCGCCGGGTTGTGCAGCGGTGCGAGCGCCGAGAGCTCGTCGATGTTGATGCGCACGAGGTCGGTGATGACGGTCGGCTCGAAGAAGCGCGCGCCGCCCTGCACGACGCGGTGGCCGACCGCGATCGGCGCGTGGTCGGCGAGCGCCGGGCCGTGCGCGGCGAACGCGTCGAGCATGACCTGGAACCCGGCGGTGTGGTCGGCGATCTCGCGCTCGAGCTCGGTGGTCGAGGGGTCGCCGGATGCCGGGTGCACGGTGTGCTTCGCACGCCCGCCGGTCTCGGCACCGATGCGTTCGACGAGCCCCGACGCGAGCGTGCGCGACTCCTCGACGTCGATCAGCTGGTACTTGAACGACGACGAGCCGGAGTTGACGACGAGGATCGGGGTCACGACGCCACCGGGGCATCCGCTTCGGCCGCCTGAATGGCGGTGATGGCCACGGTGTTCACGATGTCCTGCACGAGCGCCCCCTCGAGAGGTCGTTGACGGGCTTGTTGAGGCCCTGCAGCACAGGGCCGATCGCAACGGCGCCGGCCGAGCGCTGCACGGCCTTGTACGTGTTGTTGCCGGTGTTGAGGTCGGGGAAGATGAACACCGTCGCGCGCCCCGCCACGGCGGAGTCGGGCAGCTTGCTCGCCGCGACGGCCGCGTCGACCGCCGCGTCGTACTGGATCGGCCCCTCGACCAGCAGGTGCGGCATGCGCTCGCGCACCAGCTCGGTCGCCGTGCGCACCTTGTCGACGTCGGCGCCGGCGCCCGACGTGCCCGTCGAGTACGACAGCATCGCCACGCGCGGGTCGACGCCGAACTGCGCGGCGGTCTGCGACGACGAGATCGCGATGTCGGCGAGCTGCTCGGCGGTCGGGTCGGGGTTCACGGCGCAGTCGCCGTAGACCAGAACGCGGTCGGCGAGCGCCATGAGGAACACGCTCGACACGACCGAGACGCCGGGCTTCGTCTTCACGATCTCGAACGACGGGCGGATGGTGTGCGCCGTCGTGTGGGCTGCGCCCGAGACCATGCCGTCGGCGAGCCCGAGGTGCACCATCATCGTGCCGAAGTACGAGACGTCGGTGACGGTCTCGCGCGCCTGCTCGAGCGAGATGCCCTTGTGCTGGCGCAGCCGGTGGTACTCCTCGGCGAACTTCATGCCCAGGACCGCGTCATGGGAGCTCACGACCTCGGCGCCGGAGATGTCGAGGCCCAGGCTGAGTGCGCGCGAGCGCACCTCGATCGACTCGCCGAGGATGGTCAGGCGCGCGACCCCGCGCGCGAGCAGCGTGGCCGCGGCCCGGAGGATGCGGTCGTCGTCGCCCTCGGGGAGCACGATGTGCTTGTCGGCCTGGCGGGCGCGCTCGAGCAGCCCGTACTCGAACATGAGCGGGGTGACGACGTCGGCGTGGCTCACGTCGAGGCGGTCGAGCAGCTCGGCCGTGTCGACGTGGTGCTCGAACAGGCGCAGTGCGGTGTCGCGCTTGCGTTGCGACTCGGCGGCGAGGCGGCCGCGGGTATGGGTGATGCGCACGGCCGTGTCGTAGCTGCCGAGGTCGGTGCGGATGATCGGCAGGTCGGTGTGCAGGCCCTCGACCAGGCGCTCGATCTGCTCGGGGAGCTCGAACCCGCCGTTGAGGACGACCCCCGAGATCGACGGGAACGTCGCCGACGAGTGCGCGGTGAGCACGCCGAGCAGCACGTCGGCGCGGTCGGCGGGGATGACCACGACCGAGCCCTCGATCAGCCGCGGCAGCACGTTCACGAGGCTCATCGCGGCGACCACGACGCCGAGGGCCTCGCGGTTCAGCAGCTGCGGGTCGCCCGCGTACAGCGCACCGTCGACCGCGGTCATGATCGAGCCCATGGTCGGGGCGACGAGGTACTGGTCCTCCGGGATCGCCCACACGGCCGGGTCGGCGACCTCGCCGACGACCTCGCGCACCGCGGCGACGACCTCGTCGAGCCGTTCCTCGTCGGCGCGGTTCACGATGATGCCGAGCAGCGTCGCGTGCTCGTCGTGCAGCTCCTCGAGCGCGAGCTCGGTGAGCTGGGCGACCTCGGCGGGCGTGCGCGCGTCGACGTAGCCGAGGCGGTCGCCGTCGTCGGTGTCCTGCGGGATGCGCCCGCCGACGGCGAGCAGCATCGGGGCGCCCAGGTTCGCGGCGATGCGGGCGTTGTAGCTCAATTCGGTGGGGCTGCCGACGTCGGTGTAGTCGGAGCCGACGATGACGACGGCGTCGCACCCGGCCTCGACCGCCTTGTACCGCCGCACGATGGTGGCGAGCGCCCGCTCGGGGTCGGCGTGCACGTCGTCGTAGCGCACGCCGATCGCCTCGTCGTAGCCCGTGTCGACCGCCTCGTGCGCGAGCAGCAGCTCGAGCACGTAGTCGCGCTCGCTCGTCGATCGGGCGACCGGACGGAAGACGCCGACCCGTCCCACCCGCCTGCTCAGGGTGTCGACCGCGCCGAGCGCGATGGTCGACTTCCCCGTGTTTCCCTCAGCCGATCCGATGTAGATGCTGTGCGCCACGGCTCCAGCCTAGGGATGTTCCGCGCGGGCCGACAGGGCGGGGCCGGAGCGCCGTCAGGGCGAGTGAGCGGATGCCCCGGGGCATCCGTCGTCGTGTGCTCGAAGGCGCCCGGACATGCGAAGACTCCCCGCGCACCCGCCAGAGCCCGGTTACCCTTGCTGCGTCTCCGCCCTGGGGGAGTTGGCCTGGATGGCGCCACGCGGGGAGCCGAGGACCAGTCTACCCGAGCCGGAGCGTGCTGTTCGCCGAAGGCGGAGGCGGTTGCGCGCGAGGCGGGCGCGTCGTTGACTGGCGGCATGCGCATCGTCATCGCCGGCGGCCACGGCCAGATCGCCCTGCTCCTCGAGCGTCGTCTCGCGGACGCCGGGCACGAGCCGGTCGCCCTCATCCGCAACCCGTCGCACGAGTCCGATGTCGTGGCCGCGGGCGCCCAGCCCGTGCTGCTCGACCTCGAGTCCACCGACGCCGACGCGCTCGCGCGCGTGCTCGCGGGCGCCGACGCCGCGGTCTTCGCGGCGGGCGCCGGCCCCGGCAGCACGCCCGAGCGCAAGGGCACCGTCGACCGCGACGCATCCGTGCTGCTCGCCGACGCCGCCGTGCAGGCCGGCGTGCCCCGCCTCGTGCAGATCTCGGCCATGAGCGCGGACCGCTACGAGGCCGACTCCGACGACATCTTCCAGATCTACCTGCGGGCCAAGAGCGAGGCGGATGCCCGGCTGCGCGAGACCTCGCTCGAGTGGACCATCGTGCGCCCCGGGCGCCTGACCAACGAGCCCGCGACGGGTGCGGTGACGATCGGCGAGTCGGTCTCGTACGGGGAGATTCCGCGCGACGACGTGGCCGCCGTCATCGCCGAGCTGCTCGTGTCGGGCGCGGGCGTGCGCTGGCAGTTCGACCTCGTGTCGGGCGACACCACGGTGGGCGAGGCGGTGGGCGCGCTGCGATAGCTCGTCGCATCCGCTCGCCCTGTGTCTTCGGGCGCCGCTCGATCACCGGATCAGCGCAACTCGATGAGCCTGTTGCCGTCCTCGACGAGGAAGCGCACCGTCAGGACGCGAGCACGATCGTGTGGTCGGCCTGCGCGGCGGCGTACTCGAGACACGCACGAATGTCCTCGGCGGTCAGGTACGGGTAGTCCTCGAGAATCTCCGACTCCGGCGCGCCGGCGGCGAGGAGCGCAAGGACGTCCGACACGCGCACCCTCGTCCCGCGGATCGCCGGGCGACCGTGGACGACATCGGGGTCCACGACGATGCGCTCGAGCAGTGACATGGAATCAGGGTACCGCGAGCTCAAGCGGGTGCCGAGGGCGAACGGCGCATCCGCTCACCCGGACCCCGGTCCCGCTCGATGCGGGCCGGAGGCCGGTGGTCGGTTAGGATGGTCGGCGGCCGGGTTCACGCCCGCCCTGGAGGATTCGCCTAGTGGCCTATGGCGCACGCTTGGAAAGCGTGTTGGGTGCAAGCCCTCAGGGGTTCGAATCCCCTATCCTCCGCCATTTTCCGGACTTCTGGCTCCGCTTTCCCGTCTACGCGTTCAGCTGCTCGACGATGTCGTCGGCCGAGTCGTCGATCGCCTTGCGAAGCTTCTCGTAGTCGTCCGAGTCGATCGCCTTGTTGATGCGCTTCTCGGAGCGGATGAGCGCCTTCTCGACCTTGTCGGCCCACTTGTCGTCGACCACGGCGACGACCGCGGACGTGCCCGGCGCGAGGTACTCGTCGACGTCGACGCCGAACTGCTTCTCGTCGCGGTTCTTCCGGATCTTGCCGAGGATCGCGCCGATGCCGGCGCCCACCGCCGTCGCCGCGAGCAGCGGCGGCGCGAACAGGCCCACCACGACTCCTGCGCCGGCACCCCAGGCCGCGCCGTGACCGACCGTCTTGTCACCGTGTTCCTCGACCCGCACCCCGCCGTCCTTGTCGCGGGTGAGCACGACCGCGCCCCTGATCTCGTAGCCGCCCGAGTCCTGCCCGTTGCGAAGCGCCCGGTAGTCGTCCGATGCAGCGGATGCATCGTCGTACGAGCCGACCACGATCGCGAGGTTCTCCGTACCCATCGATATCTCCCTTGATCTCGAGGAAGCGGTCGGTCGCGCGAGCCCCTGTGCCATGTCGTCGCGACGTCCTCGGGTCGAGGTGACGCCCCGCCCCGGAGCGGTCGAACGGCGACCGCTGCGCTCCTGCGCGCATCCTCCCACAGCCGGCTTCCGCACAACAGGGGCGATGCGCGTCGCTAGCCCACGCGCTCCCCGCGGTGGAACCTCGACAGGAAGTCGTCCATGTCCAGCCTGCTCGGGCGGCGCAGCGTGACGATCGGCTGACCCCTCGCGATGGTGCCGTAGTCGTCGGTCACGATCACGGTGTTGATCGTCTCCCCCGCAGCCAGGCGCGTCCCGATGAGCGTGGACACCTGCTGCTGCGCCCCTCCTCCGTGTGGTCGACGACACTGCCGAGCAACTCGCGAACGTGGCTCGGCCCCGTGACGAACGCCACGAAGCCGCGCGGCCATCCGCTCTTGCCGCCGCCGAAGATGCTCTCCAGCTGCACCCGGGCGGAGAACGGGCCGGGCGCGGGCCGGTCGTCGACGCGCCTGCGAGACGGGCGAAGCGGCTCGGCATCGGGCCAGAACTGCGGATTCGTCCCGGTCGAGATCGGCCAACTCCGAACCGGGAGCGGCTGACCCGTGGCGTCCTCGTAGACGTAGAGCAGCTCCGGAGTCGAGAGCCCGTCGACGCCCGGGACGCCCGGCCGCGGGTCGCGGACATGGGCTTCGAACGCGGCACGACCGCGGGCGATGATCTCGCAGCGGTACATCAGCGACGCATCGTGGTCGATCTCCGTCGGGTCGCTGGTGAGACCAACCGTGTTGCCGGGCGCGTCCAGCTCGAACAGCTTGCGATCGAGCGCATCCATGAAGTCGTAGGGCATGTGATCGGAGAGGTCTGCGAGCAGGCGCGCGAGCCGCTCCGCGGACGCCTCGCCGACCTCACCGCCCAACTCGTGCACGAGCTCCCAGAAGGCGTCGTCCGGGAGCGGCTGGCGGCCCTCGTCGCGCTGCTCGGCCGTCTCGATCGCGTCGACGGCCCACGACACCCACTCGACCGGGTCGTCGATGGTTGCCGGGAGGACGCGGTCGGAGACGATCACGGGGCCGAGCGGATCGACGATGTCGAACTGCGTGCGGGCGATCACTCGCACCGACCCGCCGACGCTCACCCCGATGCCGCGCCGGTCGCGCTCGGAGGTGTGGAACAGCACCTTGTCGGTGTAGCTGCCGCGGATCGTCGACACGACCCGCGTCGCCCAGCCCTGCGTCAACCGGCCGCCGACGAATCCGTACTGATCGAGATTGTCTCGCCGCCCCCACTCGTCGACGCGGCGCAGCAACTCCTCTGACGTGATCTCTACTTCGGCCATGTGGCGTGCACTCCTCGATGCGCTCCGCGCGATCACTCGTTGCGCGATGATCAGCGTCCCCGCGTAGCCGGAACTCCGAGCATGCTACTGACGAGCAATCGGCTCGACCGTGAGTGCTCCACAGACCTCTGGCGCCTTGGCCCGCGACCCTCGCCCGGCAGGCTCCGCTATCCCTCGCCGGCGGCGAACCGCTCCATCAGGGCGTCGAGCTCACGGCGGCCGAAGTCGTAGACCTCGGTGTCGGTGTGGCCGCGATACTTCGTCTCGACGACCATGATGAGCGCCAGGTAGAGCGAGTAGAGGCGACGTCGGGTGCGCTGGTCGGCGTCGAGTGCGCCGAGGCCGAAGCCCGTCATGAAGTCGGACGGATCGCCGAATGCAGGCATGTCGAGCCCGGTCAGGCCCGCCTCCATCAGCGGGTCACCGTAGATCGCGCGCTCGTGGTCGAGGATCGCGACGATGCGCCCGTCGCGGATCATCGAGTTCTTGGTCCAGAGGTCGACCTCGACCAGGCGCGGCACGGTCACGCCGTCGAGCGCGTCGGCATGGTCGGCGAGCACCGCCCGGAACGCATCGGGGTGCCGTCCGAGGTCGATGCCGACCCGCTCGCCGTCGACGAGCGTGTCCTCGACCATGGTGGTGAACGCCTCGCGCCACGTTGCCGCTCCTGGGCCGAGGAGCGGCCCGAAGTGCGGGCCGACGATGGAGTTGATCTCCCGGTTCATGGCACCGAGCTCGCGCGTGGCGGTCGCCACCACCTCGGCGCTGAGCCGGCCGTCGGCGGCTGCGAACCCGAAGTTGTCGGCGTCGACGTACTCCATGAAGAACAGGTCGGCGTCGACGACTTCGTGCGTGAGGTCGATGTGGTCGACCCGCGGCACCGGCACCGACGTGCGGGTCGACACCAGCCGCATCGCCTCGAGTTCGGCGCGCATCATGCCGACCTCGCGCGTGAGCACGGCGACGCCGGCGGGCGGCGCGATCTTCAGCACGACCCGCTCCCCGTCGCCCAGCGTGATGCAGTACGCGACGTTGAACCATCCCTCGGTGATCTCGTCGGCGAACTCGTCGCCGGTCGGCACGCGGTCGGCACCGTAGGCGCGCGCGATCAGCGTGCGCAAGGTGGCCACCGACTGGCGATTCTTGGTGACGCTCTCCATCGAGAGCTAGGCTATATCACGGAGGTATGGTCCATGGCCGATCGGTTCGACACTGCGCGCGCGGGCGCGCTGGTCGCCGCCGCGCGCGCGGACCGAGGCATGTCGCAGACGGAACTCGCGCGCGCCGCCGGCATGAGCCAGCCCAACGTCGCAGCCATCGAATCGGGTCGGCGTGTGGTCAGCGGGGAAGTCCTCGAGCGGCTGCTCCGCGCAGCGGACTACCGGCCGAGCCTCTCGCTCGAGGAGTCGGCTGATGAGATCGTCGCGGCGGGCGAGCGCCACGGTCTTCGCGACATCCGGGTCTTCGGCTCGATTGCGCGGGGCACCGACCACTTCACCTCCGACATCGACCTGCTCGCCCGCGTCGACGACGAGCGCGGGTACTTCGACATCGCGATGTTCCAGAACGCCGTCGAGGCGCTCACCGGCTTCCCGGTCGACGTCGTGGTCGACGATGCGGGCCGCCCAGCGTTCCTCGACGATGCCGAACTCGTGGTGCTGTGAGCGACGAGAGCCGCGAGCGCCGGTTCGTGCGACGGCCACGGACCGGGGAGGATGCCTCGGCACTCGAAGCTGCTCGCGCGCGATTCAGCGAGAGCCTCGACGCGATCGAGACGTTCCTGCGCCACGCGACCGCGGGTGGGCGCGCCGCGTTCGAGCACAACTCCCCGGCGTACGCGTCCGGCTCGATGGCGATCATCCGCACCGCGGCACTCTTCGAGGAGGACGAGTTCCGACCGTTCCTCAGCGAGGTGCCGACAGAGGTCGAACGCGGCATCGCGACGACGCGCAACATCGTCTCCCACTCGGGCTATCGCGCGATGAACGACGACGTGTTCTGGGCGACGCTCACCATGCACCTCCCACCCTTCATCGCGGCGTGGCGGGCGGCCTCGCGCACACCACCCACCGCCTGAGGGCCGTTCCTCGGGCTGAGGGCGGAAGCTTCGGCCCTCAGCGCAAGGAGTCGCCCTCAGCGAGGGTGTGGCCCGGACGCGAGGCTACGGGGCGGGCACACGTCTCAGCGCAGGTCGCCGAGTCGTGCCGCGAACCCGGCGCTCTCGCCCGCACGTCGCTCGTACGTCACCGCGATGATGAGCAGCACCGCGCCGACCACCGACAGGGTGATCCACCACGGCATGGACTCGATGCCGCGGCCGATCTGCACCAGGAACGCCAGCACGTTCTCGATCGGCAGCACCACGACGCCGATCACGAACGGGGCGGCGAGCCGCAGGCTCGCCCCGACGAGGATCGCGGCGAGCGCGAGCACCATCACGAGGATCGCCCGCCAAGTCTGCGGGTCGGTGTAGGTGGCCGCGACCGAGGCGCTGAGGGTCACGACGATGCCGGGCGCGAGGAGCGGCCAGGAGCCGGCCCGGCCTGCGGGCCACGAAGAGAGGGACCGGAGCTCCCCGTCGGAGCCGCCGGCGGCAGCCCGCAGCCCGAGCGCCCCGGCCAGCACGAGAAAGCCTCCGAGTGGGAGGGAGAACCACTCGACGCGGAGTTCGCGGGGGCTCCAGGCGACCACGGCCGTCACGAAGGCGACCGCGAACAGGAACCACACCGGGGGCAGGAACGTGCCCCCGCGGATCGCCCGGTCGGCCGCGACCACCAGTACGACGAGCAGCGCCAGAAGCAGCGCCCACATCGTCCAGATCGCGGACCAGGCCGGCTCGATCGTCGGCCAGACGCCGGCCGCCGCCGTGAGCACGGCAGGGGCGGCGAGCCAGCGCGTGCGCCGCAGCCGAGAGCCGGCGGGCGCGCCCGTTCGGAGCATGCGCGCGGCCGTCGCGGCGGCGGCCGCCGCCACCGTGCCGAGGCCGAGCGCCCAGGCGACGGCCGGCGTTCCCGGCGCCGCATCGAGCCCGAGGCCCCAACGGGCTCCCTCGATG